>JBCCSZ010000075.1:0-26870 GCA_039199225.1 Bacteroidota bacterium
CCAACACCGATCGTCAGCGTTAGTATTGCAATGACGATTTCTGTTAGTCCAATTTCTCCATTTTCCATCCAAAGGACAAAAAACAAAAAAGGGATTGAAGCTATGAGTGCCAACCAAGCTCGTTTCTCCGCTTTTTTATCAAATAGTTTCATTTCGTTTTAGTTATCATCAGCTGTTAATCAGTAAGCTACTGCGTCATCTCGATAAAATAGTAAAAGCCAACAGAGCCGACAATCAGCAAAAACAAGGTAATGTTTACAACTGCCGCCAGCCACTTTTTCCAGCCAGAAGGTTCCTTTTTCACAAAGCTAAAAGCGACCATAACGACACCCAAAACAGAGGAAATTTGTGCACTTCTCACCAAAAGCAAAGGTGGATTGTAGAGGGTGTCATTGGCAAGGACGGGATTGGACAGTAGATTCAACAAATAGCCAAAGCAACTCAGCGATACAAGTACACATACCAGAGATAGATGTGTAAATGTCTGTTTTCTATTATTAACTTCTATGTTGTCAAGTATGTCTTTCATTTATAGCGATACATTTTTTCTTGCGCTGTTCAAGATACATCAATTGATCTATAAATGATACTTTTTCGTTTGAAAGGAGCAAATCTCCAATCGTCAAGCATTGCTGAGGGAGTCTGCATCTTTTTTGAAAGTTTCGCTCCCTTTTCCAGCCAACAACATCTTTGCCACAGCTGCCTTTTGCCCTTTTTCCCCATTGCTTTTTTCAAAATCAAGCAACCAACGCTTCCGTTCCAAGCCACCACCATAGCCCCTCAGCGCACCGTCCTTCCCAATCACCCGATGGCAAGGCACGACGATGGCCAAGCGATTGAACCCATTGGCGGAGGCAAGGGCGCGGATGGCCTTCGGCTTGCCGATGCTTGCTGCTTGTGCTTGGTAAGTACTCGTTGCTCCATAGGGAATTGCCGTCAGATGCTGCCAAACCATATTTTGAAAATCCGTACCAGGCGTGTGCAAAGAGAGCGAAAATACTTTTCGACTGCCTTCAAAATATTCAGCAATCTGCTGTCTTGCCTGTATAATGTGTTCGTTTTCGCCAATCAGTATGCGGGCGTTCAACAGGCGTTGCAAGTCCTTGAATTCCGTTTCCAGCATTCGCCGGTCGGTAAATTCCAATAGGCAGAGCCCTTGCTCGGTAGCGCAGACAAACATAGGTCCTAGGGGCGTTGTCAGTCGATTGATCAATATCACTTGGCGGCCACCCCTTTTCTGAGGAGATTCGCCCAACAATTTCTTGTAGGTATAACCAAAGCCACTCAGAGAATCGTAGCCCGAGTCGAAAGCAGCATGGGTCGTTTTCTTTCCATGCTTCAATTCCTGAAAGGCATTGTTGATGCGATACATTCGCTGATAGGCGTGAAAGGTCATGCCGTAGTTTTTCTTAAACCATCGGCGGACTTGGTTGGGGCTGATATCGTTTTGCCGCAATTCATAATCACTGATTTTCGCCTTGGGACTTTCTTTAACCAAGCGGACAGCCTGTTCCACTGCTGGTGGTGCCGCACAAGCATTTTCCGTCGGCTTGCATATCTTACAGGGCCGATAGCCACTGGCCAGTGCATCCTTGAAGGTCGAAAAGAATTCCACATTTTCCGCCTTCGGCTTTCGCGCCCGACAGGTCGAGATGCAAAAAACAGAAGTCGTCCGAACACCGGCAAAGAATATTCCGACAAAACGTTCATCCCGATTCAGTAAAGCTTCGTAATAATTGCTAATTTTCTGAGGCGAAGTAATTTTCATAAGATAAAAGTAAATTTAATTGACAAACAAATTCTATGCATCCAGCAGCCAAAAGCAAAGAAGCACAAAAACGCCATGGGCTGCAACCGAAAAATTGACAAGTATTTTTGAACACGCCATCACAAAAGTCTAAACATGAGTAAAACAGCTTTAATCACAGGCGCCTCTTCTGGTATAGGGGCAGAAATGGCTCGCATTCACGCTGCCAAAGGAGGCCACCTCATATTGATCGCCCGTCGGGAAGCCAAGCTAAAGGCATTGAAAGAAAGCCTGGAAAAAGAATTCAACATACAGGTGTTGGTTATTGTCAAAGACCTCTCGGTGTACAATGCTGCCCAGGAAATTTACGATCAGCTACAGCAACAAGGCATACAAGTCGACTACCTCATCAACAATGCCGGATTTGGTGGCCAAGGCTATTTTTATGAGCGCGACTGGGAGAAGGATGCCGCCATGATGCAGGTCAATATGGTCGCCCTGACCCAATTGTGTCGTTTGTTCCTGCCCGCTATGGTCGCCCGCAAATCCGGCAAGATTCTAAATGTTGGCTCATCGGCAGGGATGGCACCTGGCGGCCCTCTGCAGAGCGTCTACTTTGCAAGCAAGGCTTATGTGCAATCCTTCACCCAGGGTCTCGCGGGCGAGCTGGAAGGTACAGGCGTCAGTGCCACGGTCCTATGCCCAGGAGCAACTGCCACAGAATTCAGCAAAGCCGGAGGACTCGAAAAGACAGCCCTATTCAAAGGCAAGGTCTTTGACGCCCGCGGTGTCGCCCAGGACGGCTACGATGCCATGCTGCAGGGGGAAATGGTAAAAACCTCGGCCCTCAAATTCAGCGATAAAATCGCCTTCAAAATAGCGCCCTTCGTACCGGCCAAAATTATTCTCAAACAAATAAAGGAGTTGCAACAGATATCGTCAACCTAAGCAACGCTAAACGAAAAAGGATGGGTTAATGGCTGCTGAGCTTTCTATGAGGAAGTCAGGCACTTACAAAAGCTAGATAAAATCGCCATTGAAATGAATAATTGCCCTTATTGCTCCTAATTATTGAAACAATTATTAGGCACTCTGGAATTTTTGGCAAGAATATCGCGAGTTGTTAATTCGTTATCACTTAGACCAATATAAATCTCACATGACAACTAAACAACTGACCTCTCTGCTACTCCTGATGGGCGTTGCCCTCACTTCCCTTGCTCAGATAACCGCCGTCACCGAAAAGGGCGATACCATTTACGTTTACAACGACGGCACCTGGACCTTTACCGACGACCGAGAACAGAAAGCCGATCCAATAGGACTTAATTTCTTAAATGAAGAACTAAGGGTCGATACGCTGGAAGGTTCATTTACCGTCAGCGAAAATGCCCAAAAAGAGGTGATCAGTCGCCTCGGTACCTTCCGCCTAAAGTACGACGATAAAAACTGGAACAGGGTACCGGCTGGCACCTTGAACGCAGAGGCAGAAATGGCCTTCAAGCACAAAGAAAAGGAAATCTATGCCATCATAATCGCCGAAGAAATCGAGGTTGGACTGGAAAACATCGTCAAAATAGCCGTCAAAAATATGAAAGATCGAACCGGCTCAGATATACAACAACACAAGACGCAACTGAAAACAGTCAATAATGTACCGCTCATCAACGGCGTCTATGGCATCTCCGCCTCCGGCCTAGAACTCACCTTCGATTCCTACTACTACTCGGGCAAAGCAGGCACCATTCAGTTTCTCAGCTGGACAGGCTCCAGTCTCTACCCCAAATACGCCGACATAATCGAAGAGTTCCACAACGGCTTAGTCATCGAACCAAAAGAAGAGTAATCTCCCAATCACAGATCACAAGCGGCCCCGCCGCAATCACAGATCACACAACCACCAAATCACAAAATCACAGATCACCAATCTACCCCTCCCCCGGATGCTTCCACCCAGCTCGGTAAGCCCGGCGCAACAAGCCCGTAGCCTCCTCGTCTCCAAGCACCTTTTGATGCACCGGATCGTAGACCAAGGGGCGCTTCAGGTCCATTGACATATTGGCTAGAATACAAGCAGCAGAGGAAATATGTCCTTGCTCAACATCAGCTACAGGGCGAGCGGCTTGTTCAATAGCAGCAAGAAAATCCAGCATATGCCGACGAGTAGCAGGCGCCGCATGCAATTCGATGTCTTTTTCGGTTAAATCCTCTGGAAATTGTTCCTTTTCATAGACGGCCGTTTGGCGGATGACCTCGGCGTTTTTGCCGTGGGGAATGAAGTCGTAGTGGTGAACGCTACCTTTGAGGGTCCCCTTTTCGCCGTAGATAAAAAAGGCCCAGGGATAGTCAGGGTCGGGCGGTGTACCCCAGCTGCGATGTTGCCAAATACAGTTTAGATCGTCGTATTCGAAAACAGCCGTTTGGGTATCGGCGATATTGGATTTCCCCTCTTTTTGGACATAAATCCCACCTGTCGAGCTGATGCGCTTCGGCCAGCCCAAATCCAGCAGCCAACGTACGGTATCCAGCATGTGTACACACATATCGCCCATGATGCCATTGCCATATTCCATAAAGGTCCGCCACCAACGCCGATGGGGCAGGCCGTCAAAGGGGCGCAGCGGCGCAGGGCCGGTCCACAGCTCATAATCCAGATGATCCGGCACAGCTTGTAGCGGCGGATTGCCATTGGCCCGCATGTGGTAATAGCAGCACATTTCGACGTGTGATATTTTTCCGAGCAGCCCCGCATCGACAATCTTGGCTTTGGCATCGGTCAAATGGGGCGTACTTCTCCGCTGGGTCCCTATTTGCACGACTCGATTGTGCTGGCGAGCCGCCGCCAAAATAGCTTCGCCCTCCAAAACATCCACGCTGATGGGCTTTTGCAAGTACACATGTGCGCCCGCCTTGATGGACTCGATGGCCTGCAGCGCATGCCAATGGTCCGGTGTTCCAATGAGGACAATATCCAAGTCTTTTTCGGCCAGCATCTTCCGATAATCTCCATAGGTGCGGGGCTGCTTGCCGGATTTTTGCCGCTGGCTGACTAAGGTAGCCGCCTCCCCCAGCAATTGCCGATCGACATCACAGAGGGAAACCACCTCTACATTTGCCACCTGGATCAAGCGAAACAAGTCGCTCTTGCCATACCAGCCCGTCCCAATCAGCCCGACCCGTAGGGGCTTTTCGCGAAACAATAGGTCCAAGCCCGGCGCACCCAAGACAGAGAAAGCCAAGGAAGCAGAAGCATTCTTCAAAAAACGTCGACGATTGATGTGGAAAGGAGACATAGTTTTACCATTGATTACCAGGAGCATCGGCAGCCACCTTCAGCAATTCCCGATCGTGGTGTTGCTTGACCGTACACTCGTTATCAAATAATAGACAGGCGCCATTTTCAGAATTGTAGCTGGGCCATTGGGGCAAACCTTCGTGCTGTGGATTGCCGGAGCGAGCGAAATTGATCCAGGATTGGCTCATCTTATCGGCCAACTCGTATGCTTCATAACCACCGCCCGTCATCTCTTCACAGCGCGCGATGTTGTTGAAAACAAAAGGCAGTTCCATACAATGCAGTGCCTTGTACTGACCATCAAAGGCCGGTGATTGCCAGGTGAACAAGTAAAGGTAGACGGGAGCTGTTCCGTTGGCGGCCTTTTCGTTGGCCTGTGCGACCATCGCTTGCCGGAATAGGATGTCGACGTCTACCAAGTCTGTAGCCTTTCGGTCATCCGGATAAGCTTTTTTGACAGCCGCCAGATAAGCATCCTTTTTTTCGCCGTATTTATCTTTCAAGTAAGTATCGATGGCTGCCGGGTCTGCATGCAGCAGAGTGGGATCGCGCCAAAGCGACGTAATGAATTCATTTTTTGTAGAGCCGATCATCAGTGGAATGTCCTTACTGAGGGCGAGCGCCTCGGGGGTTCCGGTCTGATATGGCAAATAGGCGCCATCCAGAACTGGCTCCCAATTGACACCAAACAGGCCAAGCTCGGCCCCTTCGGAAGCCAGCTCGATGTTGACCTTTTGAAGGGCGGTTTGTGCAGCGGCCATCAGTTGATCTAGGGGTACTTTTTGCAATTTATCTACCTCGGCTGCTTTGATGTCCAAGGCGTCCAATACGGCAGCACCCACCCGTCGACTGAGCTTGGGGTCTTGAAATTTGACACCGACGCCACTTTGTACGATGGCCTTGTGAAAAAAGCCTTTGGCCGAAGGAGCGTTCATCATCGTTGTCACCTTGCCCCCACCGCCAGATTGCCCGAAGATGGTTACATTGTCTGGATCACCCCCAAAGTTGGCGATGTTTCCTTTGATCCAGCGCAGGGAAGCTTCCAGGTCCATCATGCCCACATTGGCAGAAGAACGGTATTTTTCGCCATAGGCTGACAAGTCCAGATAGCCCAGCACATTGAGCCGATGATTGATGGAAATCAAAACGACATCTCCCTTGCGACTGATGCTGGCTCCGTCGTAAGAGGGCAGCTCCTGCGAAGAACCGGCATAGTAACCGCCGCCGTGAAACCACAGCATAACCGGCCGCTTTTTACCATCGTTGATGCCTGGCGTCCAGATGTTGAGTCGCAGGCAATCTTCATTGGGATAACCCCAATCGTGGTGGAAGGGAAACTCGCCCTGGTCGCTCACTTGCGTCACCGGATTGAGCAAAGGGCAAACCGGTCCATAGGTCATCGAGCTGCGCACGCCCTCCCAACCGTCGGGCTCTTGAGGCGGCATAAATCTTTCTGCCTTGGCGTAGGGAATGCCTTTGTAGCTGTAGATGCCATTGTGGACATAGCCGCGCACTTTGCCGTAGTTGGTCTCCACGATTGCTCGGTTCTCTCCGCTGATGAGCGGCAAGCGCCCACCTCCATTTTTTTTGGCAAAAAGCCAAGGCAGCAACTTCTCCTCCTCGTAGGCATAGTCCCAACTGTTGTGGTTGACACCTTCATATTCCGTGTATGTTACATCGGTTTCCAATTGGCGCAAGCGCGCATACAACTCGCGGGAATACTCGACTTTTACGACTCCATCTTCATCACCATGAAAAATCCAAAAGGGGGTACGGCTATGCCGCTTAGTGTAAGATGTCGCATCGCCACCACCACAGACAGGCACAGCGGCAGCAAACAATCCCGGATTGCGATAAACCGCTTCTATTGTTCCCATACCACCCATCGATAAGCCCGTAATGTATACTCGGTCCTTATCCACTGCTTCTTTGTTCATCACCTCCCGCACCAATTCTGTGGCCAAAGAAAGCGGGCGGGTTTGTTCGTACTGATAGTTGAAGTCCATCTCCAATGGATAATTCGATCGATCAATCTTCACGGAGGCCCAATAGGATTCTGCCGGACATTGGGGCGCTATGACGATGCAAGGGAAAGCGGCCTGCTGATTCAAAAACGTTTTGGCACCGTGGACCAACTGCTTTTCATTGTCACTGCCTCGTTCACCAGCACCATGCAGAAAAAGAACGAGTGGATACTTTTTGCTTTGATCGTAGTTATCGGGGAACAAGATTCGGTAGGGCAAAACGGCACCGTCTTTTCCAGTGTGCGTCTTTTTCTCAAAACGCGAAAAGTCCTGTGCTGCGGCTGACAAGCTACAGCAAATAAAAAGAGCCATCCAAAATTGTTTCATGTCAGTTGCGTTATTTTATCCCAATATAGCATTCAAATCAGGTAGTGAGGTTAAAAAAAGCGCATAAAATACCTGCTGGCAAATTCTGTTGAAGGAGACTTTACATCCTAGAAACCACCGACGCTTGTGGTGTAGATGAAGCACTTTTGACAGTTCGGTAGATTTTAACTTTTCAACTTTCCTTTGACTAGCCCGTATACGACAGAAAATCCTTAACTTGGATATTGCTTCCACCAACGTAACAAGTCTAAACAAGACAATCATATTTTATACATCTTCAAACCACCTACAATCATGGCAATTTTCAATCTCAACATCAATGGAAAGAAACAGCAGGTGGATGTGGCTCCCGACACCCCGCTGCTATGGGTTTTGAGGGACCACCTCCAAATGGTAGGTACCAAATACGGCTGCGGTATTGCACAATGTGGTGCTTGCACCGTTCACCTCGATGGTACAGCTATGCGTTCTTGCTCTCTACCCGTTTCGGCTGTTAAGGACATGCCCGTGACAACCATCGAAGGCTTATCTGAAAAGGGCGATCATCCACTGCAATTGGCGTGGATCGAACACGACGTCCCACAATGTGGCTACTGTCAGGCAGGGCAGATTATGAATGCTGCTGCACTTTTGAAAGACAACCCAACACCTTCCGACTCAGACATCGACTCGGTTATGAATGGCAACATTTGTCGATGTGGTACTTACACACGCATTAAGGCCGCCATCAAAACGGCTTCGTCTAAGATGAGCTGATGACAGCTGATCGTTTTTAAGTTTTGGATGGACAACATCCACTTATTTTGGCAAAGGAAATTAAAAATAAAATCATGTCCACTATTATAAAAACAAAATACAACAGACGTTCCTTTCTGAAGGTCTCCACTGCAGCAGGTGGTGGAATGGTCCTCGGTTTCAGTTGGTTGGCTTCTTGTACATCGCCCACCCCCGAGCAGATTATCAGCATGCCCAAGGAATGGTTCGACATCAATGCTTTTCTAAAAATCGGAGACAATGGCATTGTAACCATCCTGTCTCCAAACCCTGAGATTGGCCAAAACGTCAAAACGGCCATGCCGATGATTGTCGCAGAGGAATTGGATGTCGATTGGAACAAAGTCGTTGTCGAGCAGGCTGGCCTGGATACTGGAAAATACCAGCGTCAGTTGGCCGGTGGTAGCCAATCCATCCGCCAGGGCTGGCAGGGCCTTCGTATGGCGGGCGCAACAGCCCGAAGAATGCTTGTAGAAGCAGCCGCCAAGCAATGGAGTGTTCCGATGGCGGAGTTGCGCACCGAAGCCGGAACCATCTACCACGATGGCAGCGGCCAGTCCATTGGTTATGGCGAAATCGCCTCTGCTGCAGCGGGTATCCAAGTACCGGAGGAAGTCGAACTGAAAGATCCAAAGAATTTTAAAATCATCGGCACCGACCGCAAGAATGTCGATGGCCATAAGATCATCACCGGACAGCCGCTGTTTGGGCTGGACGTCCAGCGCGAGGGTATGCTCATTGCCATGATTGAGCATCCGCCCGCCTTTGGTCAGAAGATCAAGTCCATCGACGATGCCGCCGCTAAGGCCATGCCCGGTATCAAAGATGTTTTTACGATAACGACCTATCCCGAGGGCATGGAAAAGCAGTGGTCGGATGTCAATGCCTTCAACGAGCTGGTTGTCGTGGTGGGCAACAGCACTTGGGAAGTACTAAAGGCCAAGAGGGCTTTGAAGATCGAATGGGAGGCGGACGATAAGCTGGAAAGTACCGCCGATTATGAAGCCAGCTTGGCAAAGGCGCTTGAAAAGGCACCAGAGGAAGCGGCCCGTAAGGATGGCAATCCTGAGAAGGCGTTCCGCGATGCTGAAAAGATCATCGAGCGTACCTACAGTGCGCCTTTCCTGGCACACAATACCATGGAGCCAATGAATTTCTTTGCCCATGTCACAGCCGACAAGGCAGAGCTGGAAGGCCCCATCCAAACACCGGAATACCTCCGCAAATCCCTCATCGAGGTATTGGGCTTACCGGAAGAGAAAATTTCCATTATGATGACGCGCATGGGTGGTGGCTTTGGACGCCGCCTGTATGGCCACTTTGCGGTAGAAGCGGCCGTAATTTCCAAAAAAGTCAATGCGCCCGTCAAGTTGATTTACACCCGCGAAGATGATATGACGCAGGGAACCTATCGCCCAGCCTATCGTGTCACCTATCGCGCGGCCTTGGACAAGGACAACAATCTGACTGGCTTTCACGTCAGAGGGGCCGGTGTTCACGGCAGTCCCGTCTTTGCCAATCGCTACCCCGCTGGTGCGATCGATAATTATCTGGCGGAAAACCACGGGCGGGATTCCAATATATCAACCGGTGCCTGGCGGGCGCCTCGTTCCAATTTCATTGCCTGCGCCGAACAGTCATTTATCGACGAGGTAGCTGAGGCTGTTGGTCAAGACCCCATTGCTTTCCGTCTGTCGCTCTTCGACAAAGCGATGGCCAAGCCTGTGGGTGAAAACAATGACTACGATGCCGAGCGCTATGCCGGGGTGTTGAAGCTGGTCAGGGATAAATCTGGCTGGGGCAAGGAAACGCCGGGTGTATACCGAGGTGTAACGGCCTACTTCTGCCACAATTCTTATGTCGCTCAGATTGTCGATGTGGTGATGAAGGACAACCAGCCCAAAGTGCAAAAAGTATGGTGTGCGGTGGACTGCGGAATCGTTGTCAATCCTGCCAGTGCCTTGAATCAAATCGAGGGAGGCATCATCGATGGCATCGGCCACGCGATGTACAGTGCCATGACGTTCAAAGATGGTAAGCCAGAGCAGAATAATTTCCACAATTACCGACTGATTCGGCATAGAGAGGCACCAGTGGAGATCGAGACCTTTTTTGTCGACAACGGCATCGATCCAACGGGCTTGGGAGAGCCTTCCTTGCCACCGATTGCGGCGGCGGTTGCCAATGCCCTCTACCGTGCCACGGGCGAGCGGGTGTACGATCAGCCATTCATTCAAAATAAGCAGATATTGGGATAAGCCCTACAGCTTACTTGAGTGCATCAAGCCTTTGAAATAAGAAAATACCGTATACTCTGTCGGGTCCCCGGATGTGTTTGACACGTCTGGGGACCGTTGATTTTGATGGTGTGGAGGGACAGCTTGTTGGTGGTTGTAAAGGCAAAAGTAAATTCAAAAAAATACAATGACGACTCAAAATTGTATGAGTGCTTAAAGACAGATGAAGAGGGACAACTATTCCCTCATCGACAGTTATGATTTATAAAATATTTGCTATACCCTAACGATCCGTCGACACAGCATTAGCTTAGTGAGCTAAATAAAAAACCCCGAACCTTCTGCTGTGGAAAGTTCGGGATTTTGTGAGTTTTGTGTAGTATGGATTTACTTGGTCTAATCTATGATCGTTACCTTTTGTACATACTTTAAATTGTTTTGCTCACGAACTTGTAAGATGTAAACGCCGGCTTGCATTTGATCGAACTTGTAGGAGGCCGAGGATCTGTCCGGAGAAATAGTTCGATTGGCAATCACTCTTCCATGCAGATCATAGATCATAATTTCTCCCTCCGTTACATAGTCCACCGGTAACTCAACAGAAAAATTACCCTTGTTGGGATTGGGTTGAACCCTTGGTTCGCTCAGTTGGTTCGAGGACCCGTTAGAAGACCGTTCAACACTTGCAGATGCCGGATAGAACCGATGACTGTCATATGTAAACTTTGCACCCTCAAAGGTAATGAGTAAGCCGCGAGCATTGGATCGACTAGAAGAAAGGTCGTTGTTTGCAATGGTGTGCAAGGTGGCTGATTGAACAGCCGATAACTCAAAGCGCTCTGCTTGCCGAGAATCCAAGTTGACGGATTGTACCTGATAGAAATCCTCTTGATCGGAAGTCTCCCTCGGTAATTGATTCAGTAATTGTTGAGCCGTTGTGTAGTCTTCATCGCTTAGGTGTACAGAGAAGTTTAGTTTTTTAGCGTAATAAGAAGGATCGTTCATTAGCAGTTCATCTCTGTCCGCCGTATTTTCCGGATGGAGCGCAAAAACGAGATTGGTCAGAATATTGTTCTTCATTGTTTTGGCAACCTCCAGCTCTTCCAGAAGAGTAGGGTCTTGTGGTTGTTCTATTAGATTCTGTTCGACATCTTCCAGCGTAGCATAAGCATCTTCGAGATCTTCCTTTTGGAAAATCTTTCTGAATCCATTGATTTCTTTTGCACAGGGCTCGTATAGGAAGGCTGTCTCTTTTTTTCTATATCCATCGAGTATGTTTCTTTGGTCGGGGTCGGTCACGCAATTGTCTCCGGGAATCTCTTGCGTAAAGTGATAATTGAATATGGGGCGTACGCGTCCGGATGCCCGAATGATGTGGTTGACGAGGGCATTTTCAGATTTAGGCGTAAAGCAGTTATTGGCAGGTTGCGTTGAGCTGCCTTGTTCCATCGCGACGCTAGAGGTATTAATACCACCCAGACCCAGTGCTCTGGTGACATCAGTTACGTAGCTGTCAAAGCGATTGCCTTGGAATAACAAGCCATCATTACGGGACAAGGCATTTATGCCAAACCCTTTGTTGATAAAGATGTTGCAGAAAATTCGGTTGAATTGTTGTCCGGTAAAATTCACTTCGACACCCACATCGTTGTTTTCTTCTTCGTCTACGTGTTCAAAAACATTTTTGGCTATTGTATACTTGCCATCGTTTTGAATCAAAACATCTGTAGGATAGTTTTGAAATAGATTATCAACCACTACCAGGCCCCGAGCACCAGTAGGGGAACCGCCATAGACGCCAATACTTCCTTCGGTTTCCGGACTGATAAATACGTTGCGGGGAATACTCACCGTGCTGTTGTCTTCGCCGACAATAACTTCTGTTTCAAAAATACCAGAGGAGTGTACTTCAATCGCACGCTGACATTCTTCAAACCTATTGGCTGATTTTATGGTTGCTCCAAAGTCGAGCCCCTCGATTCCCTGCTCCAAGCCAATAAATCTATTCCCCCTAAACTCCAAACCTTTACATCCCAAAATGGTCACGCCGACTCTGCCAAAATCATCCTGGAAAGTACAGTTGATAAATTTACTTTGATTGGGTCTGGAGTAGCGCGTAAATTCAATTGCCCGGTTATTGTTGATGAAGTTGACTCCGACGCAGTAGATGATACCTCCCCAAAAATTCCGGTTGGCTCTATCCTCCCAACTCTTAGTCGAAATACTTACTTGCGCCCCGCGTACAAAGCCCCCCGTTCCATAGAAAATCCCTGCTTCGTTTGAGGCTGGAAGGGCATATAAGTCATCATTGATCACAGAGGCATCGGGTTGGTTAATGTTGCCATTGCCTTCTACAAATATGCCTGCCCAGTCTTCTCCACATAAGTCGCGAATGGTTCCGCCGGCAAGGATTAGTTTGGCCCCCCTTTGTACTGTAATTCTTTTACCCGGCCCCATCAAAACATTACACGATATTTTCAAAGAAGCGCCAGATTGAATTTCAATGTCGTGGTTCTTTATCTGGACGGTATTCCACTCAACCCGTTGCCCCGAGAAAATCTTTTCTATATCCAATTCTGGAACTCCATTGCACAAATAAGCCCTAGGGTTATCTATGAGTAGGTCGGTCATCATCAATTCGTGTTGGCAGGGCGTAAGGGCATTCTGATCGCCATATCCCATCATATTGTTTCCCCGGTTTCTGGTACAATAACAGCATAGGTCTGTAGCGCCCCCACAACTGGCAAGGCCAAGGTTTGGATTTGCTGGCGGGCAATTTCTTCCATTGCCTGTCTGCGTACAAGTAGGTGGACCACATTCTTCGGCTGGGTCCATGTCAATGCCCTTGCATCGGTTTTGCTCGGAGAAAGAATGGCAAAGGCTCAGCGAATGACCAAACTCGTGCAGCAGCAAACGTCCATAGGCGTAAAGGTTGTAGCTACCATCCGTAACAAATTTCACGATGTTATATATCTCTATTGAAGAAGGTCCGATTTGTCTTCCACCCGTGAAGGGGCTATTGGTATCAAGCAATATAATATTAAAAGCATCTTCAACAAAAACAGCAGTTCCTCCTTGAGGATAAAATCGAAAATTATCACAGGTCAGGGTTTCTGTAAATCTCAAGTAAGTATCGGGGACTCTGCCAGCATTGCCAAACTCATTGACCCGCGGATTGGCCAATCGTTCGTTGGCGTAATCTACGACAGGTTGCATAACGGTAGTGATGTTGTACGGAGAACCGGGTATACAGTTTAGGTTATCTCCACTGCTATTGGTAATGGAATGAAAGACAACAGGGATGGTGATATAGGGAAAGTCTTCATTAGTCCCAATATCTCCAATATCGCAGTTCTGGGCATTTACTTCTAGACAAAGTACTGCTATTAACAAAATCCAAAAGGTTTTAGATTGCATTCTTGATAGTTTTGTAAGTGAAGTTGCTGAATAAGCCGAGGCGCTCTCAGAGGTGTTTACAAATGTTCAAACTGTTCATTGATCAATGCCTCAAAGTAAAGTAAATGCAATCAATGTTACTTCGCCGTTGTAGAATGCCGGTTAACCATTGGATATTCGGTAGGATTCATTATATAAGTGGTCATCCTTTGGAAGCCGTACAAACGCCAACGGTCCCAAGTTTGAAAAAATCAGGTAAAACCTTGATCAATCATTATGCTCAGGTGCTGATTGATAGTGGCCCACAGATTAGCCAAATCTCGCAGTATTTAGCTGTAGATGGCTATTTTTCAAAGAAAAGCTTTGTTGATCAAATAGTGGATTCAACGAATTTGACAAAAGCTGGCCCATCCCAAAATCAAAAGTTAGCTGTCCATACAGCTGAAGTTTTTTCAAAGAAATCCAATCGTTGATTTGTCCCGTAGATATAGAAATGGTCAGAAGGCCGCTTTCTATTTACAAACTTATTTATTAAAATTGATGCAATGAAAATGCTTACCGCTTTAATCTGTTCCCTCCTTCCTTTTTTACTATCAGCTCAACAAGCCAAGAGTATGGACGATGTAGAAAATCGATTGTCCCTGTCGATGGGCGAAGTAAACGGCAAGTCTTCGGAGGGGGTGTATCGATACTATGCAAAAGGTTCGGATAAACCATTTACGGGTGTATTATTTTCGAAGTATCCCAATGGCGAGTTTAACTCTTGGCAAGAATATGTGGATGGTGTGGGCCAAGGTCTCTGGATTAATTATTATGAGAATGGACAGTATAAAGAGATCGGACATTACGAACAAAATCGAGTAGAAGGTCCCATTCAGAAGTTTCACCCAAATGGGAAGTTGAAAGCCGTTGGCGTCTATAAAGACTGGCGCATCCGTATTGGCATCTGGCGATATTTTAACGAAAGTGGTAGGCTGATTTCGGAAGAAGACTATGGACAGAAAGGAAGCCTAATGGAAGTAGACGATTATTACGAGCGTGGTGACATCAGTGGAAATTGGTATCGAAATATTCGAAAAAACAACGGATTCTAAATCAAATACCATTCTAAAAATCCACAGCTGACCCTTTTATTTCCTGGTGATTTGAGGTATTTTAAATGATCTGTCGCATTGAGAAACACCTATCTATTGGAAACAATTGAATAAACCAACCAAATTAAATGAAAAAAATACTAATACTCTTTCTGCTGCTTTCGCAAACCACCTTTGCACAAAATGATTCCATAATTGCTGACAAACTGATTGGTTATTGGGAAGGTGCATTCATAAAGCAAAATGCTTATCAAAAGATAGAAGTAAACTTCTCCACCAGAGATGGAAAAATGTATGCTTTTCAAGTCATGGAGGAATGGCATCCGGGCTATGGAGAGTTTGAAGTACCTGTTCAAATAGATTCAACTGGCCAGATAAATTTTGGTACCGGATATGGCAAAGTCGCCTTACATCTGGATAAAAACAATCTTGAGATCATCGGACAATTGGTCAATAGGAGCCCCTCGGTCTATGTCCATCTCAAGAAAGCGGCAAAACGACCGTCCCCCAACTACAGCGTTGAAAAAGTGACGATTGCTTCAGAAAATATAGAGCTATCAGGCCATTTGCACCTTCCGTTTCACAACCCCACCAAAACGGCCATCATCCTGGTGGGTGGTAGGGGCTGTGGTGCAGATGAAACCAAGTTCAACCTTTACGCAAAGTTTTTAAGAGAATACGGCATAGCTGTCTTGGCGTATCAAAAACGAGGCACCGGCAAGTCCACAGGAAACTGCGATGTAGCGACGATAGAGGATTTGGCCAAAGACTTGGGCAACGTAAAATTGTTTTTGGAAAAACGCAAAGAGGGTTTTGAGAAGATCGGTGTGCTGGGCATTAGCGCAGGAGGTTGGACTATGACAAAGGCAGAAGAAAAGCACGATTTCGACTTTATGATAAGCGTCGTTGGGCCATCCACCTCCGTGAGAGACCAACAACTCCAATCGGCCAAATATGGTGCAGATGTTTTTCAACTCAATGCAACGGCTTTGGACAATGTCATTAAATACACCCATCTCGTCTTTGATGTACAGCAGTCGAAAAAAGGGCTGGAAGACTTACAAAGTTTACTAGCAATTGCAAAAGATGAGGGTTGGTACCAACTTTTGGAAAGTACAGATGTTGCAAACACAGAAAGCGAAATTGAAAATCTATGGGTGCGAAGACATAACTTTGATCCGAAAGACGTTCTCAGAAACTATTCCAAACCATTTTTGGGCATCTATGGTCAAAAAGATTGGATCGTTCCTCCAAAAGAAAACATTGAGCTTTTAAATGAATACTTCAAAAACAACATGGAAAATCTGACCACCGTAAATGTCTACGGTGCAGAACACGGAATGGAAATGGAGTCTAAATGGGTGGAGTTGAATCAAGACAGAAGCTATTGGCACTTCTTCCGCATTTCTCCCGAAGTACGCATCGCCATTGTTGATTTTTTGGAGAAACACGGTTTGAGAAAATAACGGTAAATCGCAAGCTAAAACGTATGACAGAAAAGAAAAAAAAGAAAAGCAAGTACACCTTTATTATAGGAGTCGTCATAGGGGTTCTTTTAGGTAAGCTCTTGTTCGACGTTTTATGGCCCATGATTTTCGGATGATGCCAGCATCGGAAAGTATGCAGACTTTCAAAACCATACAAGACTACTGCCAGGCAATCAACATTCCAGCGCCCAAGCATCCAAGCTTTGACATTCGACGCTTTGAGGATAATATGAGGAGTGTTGTGTCGGCCATGCCTCCTTTTCGACACGAATTCTACGCCATTGCCTTGAAAATCGAAGGAGGTGGTAAAGCCATTTCTGGCCATCATACGGATTTCCCAGAAAATTCGACCGTTTTCTTTAATTCTCCTTTTCAGATACTTTCCTGGGAAATTGTTCCGGATTGGGAAGGGTACTACATCATGTTTACCCAAGATTTCGTTGCACAATCGTATATGGCCAATCGCTTGTTGGACGACTTCCCTTTTTTGAAAATTGACAAAGCCATTCCATTCGAGATCAAACGAGCCAACATCCCACCATTGCTCAGCGTGTATAAAAATATCTTTGAAGAATACGACAGCGAAGCAGCAGATAAATTTCAGCTCATCGAGTCCTATACACTTTTGTTGTTGCAATGGGTCAAAAGGCTTGCTTCCAGGCGGGCCAATGCACAGGAGGTTCATCAGGAAATACGCAAGGCAGACCTCAAATTGCTGTCCAGGTTTCAAGCTCTGATAGAGATGTGTTTTCAGCCAGAGCATTCCATCCGCCAACCCATCAATCTACACTCTCCCAAACACTATGCCCAGCAACTGAACATCCACCCCAACCACCTCAACGCCATAGTAAAGAGCATCATCGGCCATACTGCCAAGCAACACATCCACAAATACCTCATCCAGTTGGCCAAGACGCAGCTCCGTCAAAGCACCCTGAGCATCAAAGAAATCGCTTACTCCCTTTACTTCGAATCGCCCAACAACTTCAGCAGTTTCTTCAAGAAACACACCCACCAAAGCCCCAAAGCCTACCGGAACCACCTCAATCTTTGATTTTTATACTTTCTCATTTGTTTTTAGCATTTGCCCCCACTGCAATGCCTGCATCTTTGTATCAAAAGAAATGATGCAATATTTCAATATCCTGTTTTTCCTCCTTTTATCGATCGCCACAAACGCACAGCAAATGGAACAAATACAAAATGTCGTAACGGATTTATTCGTAGCCACCGACGAAAACAATTGGGTAGCTGTTGAAAAGTGCTTTGCAGAAAAAGTCGTCTTGGACTATTCCTCCATGAGCGGCCAGCCAGCTGCCACCTTAACACCCAAGGACATCACAACAGCCTGGAAAGGCGTCCTACCTGGCTTTACCTCTACCCACCACCAAATCGGAAATCTTCGCAGTACGGTCGATGCCAATAAGGCTAAAGTATTTTGCTACGGAACGGCTACGCACTTTCTGGAAGACGAAGGCGGCAATGTCTGGACGGTCGTTGGCACCTACGATTTCCATTTACAGAAACAAGCGGAACAATGGCAAATCAATCGCATGACTTTCCACTTCAAATATCAGGATGGCAACACCCAACTGGTTCAAAAGGCCATCGCCAAACAACTGACCAAATAATACACATTCCTGAAATACTCAAAAACGCCATACAACATGCAAAAAATTCATTTCAACAGCGAAGGACTCCAACTGGCTGGACACCTATTCCTACCGACCGATTTTGAAGAAAACCAATCTTATCCGGCCATTGTCGTATCTGGCAGCTGGACCACCGTCAAGGAGCAAATGGCTGGTTTGTACGCCCGACGCTTTGCCGAAAAGGGTTTTATAACCCTGGCCTTTGACTTCCGCAACTTTGGAGAAAGTGAAGGACAGCCAGCCGCCTATGAAAGCCCTCGCCTGAAAATCGAAGACATTCAAAACGCCGTTCGCTATCTGGCGACCCTGCCGCAAGTAGATGCCCAGCGCATCGGTGCCTTTGGGGTATGCGCCGGCTCGATGTACACCTTGATGGCCGCTGCAGCGATGCCGCAAATCAAAGCGGTTGTAACGGCCGCCTCCTGGCTCCACGATGCCGAAGCCGTCCAGCTTTTTTACGGAGGGGCCGAAGGGGTACAAGATAAAATATCACAGGCGCAGGCAGCCAAGAAAAAGTATGCCGAAACGGGCGAGGCAACTTACATCAAAACCATCTCAACAACGGACACCACTGCAGCCATGTACGGCGAGTACGACTACTACCTCAATCCAGAGCGGGGCGCTGTTCCTCAGTGGAGTGCCGACCGCTTTGCCGTAGCTAGTTGGGAGGACTGGTTGACCCTTGATCCCTTCCCCGCTGCTGCGCAATTCCAACAGCCCATCCTAATGATCCATTCGGACGGCTGTGTATTGCCGGACTACACCCGTAAGTTCTTCCAAAACATTGCCTCCACCGACAAACATTTGCAGTGGATCGATACGGAACTAGGCACTCCCATGCACCAATTTGCTTTCTACGACCAAGACAAAGAAGTAAGCCAGGCAGTGACGGAAGGCAGTCGGTTCTTTCGCGAAAAATTGTAGGAAGTTTAATAAATCACTCCCAGGTGATCCATGGTTTCCAAATCAAACTGTCCGACCGGCAATCCACTTTCTTGCTGAAAACGGTTCATTGCCTGTCGGGCAGTAGTGGTCATGGTTGGGGAAGTCGGTCCTTGCATGTAGCCCTTTTCGACGAGCGCATCCTGTATTTGGAAGACAACCCGATCGGTCAGCTGGGACGCACAAAGGACTTCGCGAAACGCCATGTTGCCCCCTGCGTAGAGAAGCCGCTTGGAGGTAATGCGTTCGATGCGATAGTCGCTACTCAAGCTGGTATCCCGGAGAACTTTCAAGCTTTTGTACTGGGCTGGTACCTCGACCTGGCACCACATCATACAGTCTTTGGGATCAGCCGATTGACAGCCGCCGGGCCTTCTTTTTTGCACCCATTTCGTAGTGGCCGGCTGTACTTCCACCAGGAGGGTCTCCACAGGCACTTCGTCCGCAGATGCGTCTCCGGTGTACAAGATGTATTCATCCGTTGACTCTTCATAGCGGTCGGGGGTCATGCACTTGGCATAGCATTTTCCAGGCTTGAAATCTGCAGGCGAAGAGGGTGCATCGTAGGTACGAAGCCCCGCTTGGGAGCTGTGGCATCCAATGGCCAGAAAGCCAATCATGCTGCACAATAGAAGGAAAGTGTTTTTCATATGCTTTTGTATTTTATGTTTCTACACAATATAACAACAAGCAAGGAAAACACTCACTTTAAGACCTTCATAATGTAGTAAGCTGCAAAATAGGGTGGCTGGTTTTCGTGGGCTTCTCCTCCCCCACTCTTGTCAGTCTCAAAATCATGGGTATGTTCACCACCGCTGAGTTTTTCTTTCCTAGATGGAATGAGGACTGTATTACCACTTCCATTGGTATCTGGATTAAAGCGTCCAATAGTACTGACAAATGCGTTTTGGTGATGTTCGTGTTGGCTGCCTATGTCGCTTGTCTCACCACCATGGGAGTGGCTCGGTAAGTGTTCCTCCCTCAAAGCCACAGTCTTTTCTCCTCCAAAGGCGCCCACCTCCGGATGATCCTTTCCCGTACCGAGTATAAAGCGTTCTCTTAAGTCGGGTAATTCCAGTTCATAAACATCCAGCAAGGTCAACAATTCATCAAAACTACGCTCTAGGTAATCGGTATAGCCATGAGGTGGTCTTCCCCCAAATTTGTATTCATACACCTTGCTCCAATATTTTTTGAAAGCCGTTTTATCGCCTATTTTCTGCCCATTGCACATCAACCAGCCAAAAGGCAGGTGTTTACCCGCAAACATGCAGACGGAGGCCAATGGAAGATTTGTATGATCAGTCATAAGCAGTTGGTTTGTGAGGTAACTTTTACAATAAAACCCTGATGATAAATTGTGCTGTAAAATAAGGTGGCATATTGGAATGTGCTTGTCCACCCCCGCTTGCATTTGTCTTAAAATAATGTTTATGTGCGCCTCCCCTCTCAAGTGCTGGATTCCCAGATAGCGGGTCGAAGATATAGCCTCCTGGTCCGGCATTGAAGGTTCCTCCTTGCATTCCCATCATCACTACTCCCGATGTATAGAAATGGGAATGCGCCCCTCCCTCCATTTTTCCCGTGTGGGTATGAAGCGGTATTTGCCCAGCTGTTAAAGCTACCTTTTCTTGACCACCGGTAGCACTCAATTGATACTTTGCATCCGCCGTCGAGCCAGCTCCCACCACAAAGCGACTTTGCAAATTTGGAATGATGATCTGCTCATCTACATACACCAGCTCCCGGCATAAGACTTTAAAGCTCTTAATTAACAGCTCATTGTGCTCAGCAGATGCTTCTGCCCCAAAAACCATTTGATGGGATTGCTTCATTCTTTCGACAAAGGTCGCCTGATCCATTAGCGATCCATCACAAGCTAACCAGCCATAGGGAATGGCACCCTTTCCAGCATATATATTTACAGAAGCAATGGGACAATCTTTTACAGTACTCATAAGTGCTCGATTTATTTTGATGTTCTTCTTTCCCTCTTTTATTTTTTATCCAGTCCGAAAAGATGTAGGAGCTGTTTGTATCTACAACAATACTCTGATGATGTAATAGGCTGCGTAATAAGGTGGCCGGTTTTCGTGCGTCCGGCCAGCACCCGCCGCATGGGTCTTAAAAGTGTGGCTGTGATTTCCACCTTTAAATTCTACCGTTTCGCCATAATTACTGGTGTAGAGTTTGAGGAACGCCTTGCCAATATCCTCCTTTTTAAATTCGAGTAGGTTTGTTGGATGCTCATGCGCTCCTCCCGGCAGCGTGGTCCCACTGTGGGAATGGGGAGGTATTTGGGCCTCTGTCAGTTGTACTTCGTCTTGTCCTCCTGTTGCACCATAGGAATAGGCCCCCTTTTCGCCCTTGTCAGCACCAACGACAAATAAGCCACGCAAATCTGGCAGAACAACTTGATCGCCTTTCATTCCCAACTCATCGCACAATGCCCAGAAGCTTTTCTTGAGATGTATCAGATCGCTAAGATCGTCATTGGCCTGCTTAAACGTCTGAACAAAACGCGCCTCGTCGTAGCTAGCTCCGTCGCACAACAGCCAACCATATGGAATCTGCTTTCCAGCGTGAATGCTGATGGAAGCCATCGGGTTGGAAGGCGCCTTTGTTATCAATCGCTGATCGGACGTTCGAGATTTTCCACCATCCCTTACCATCAGGTTGTAGACAGTAGGGCGTTGGGGATGGACCGTAAGTTGGCCCGTATTGGAAAGTGGTAAGTCGATGGACCAGGTGGCTTGCGTCTCTCCGGGAGCAGGCTTGCTACCTGGCAGTAGGGATAACAACTTTGCATCGTTGTCGTATTCCTGGGCATACAACACCAGCCTTCTATCAATCGATTGCTTGCTGGGAAAAGAAAGTATCCAATTTAATACTATGCGCGCTCCTACCGAAACGGGCTGCTCCAACTTATCGGCAAATCCAAAGTAGATAATGTCCAACTTATTCAGATAAAGCGTCAATTCACTGACGCCGTAGCCGCCTTGATTGTCTGCTATGAGTCGCAATTGAGTCGACTTAATCAACTCCACTTGGAGCGAGCCAACCGAGCCACTGATTAGAATTGGCTTTTCACTGTTTATGAGATATGGTTGGGTATACGCATCGAGCGCTGCAGGACTCTTGACGATGGTTCCGTGGTCAAAGTCTGTTAAAAAACGCGGATACAGCACCATTTCCTTGGGGTTGGAGACACTCCATTCCAAGGTCAAGGTTTCTCCTCCTTCGGGATTGTAATTGGTAGCTACAAAGTAATTTACGAAAGTCTCTCGTCCCCGTGTTTTCAAGCTCAATCGAAGGCTTTCCTGCTGGAAGGGTTCTTCGGCATCTTCCTCAAATAAGTCAACCACAATTTCAACCATCCTTTTTTCCACCCCCGAATCATTGGGTAAGATGGGCAGCTTTTGAAGTTTCAAGTTGGCCGATTGGCTCCCCTGAAAACCATAATCGTTGTAGAATTCGACCTGCACTTCTGTCCCGGCACTGTTGATGTCGAAGGGCGCCTGGCTGGCCGACCAAATGCCACCATGGGCTGAAAAATCATTCGAATCGGTCAAAGCTGCGGAAGATGACTTGCCACTTTGATAAGGTAGGCGAATTTGAATCCTGGAACAGAAGACCTCTGGTTCGGAAGGGCCACTTACATGAAATTCCAACTGCCCTAGCGTCAACTTATCTGCGTCTATTTGCAGGCTGTCTTCGGCCAGCTCTACACTAAATTTTGTGTTCATCTATTTGGGTTGTTCTAAAAATATTGCTTTACTAGAATTGGGTTTTTCCTCCCAATAGCCAGTGGGCATTGCTTCCCAATCCAGCTAAAAAAGAAAGAATGGCCACCGAGATCACTTTAGCACTTTGATGATGAAATAAGTCGCCAAATAAGGTGGTCGGTTTTCATGGCTTTCGTCACCCCCCATCTCGTGAATCTTCATAGCATGTGTATGCCGCCCCTCCTTACTGGTTCGGACGGTCCCTTTGTCGTTCTTCCTAGGGTCGCCTCTTCTGCCAATATTGTTGAAAGCCCAGCCTTTGTCTGAAGCATTAAAGCTGTGAGAATGCTCTCCGGCTGCCGCAATGATTCCTTCATGCTTGTGTTTTGGCATTTGATCGACCTTCAGTGTTACCTTTTCCGCTCCGCCTTCGGCTCCGAGGGTATAATTTTTACCAGCTCCTACGGGAAATCGGTCTTGTAAATCCGGCAGCTTGACCACCCCGTCTTTTCCATCCAAGGTAGCGTACAGCTGACCGAAGCTTTGTTTTAGGTATTGGCCGTAGTCAGCTGGTACTTTTCCAAATTGCTTTTGATAGGCTGTTTGCCACTTATCGATGAAAGCTGATTTTTTCACTTCTTTTCCATTACAGAGAAGCCAGCCGTAAGGCAAGGGTTGCGAGGCCCCTGCATAGAGCATGATGGAACCGATGGGGCTGTTGGGTGGGGTAATCATAATGGATTGGGTTTCTATTTTTGAATTGGAAGATTTGTAGTCTTTAATATAGAGTAGGTAGTTGGTTGGGCGATTGGGAAAAACGACAAACGTGCCTTTATGGGCTTCTGGTAGGTCGACCGTCCAAGTAGCGGGCAGGCCAGCAGGCGCGGGCTGATGTCCTTCTTGCAAAGGTAGTATCTGGCCTTTGTTGTCAAACTCCTGTACGATTAATGTGGCCTCATTGTCTGTAGAAGCCGGATAAGGGAAAGAGATCAACCATTTCAGCAAGATGCTGCCACCGGGTCGAAGCAATTGGCGGTCCGAAAAATTTCTGGTAAAATACAAGATGGACAGTTCCTTCAAGTAGATGGTCAGTTCGCTGACCCCTCGATTCCCTTCATTGTCTGCCACCAAGCGAAATTGCATCGAGCGCAACAAAACCACCTGCATCGAAGCGTCCGCCTCGCTGAGCGGAATGGGCGTATCATCGAAAATAACCCTTACCTCATCCAGGCTCTTTATGCTGCGCAATCCCGTCAAAGTCGACTTCTCGGTTTGATCGACCGCTTGATCCCGGTCGCTTAGAAAGGTGGGATACAAGAACATTTGTCGGGGGTTCGAAACGCTCCAGGAAAGCTTAATCTGCTGCCGCGGACTGGCCGCTGTGACATCGGAAACAAAATAATTGACATAAGATAGAGGCGGTCCGCTCGGAACAACAAGTTGCAAGGGCAGCTCGACGGTCCGGAAGGGCGTATCTTCTGACGCTTTGAAAAAAGATACTTTGATGGCTAAGGAACGGTTGCTTGTTCCCGAAGAATTGGGATGAACCGGGATGTTGTAAAACGTAAAATTAAACTGCTGGCGACCGCCGACCACTTCATAATCGTTGAACAATTCGATCTGCAGTTGATCACCTTTGGCATTCAAATCATATGGCGGACTTTCAATCACCCAGCTCTCCACACCAGTAGCCATGAAATCGTCGGAATCGGTGAGTGCATCGACATCGCCAGCTGCTCCGAAGGGTATTTCCACTTGTATGCTGCTGCACGCTACGGCCTGGTCACTGGTATTTTCTACCATCAACACCAAACTCTGACGAGTCGCCTTATCTGCCTTGACTTGTAGACTGTCGTTTTTCAAGCTTACGCTGAGGCCATTATCATTCATCATAGCTATTTTTGATTCCCTTTATCCTTGAGGGCGTCCGATAATTTCAGCCAACCTTCCGTGAGTTGATTGCGCTTTTTGTGCGGAAAGGCTGCCGTTTCATTGGCCTGATCAATGGAAGTATTCTCCCAAGATTGTGCATCCTCATTCAAGGCTTGATCGTCCTTCCAAATTTGAATGCCCGACTGATAAATCCAAGACAACTTTCCTTGTATGTCCCCCGGCTTAGGCATCCGCAATTGGTCGGGATCAACCATCATAGGACCGACTCGAAAGGTGACTTGCATATTGGCCAAAGCATCCCCCACCAGCTCCTTTGTCAAGCCCAATTCGAAGGTCGGCAACAAGCCAGAAACTGTATGGACGACGCCCCGATAGTCCACCAACATGCTGAGGTATCGAAAATCTTTTTGGTCTTCCGACATACCATCATCGTTGAGCGTTACCAGGAGATTTTCGCGTCCCTCTATGAACTCATTTTGCCGTTCCAGGTGATCGGTTACGACATAGAATTTGCTAAAATCCGCATTGTCAAAATAGCCGATCAAGCCATTGTTGGGAAGATTGTCGGCTCCAACATAAAAAGGCAGCGGCAATTGCATCAACCCGAAGGGATTGGACGATTTTTCTACCTGGTATTGCACCGGCTGGTCTACATCAAAGCGTCGAACAGCCGTTCCTTTCAGCTCCATGGAAACGCGCGCCCGCACAAGCGCCAGAGGACGACCGATCAAGGCCGATAGCCCCTTTTTCTCTCTGGACCCCAGTGGATCGGTCACCCAGGTCGTCGAATCGATGCTGCTCAGAAAAGCAGAAAAAATCTCTCCGCTGTCTTCATCAAAACTGAGCAATTGATCGACCAACTCTCTGAGAAAATAGTTTGAAATAACAGATGCTGGATCACGATAGGGGCTCGACTCCTTGCGCACATACGAGCTGCCGTTGCGCTCGACCAGCATCAGCGATACCTGCAGGGAGCCACTCTCATCAAAGACCATCAGGCTTTTGTCGAGGTGGTTGGGAATCAGCCAACCAGCTATCGGCGAATCTTGCTCGGCTTGGCTGATGGGGGCAGCCTTCCGCTCAACCGTCCCATCGACCCATTCCATTTGGAGGCGAGCAGGCTGCAGCAGACGCGGAGGAAGCTGCGCCATGCGCGTACCTTTAATGGCTGGATTGTCCATCCCCCTACCCTTTGGAATCTTTTCGCTATCTGAGGGGATGAAGAGCTGTAGTGGATCATAGGGGCGGTTCGGGTACAGCGCGATGCCGAAGTTGTCTGTGATGCGTACAAAATGTGGCAACAAAAAGCCAGAGCGCAGCGGAAAAAATCGATTCAATGCGCCTTTGCCCTGCGGGATACCCCTGGCTATCTCCTTTAGGCCCTGTAGATCAATATTGCTGCGATTGTCCACCAACAGTTCAGGAGGCATCGGATTGGATATATCGTATTGCAGCCATAGATCATTCAGTCCATTGAGCCGCTGGGTGATAATGTCGAAACCGTCGAGCAGAGAAACTACGGCGTTCACCACGGTTTGCTGCAAGGGGTTGAGGGTCTCTTCCTTTAGCGATAGCAGGCGGGCCTTTAGAATATCCGGCATGTGGGAGGTGATGAGGCTGCGGCCCGATTCGATCCAAAAGTAAGGCTCCACGGCATCTCGGTCGATTGGCGGCGGATCAATATCTTTGTTCCACTCAAAGTCCATGGTCCCATCTGTCAAATTCCAGTTCTTGATCCAGTTGGAAGCCTTTGTATCTTTTGCGAGTTGGCGCCCATCTTCCTGGAAAAAGTAGACCATCCAATCCAAGAAAAGCGGCGACCAAGGCGGAGTGTAAGTCCGGAAGGCATTAAAAGCCGGGCGCAAGCCCTCAAAGCCTGCCTGTTGGGTCAAGCGTTGGGCATCCAAGCCTTCGTATTTCTCCGAGTTCCAGATCATGGTTTGTTGCACGCTCAGCTTATCGGTATCTTCGGTCGATAGCCAAGACGCATGATTGGGATTGAGGAGTATGAATTCCTCCAAAAGCAGTTTCAGCTCCTTTGGCAATTGCTCGGCATGGGGGATGGGTGGTATTTCTACGGATAATTTATCAGAAGAATTGTGGAGGGTCAAACTGCGGATGGTTTGGCCGGTATAACGACAATGGAGGGTTTCCCCATCGGTATGCTTGGCAGAGGTGCGCGCCGCATGGATCAGCAACACAGGGTCTGAAGGCACCCAATAAGGTGGCAACAATCGCTCCCTCAAGCTAAAGTCTGTCGATTGGTCTTTTTCCTGC
>JBCCSZ010000076.1:0-26806 GCA_039199225.1 Bacteroidota bacterium
ATGTTTCGTTTCGTATGGCTCTCCGTTGTCTTCGATTTTCCCTGTATTTTCAAAGCTACATTCTTGGATTTTTGTAATGGGCTCTCCCACGACTAGGTGCAGATTTAATGGCTTGCAATCTTTGAATTGACTGTTTTGAATGTGGGCGACTTGTACACCATGTAAGGCCAGGGAAGCCTTGGTTTTGTTGCGCTTTCCTTGCCCAACCCTTTCCAAGATGCATTTATCAAAGACCAGCATGGGACCAAAGGTACTTTCATCCCGACCTCCGCGATGCAAGTGCAGCACCACACCAGAAACATCTCTGAACCGGCAGTTTTCAATCACTACATTTTCTGCATTGTAAATACCGATGTCGTCCGTCTCTTTGTTCAGTGCCAGGACGTTACCATCGACCTTGGTGAAAGTCGAATTGCGCAAGACGATCGAATCTGCAAAAGTATTTTTGTAGACGCGCAGCACATCGAAAGTATGATTGATGTCCAAATCCTTGAAATCACAATCCTCGATGAACAATTTATAGTTGCGACTCATCGAATAGCGGCTGGTTCGAATGACGGTATTGCCATGTGCATCAGGCGCTTCACTGCCATCAACAACGACATTCTTCAGCGAAAGACTACCACCATTTTCAATATTAAAAAGAGAGGTTCTTTGAAATTGAATGAGTGGCTTTTGGTTGGAATCGGCTTTGGAGATAATGGAAATCGGATGCGTAATGTCAATGGCCTTGGTCACCACATAGGTTCCTGTTTCCAAAACCAACACATCCCCATCATTTGATTTTTGAATGGCTTCATAAAGCGTATTATCTCCTGCCTTTACCACGATGGTACGCCCCCTCCCAAAGCGAACCTCCTCCGCTACTCTGGGATACCAACGAACCCCTGTATTGTCGGGCGTAGCACGACTTTCAGAAGGCGTCATCCCCTTTCCTTTGGCATCTTCCCCTTGAGGCATCAAAAGGCCGTCTGCATTGCGTTTCAACGAAAGACTAGCTTTTTGAAAACCAGATTCCGTGATGGGTTTTGAATTTTCGGGAATCAAATTTCCAGCAAAACTGATCCCACTGATGTCGTCGTAAATGGTAAACAATTCCTTCTTTTGATCGTGGTAGAAAAGATTGTTTTCCACCTTTGTATTCATCGGTACAGCACTGCGTTCTTCATCGCTTCCGGCACACAATTGGATGTGATCGCAATTGACAAAAGTATTGTTGGATGCAGTAGAATTAATCACTTGAAAATAGCGATTAAGTGGTGAGTTGGGAACGCCGTTCATAATGACCAAGGCGCCTCTGAATCGGTAGCCCGTCAAGCCTTCGCAATAATTATTGACAACCTTTTGGGTTTCATTGATGATGCGGATGCCACCTGTATTTGACTTGCCATTGCCAAAAAAATAATTGCTCTCCACCAAGGTTTCATTGCCGTGTCGCATGGTCAATGTACCCTGACATTCATAGAAAGTATTGTGGCGATAAATGTTTTGACAAGACTTACTAGAAATGATTTCGTGTTCGCCATTGCAGCGATCAAAATAATTGTACTCAACGATGGTATTGGAGTTGGTTAAAGAGTGATGGCTGGTTCCAATCCGCAAAGTTTCTCCACCATTGGCGCCCAAAATGGGGCGATGTCCAAAGTAGTTGTGATCGATTCGGTTGTAGTTCTCGCGGCTTTCCTCTGTGTTGAGTCGGACGGCCAATGTGACGCCATGATTTCTTTTACCCGTCAGATAGTTGTGGTCAAAGCGATTGTTCTTGCCATAAATACTGACCCAGTAATCCGATTCAAAACGCTCGGGATTGTTGTAGTTATCAATCACGCATTCGGTGACGCGGCAGTGATGACACAATTCTTCTTTATTCTTTCTAAAAGAAATGACTTCCTTGGTAGGGGTATAACCATTTTTGAAGACCAGCCCTTCGACCTGTAAATATTTTCCAGCGATACTCAGATTGGACTGCCCCTCTAGCGTCACCTTTCCCTTTTGCTCAACCGTCAAAACAATGGGTTGTTCAGCTGTTCCGGTTCCGGTAAATACTAATTCAACATCTTTCCAGACCCCATTGGCTAAAACGATTTTATCGCCTGCTTGGGCTGCCTTCACCGCTTGCTGGAATTCCGCTTCGGTACGGACGAGGCCCTCTGTCTTGCTACAACTCGATAGCAAAAAACACAGCACAAGGCTCCAAAAACTCAATCGAAAAATTATCCTTTTTCCCATATGGACTATATTCCGTTAGTTGATAAGACAGGCAAGATCAAAGACAAGGCACCTGAGCTGTTGGCAGTGTCATGCCATGAGCATAATTGCGGGGGAGGCGAACCTCCCCTGAACACGCAATTACGAATACTTACCAATATGTATGACTTAAATTGTAAGCCCTTAAATTTCAATGACTGATTTCTAGATCGTAATACTTCACTCGTGCAAAGGAACTTTCCTCCGAACTTTGTAGGTAGTTGCCTGCTTTGAAATAGTTTTCAAACACGCCCCATTTTTCCATGTGGATACCATCGTAAACGACTGATTCATCTTCGTTTAAGATGATTTCCATTCGTCCTTCGGACACCACTACCTCCAAGGTAAAGCTGTCTCGATCTACGGCTTGCGAGAAGTTAAAACCATCGTCATCCCCCCAAGCGTCGGTGCGCAGAATTTCTGTATCGGACACCTCAAGGTCCTTCAACACTTTGGTTTTGACGCGAACTTTTCCCTTATCCCAATATATCTTCAACATTGGCGGTGCATTGTTATCCTTTGCCCCGATCAGGTCTCGCTGCTCGTTGGTCAAGCGACCGTGAATCTGCATGATGATGGTACGATGAGGATTACCACTGGCGTTATTGGATATGGCATCCAACTTTAAGGTGCCTTTCATGCGTCCTCCTTGTGCAAAGGTCCAATTGGTATTGTTGCTACCTGGCACCATTTGCTCTCTTAACTCTGTTCTCGAATAAGAGGAATTGGCAGTGGTCGATCCCGGATAGGTGTAAAAAACCAAAGAACCATCCGTAGAGTCGTTGTACATGAATTCTTTCAAAATAGGATTGGTACCGTATTTCAAAATGGCAGGTGGTTTGACTTCCGTCGGATTGCCAATGGGCAAGGTGACCTTCCAATTTCCCAAGTCGATGTTTGGCAAAAAGTAATCGACGCCTTCCACCAATTCAGGGGGCAAATTTGGCACCTCTTCCATCGTTGCTACCTCATCCTTACAAGACAGGAGGGATATCAATCCGACAGCTAGTAATATTCTAATAGTCATTGATCGTTCCGTTTTATATTACTCGATAAACTCAAAGGCATCCAACCGACACTCCGATCCTGTGTTTGTAAACAGGATGCCAACAACCGACTGATCGCCGGAATTAAAAGGAATGATGACATTGACATACTCATCAGGAGATGAATTATCCGTCAATGCTACGGAAGCAATGGTAGCACCCGCTGCTTCAGACAAATCCGTGATTTCGCTGTCCAATATGGATACCGTCAGTGTTCCAGGATCGCTTTTCATGGTGTAGTGAAAACTCAATCTGTAATCCGTATCTGGCAGGACCGCTATGGACTGGTAACCGACGCGGTCTCCAGCCGAAGGCAACTTAGCCGCCTGCGCTCCTTGGTGTACCGGGCTGGAAGTGATCTGGATGACACCTCCCAGTTCGTTTCTCCAGGAATCGCGTCCATCGCCGGAGCCATCGGGAAGGCTATTGTCTTCAAAGCTACCCTCCAACACCACCGGAACAAAGTTCGACACAGGTTCCTCCACGACCACCTCTTTAGAGGAGGTACTGGTGGCGCCTAGTTTGTCAGAAGCGACCAAAGTAACCGTATAGGTTCCCACTTCGGCATAGGTATGATTGGGCTCTTCATCCGTTGAGGTTGCATCATCTCCAAAGTCCCAAGAGTAGTCGGTTGAGCTACCCGAGAGGTTGGTAAATTCAACGGTTAGAAAATCAGCATCGTTTGGCTTGAAGTCAAAGGCAGCACTTGGTGGCGTGGCGTCCGGGATGGAGTTGGCCTCCGGCAAATCGTAGCCAAAGTCGCAAGAAGCGATAAAAGTACAGAGGAGTAACAACAGCAGGGGCATTCGAATGGCTCCCCGCTTATTCTTTTGAATATGTATAAAGTTCATAATTTTTTTATTTGAAATGAGGTTGGTTGTACAGGCAAGTCTTGTCGCCATTTAGTAACCAGGGTTTTGAGACAATAGGCCATTGCTGAGTCCAATTTCTCTTTGAGGAATCGGCAACAACAAATCTGTTCCAGAAAAGGAGTAACCATTATCTGATGCAAATTCTGAAAGGACATCCGAGGCCACGCCAAATCGAAGCAAGTCAAAAAACCTGTGATTTTCAAAGGCCAACTCTACCCTCCTTTCGTCCAGTAAATCTTCTTTGGTAACGCTGCTCACTGCATCCATTAATCCGGCTCGGTCTCTGACGGCTTGGAAGGAAGCTAGTGCGGCAGGGTCGGTTGTACTCACACCATTGCCTTCGTTCATAATGGCTTCCACATGCATCAGTAAGACATCTGCATATCTCAATACAATCCAATCGTTTCCGGCTAAGGTAGGGTCGCTAGATACCGAACCGATCCCCAAATCTGTGTCTCCATTCGGGAGGTATTTAACCACCTGGTTTTGTTGTGGCTGCAGAGCATCCTGGCGATAAGAAAAGGCTGTTCTATTACCACCTTTTTCGTCTAAGATGGCCTTGGCTTCGTCCGTCACATAGTTGACTCCGGCTGTTCTTCCGACGGCATTCAGCCATTCGGCAGAAAAGTTCTGGCTGTCCTTGGAATCGTCGGAAATGTATCCAATAGCAAATATCACTTCACTGTTACCTTCTGAATAAAAAACGTCTTTGAATTCAGGCTCCAAAGAAAAACCAGCATTCATAACAGATTCACAAAGTGTTCTTGCTTCACTGTAATTACCAAGTGTTAACTGAACCTTGGCGAGCAATGCTTGAGCCCCAGATTTTGAGGCTCTGGTTTTGTAAGTATCATCCAATAAGTCAGCAGCACTACGCAAGTCGCTTACAATCAATTCATATATCTGAGCAGTATTAACCCTTGTAAATTGTACGCTGGTTTCCAATGGAGCAATGACTCTGTCGACCAATGGAACATCACCAAACAATCTCACCAAGTTGAAATAAGCATAGGCTCTTACAAATTTGGCTTCGCCTTCAAACCTTTCTGCATCCTTGGATGCCGCAACTCCTAGGTTTTCAAGAACGACATTGGCTCTGTAGATGATGTTGTAAAAACTTCTGTAATAGTCCGTAACAATACCATTGGTTGCTTCGATGGAATAATTTTCAAATTGCGCAGCTTCACCTTCACTGCTTTTTGTTCTCGTATTGTCACTTCTCATTTCTGTCAAGTAGAACTCAAACTGAATGGAGTGGTTGTTGTTGACATCCGTATCTGCCAGTATGTTGACCCCTTGGATGCCGTCGTACATATTGACGACGCCTGCCTCCAATTGTTTTTCCGTTGTAAAGAAGTTGGAAGCACTAACAGCAGATGTAGGGTCTGGGCTTAGGAAGTCCTTTTCACAGGAAGTAAATGTCAGCCCTGCCAGAAAAAGGGATATGATAAAAATGCTGTATTTCATTGTTTTATTATTTATGTACTCGACTGCAAAACCGATCAAATGAAGCAGCCACTTAAAGGATGCTCTCACCACGATTTTTTTTTGCACATCTAGTTTTTATTGATGACAAATCTTCAGCTCGTAAGGCTGCAAAGACACTCTTTTAAAATTCTAGGTTGACGCCAAAGGAAACCGTCTTTTGAATAGGCGAACCTGCTCTTTGATACCCCCAAGTTGTCGGGCTGGTACTATTGATGGATTCCGGATTGAAGCCCGTGTAGTTGTCGGCTGTCAAATACAAAAGGTTTTGACCGGCGAGGTATACTCTGGCTCTTCCAAATCCAATGCGCGTCAGCAGCTCAGGTGAAAAATTGTATCCGAGGGCGACATTCCGCAAGGCCACATAAGATGCATCCTGAATGATGTCGTTGGTAAAGATTTTTTGCTTTATGAATTCCTGATCGGGTGTCGTAGCAGGATCAAAGTCCTGGCTGCTGTTGAAATGATTGAACAGATATTGGTCGCCCATATTTCGAATCTCTGCGCCATGACTGCCCTGGAACATAAAGCTCAGATCAAAGCCTCTGTAACTAAAGGTGTTGGTAATACTCCAAATAAATTCTGGATAAGGACTGCCAAGTATCGTCTTGTCATCGTCATCGATCACGCCATCTCCATTCAAGTCCTTGACATAAACATCCTGGGCCTCTCCACCAACCGGGTGGTAAGCATCTTTCAAAAATTCGAGTGGAATGTCTCTGTCAACGACCCAACCGTAGTAGGAGGAAATGGGATTCCCTTCCAAGTTGATCCATTCAGCGGCCCGCTTGCTGTCCACATTCTGAATCTGTCCGTCGGAATCAGCAAAGTCGATCAGTTCATTTTCATTTCTGGAAGCGATGAAAGAAGTGGTCCAAACGATGTTTCGATTCCGGACATTGTTCGTTCGGATTTCCAGCTCGAAACCTCTGTTTTCAACCTTTCCCAAATTAACCAGAGCCTCTGTAAAGCCGGTCGTTGAAGAAATGGGATTGTACAACAACAGCTGGTCACTTGCTCTTTGGTAGTATTCGACAGAACCGCCAATGAAACCTCCAAGAAATTCAAAATCTAATCCGGGATTAATTTCTATGGAACGCTCCCATTTGAGTTGTGGATTGGCAATATTGATGGCATTGAAGGCCGCAGATACGTTGCCATCGACAACGGCTGTCGTTGAGTTGAGAAGCGCCAAATATGGATAACTGTCGATGAGGTCATCGCCTGTATCCAAGCGATTGTTACCCGTCAGACCGTAGCTGATTCTCAGTTTTAAGTAATTAAAAATATCGTTCTCCTTCAGGAAGTCTTCCTCACTGATGATCCATCCGACAGAGACCGCCGGGAAATTACCGTACTTGTTGTCCGGACCAAATATCGAGCTTCCATCCCGTCTAAGACTCAAGGAGGCTAAATACTTGTAATCGAAAACATAATTTACTCTACCAAAAAAGGAGAAGAATCTGTTTTCATATTCGATGGAACTAGCGCCGGAGATCGTCGTTGCCGCCGTAATGGTTTGCAACAAATCGGAATCATAACCTGTACCGGTCACGCTGTTGGCTTTGAAGTCGAATGTTTCTGCCGCAATACCCAAAACCGCATTGATTTCATGCTTACCAATTTCTTTCTTATAGGTAAAGTAGTTTTCCGACACCAAGTGGATGTTTGTCAGCGTCGTCAAATCAAGCTGGATATTGGCCGCCCCATTTCTGTGTGCCAACAAACCCTGCCATCTGTCTTGTTCCGTATTTTGAAAATCGCCGGACAACACTGTTCTGAAGTTCAGTCCATCCATGATTTTGTACTGGGCATAGGTCGAACCAAACAGTTTGAATTTGTAATCATTCCTGTTTCGCTCCAATACTTTTGCAGCAGGGTTTGTGTTGGAAGTATTGCTGATGTCGACCAAGGCACTACCGTCTCCGTACAAGTCGTAATTGTCAAAATGACGTTGTAGGGCATAGTCCCCCACTTGCACATCGGGATACACATTTCTATCGACAAATTGAATGGTATTTTCGTCATGGTAGACTGGCAGCCAAGGGGTTTGTCTCAAGATGTCGTGCGTTGAACCGTCAAATCTTCGTCTGTCTGTGTAAGAAGGGGCAATACTGGCACCAAAGGAAATTCGGTCACTTAGTTTTGTATTTACTTTTAGTCTGAGGCTGTATTTTTTAAAATCATCGGTCAACAAAACGCCTTCATCGTGCAGATAGCTCATGGTGACGCTGAAGTTCGTCTTTTTGTTGCCACCTCTTGCACTGAGGGAGTGGCTTGTGATGCTACCACCATCGAAGATTTCATCCTGCCAATCTCTATCGACACCGATGAGTTGCTTGTATCTGGTCCGGTCCGATAATTCGCCATTCGCTGCCATTTCGGCCGCTGCCGTTTCGGCGACGCTGAAGTAATAGGCATCGCTCGTTCGGGCGGTCTTGACACCGTAGTAACTGTTGAGGGTAAATTTGGTCTTACCTTCTTTTCCGTCTTTTGTCGTGATGAGGATCACGCCATTTCCCCCTCTCGATCCATAGATAGCAGAAGAGGCCGCATCCTTCAATACCTCGAAAGATTCTATCTCATTCATGTCTAAGGAACCCAAAAAATCATTGTCTACCACCAATCCATCGACTACGATCAAGGGGCTTGAACTAGCCACCATCGAGCCCGTACCCCGGATTCGGATCGTCGGAGCCGATCCTGCCTCCCCTTCGGTTGCCGCAATATTTACACCCGATACCCTACCGACCAAGGCATCGTCTACCCTGGCAATGGGAATTTGATCCAGGTCCTTATTCGTTACCTTTGAGATGGCTCCGGTGAGATGAGACTTTTTCGATGTGCCGTAACCGATGACCACCGCTTCATCCAAAGTTGCCACATTGGGCTCCATGACGATGTTGATGGTGGTGGAAGCTCCAACCAGAAATTCCTGTTCTCTAAAACCTGTATAGCTGAGTACGAGGATGGTTCCTTCATCTACATCCAGTGAAAAACGCCCTTCTGTATCTGTAATCGTTCCGGAGGAAGTCCCCTTTACTCTAATGGTAACACCTATCATCGGTAATCCATCTTCGGCCGAAGTGACCACTCCGGTGATTTGCTTTACTGCTGCCCTATTGGTACTCCCCTGAGAGAGCAAAGGCAAGCAGAGCAACAAGACCATTAGACAGAGCGTCCAAACGGAATTGTTGGAATAATTTGCTAATTTTACAGACATAATTTAGTTTTTTAATTTTTACTCTTTTGTGCTCACCCGCGGGTGGGCATCTTTTTTAATTGGGATAGCCTGGGCAAAGAACTTCCGTTCAAAGTTGTCCCACTTTGAAGAACTGACCTTAGTCGATATTTCTTAAAATTGTTGCTTTAACGAATGATGAGATACAGACGATTCGCTTGGAGGAATCGCCCTTCGCTAGCTTGAGTTGAGTTGGTTGATGATTCGTTTCATACTGAACTTGGTTCTATTTTGTTAATTCAATTTCGTTTTGATTTTCGTATTTACCCTATTCCGTTCGTTCCCCCCTTTAAAGACTGGCTGTATTCGAATACGTCTTTCAGATGTATCTTCATGGCGATGGCAGCGGCATCGGGATTTTGAGAAACAATGTGTTCCAGGATGATTTCATGCTCCTCCAAGGCACTGAGAGAACGATCGTCCTTACAGATGTCCAACTTGATGAAGTTGTTGATAATATCCGGCGTAATAATCAGCATCAGGGTTTTCAAAACGGTATTCTTACTCGCCTCTGCAATTTTCAAGTGAAACATTAGGTCTTCCTCTACAGCTGGTTGACCCGAATTGATCTTATCGGCATACGCCTGTAAAGCAGCCTTGATGTCCAACAAATCTTGGTCTGTTCTTCTCATGGCTGCCAGCTTTGCAGATTCCGTTTCCAACAGCACCCTCGTCTCAACCAAGGAGCCAAAATCGCTATTTTCAATCATAAGGACATCTGAAATTAAACCTTCCAAAGCCGCGATGCCCATTCCCGCTACAATCGTTCCGCTCTGAGGTAGGGTTTTTAAAATCCCGTAAAATTCCAATTTCTTAATCGCATCCCGGACATGGCTCCTCCCGATCCCTAGTCTTTCAGCCAACTTGCGCTCCGGAGGCAGTTTATCCCCGGGCTTCAATTGGCCCGAAGTAATCAACTCACGAATCTGGCGAATGATCTTATCGACTGGCGATTCTATCTTGATTTCTTGAAAATTATTAAGCATATCGACATTTTTCGTAACGTAAAGTCCCTTTACTTTGGTTAACTGGTAATTGGTCAACCAATTGCTGACACACCAAATGTATCAAAAATTTTTAACCCACAAAAGTTTTTTGATTCTTTTTGGTAGCCCAACCTAAAAACATTGCGAATGCTGTGTCAAAACAGAATATTATACTGTATCAGAGAAGCTATAAAGTAAGAAGAGCATTAGTCGGTGTGGTGAAACTTATTGTACAGGTCTGTAATCATCGCTATGTTGTCGTAGCGAAAGCCTCTTTTTCCAATCCGATTTGCCAGATCAGGATAGGAAGCCATCCGCTTTCGGAGTACCCGCCTGTAAGTCAATCTATGAAGCTTAAAGGGCTGTTCTCCTTTGAATTGAAGCCAAACCTGGGGATTTTTTTCTTCCACCACGATGGGAGGTTCGTCGGCTTGCGTAAACTGTAATTGCCTTTCAAAACTGGTGTACAAACTCAATACCTCGCCTTTTTTCTCCACCCGCAGAAAGAGCCACTCCCCTTTGAGACACTTGCTTTCGTAGAGCATGGTTTCCCCTTGAGCCTCGCACACAAAACCAAAAATCGTAGCCGGATGAACAGTGTAAATATCCCCAAAATCGTTTTCAAAAGAGATTTCGGAATGGCCACTTGAAACATCGATTCCCCTTATGCTCCCAGTCAGCTTCGCCCCGTCCAAAGTGATCAAAAAATCCTTACCCGGATTATTGGCCAAGAGAAAATGAGACGAGCATAACAACACGACAGCAACTAAGAGCAAAGAAGCAAATGGGCGTTTCATTGGTGTACAATTTTCGTAAAAAGGGATACAGATCAATCAGAAAAATAAAGGCGTGTTTTGAGACAATGGTTAGGTACTGTCATTCGCATTTTACCAATGAGGGTAAATTAAGCATTACCTACAAAAAGAGCAAGCAGGCGTAAAATTTACAAGTCGGCGGTGCCTGTGGAGCAGCCGACAAACAAAAACGGGCAGCAAACCTTTGTCTGCTGCCCATTCGATAACTTCTCGGATGTATTGAAGCGTCTTTCTATCTATTTCTTTTTCTGAAGCAGTCCGTAAATTTAACCCTACTAATTGTCAGCACAAATATTACAGACTCAGTGCCTGGACAAAGTTGTGTTATCCTTAGTTTGAGATGAGTTTCATCTGTAGACGAGGCAAAAAATACAGACATAGTCGTAGCTATGGGGAGTATTTTTAACGAAGTATAAAGGTGAAAGTCGCCCAAAATAAGTCATTATTTAATTTGTCCAGGCGCTTAACTACTTACCAGCCAATTCCGGCGCTACCCGGGATTGTACCTTTTTCATCAATTCAATCATCTCAGCGCGGTAGCCGTTGGGGTCTTTGCCTTTTGAACGCTCACCCAGCCGGATGGCGTCCGCATAGTTGGCGCTGCCCTTGTATTTAGAGCGACGCAGCAGCATACCGAATTGGGCTACGGTGGCCGACCAGTTGAAGTTTTCCGACAGGCTGCTGTGCGAATAGTCTGCTACAGGCTTTTCAATCAGGCGACTCTTGTGGCCGTCGGGGCGCTTGTAGCGCAGCTTGACGGTCAGCAACTCATCGCTGGCACTGGCCACACCAACCAAGTTTTGATACTTCAACGGATCGACCTTCGCCAGGTACTCACTTTCTACACCTGCTGGAATGATCTCGTAAAGGGCTGTCACCGTATGTCCAGCACCCATCTCGCCAGCATCTTTTTGATCGTCGTTGAAATCTTCATTATTGAGTACGCGATTTTCGTAGCCAATCAGTCGGTAGCCTTTGACCTTGGCAGGATTGAATTCCAGCTGAAGTTTGACATCCTTGGCCACTGTGAACATCGTTCCGCCAAATTCATTGATTAACACTTTTTTGGCCTCCTTGATGTTGTCGATGTAGGCGTGGTTGCCATTTCCTGTGTTGGCCAACTTCTGCATTTTGTTGTCTTTGTAATTGCCCATTCCAAAGCCCAAAACGGTCAAGAACACACCACTTTGACGTTCCTTTTCGATCAGGCGAACCATGGCGGCATCGCTGCTTTCGCCCACATTAAAATCACCATCTGTAGCTAGGATCACGCGATTGTTGCCGTCTTGGATAAAATGATCGCGAGCGACCTTGTAAGCCAATTTGATCCCCGCACCACCAGCTGTCGAACCACCTGCAGATAACTTTTCGATGGCCTCCTTGATGGCCCGGGTGTTGGTACCAGCAGTGGATGGCAGCACCAAGCCAGCCGCACCTGCATAGACGACGATGGCAACGCGATCATTCGGCCGCATTTGATCGGCCAGCAGCTTAAAGGACGATTTCAACAAGGGCAACTTATTGGCAGATCGCATGCTTCCGGATACATCGATCAAGAATACCAGATTGGAAGCGGGCAAATTATTCATCTCGATTTTCTTGGCTTGCATGCCGATGTGGAACAGTCGATTCTCTGGCTTCCAAGGGCAAGGGCCGATCTCTGTGATCACTTCAAAAGGATGCTCACCGGTAGGCTGTGGATAGCTGTAGTTAAAATAATTGACCATTTCTTCGATGCGAATAGCATCCGCAGGAGGAATCTGGCCGTCATTGACGAAGCGCCGCATATTGCTGTAGGAGGCTGCATCCACATCGATGGAAAAGGTCGACAGCGGCTGTTGAGCAACTTCAAAAAAACGATTCTCATTGATGTGGTCGTAATCTTCTGTGTTGGCAGGCGATGGTTGCTGACGGACGTTGGGAGCAATGGTCGCCGGCGGGCTGGGAAAAGCCTGCGTAGGGACGCTGTAGGCCACTGACATCTCTTCCCCTTCGGTAGCTACCCTGGCCTTCCTGTTGCGACGACGAGCTTTCCGGCGAGCTTCACCTTTGGCGACCACCACCATCTCAGAAAGTTGCACCCCTCCAGACAAGCGGATACTTGTTTCCTTGCCAGCTTCGGCCTCTATTTCCTGGGACGCATAGCCCGTGTATTCAACCACAAGAGTCGCCTGCCGTTTGCTGTAATCAAAATGAAAGCGGCCATCAAAATCTGTAACGGCCCCCACTTTGGTTCCTTTCACCAGGATTTGGGCGCCAATGAGTGGCTCGCCATTATCGCTATCTAGCACAATTCCCTTGAATTCAAATTCTGCTTTGGATTGGGGTTGTGAGTTGGCCAGAATGCCAAAAATCAGGGGAAGCAGCGCAAAAAGCCATATCTTTGTTTTCATAAAGCAAGTTTTTTTAGATTTTTAAAATGCCATACTACCTGGTAGCAGTAAAGCCATAAGGCAAAAAAATACAGCTGATCATCTGTCGTTTCATTAGCTAGATGCAGCAATCATCGGGATTGCATAAAAAGGCTGAATTTTTTTTAAACTTTGTCCATATTTTATGCTTCGTTTGTTTCACAAAAGGGAAAAACCTACAGACCAAGAGCTGATCGCCCGATTTCGGGCAAGCGGCAATTTGGAGGATTTGGGCATCCTTTATGAACAGTATATGGCCTTGGTTTATGGAGTCTGCCTCAAAATATTGCAAGACCAGGGAGCAGCAGAAGATGCGGTCATCGGAATTTTTGAAGAACTCAGCCGAAAACTACCCAAGCACGAGGTGAGCAATTTTAAAAGCTGGCTGCACAGCCTGACGCGCAACTATTGTTTGATGCAATTGCGGCGGCAAAAAAAGGATTTAACACAATCTTATGACCCAACGCTTATGTATTTGCTCGATTCGAAGCATCCAGTAAATGAACAAAGCGAGGAAGGCATTCCCAAGAGCATTCTCAAAGGCTGCTTGGACAAGCTGACACCTCAGCAAAAACAGTGCATCGAAGGCTTTTACTACAGCGATATGTCTTACAAAGAAATCGCAGAAGAACAAAACGAAGAGGTTGGCAAAATCCGTTCTCATATCCAGAATGGCAGACGCAACCTTCGAAAATGCATAGAAAAGACGCATGAAGTCACCAAAGGGAAATAGCATCATCGAGCAGCTTCGCCAATGGCTGAGCGGAACGGCACCGGAGCAAACCCATGCCGAGCTGCAGGACGCCGCCGCCGAAGACCCCTTCCTGGCAGAGGCCCTGGAAGGCTATGAGGCTTTTCCTGACGCCAATCATGCAGAAAGCCTCCAACGCAGCCAGCGCAAACTGCGGGCATTGTATCCGACCAAGAAAAAACGATCGGTGATTTGGCTGGCTTCTAGGGTAGCAGCCGCTGCCGTGGTCGTAGTGGTTCTGGTATGGGGCGTTCAAAACATGGGCATGCAAAAAGTATCGCAGGAACAAATGGCGGTGGAAGAGTCTTCCAGCACAAAGGCTGCCACAGCTGAGACCACAGAAGCTCCCAGCGAAAGCTCCTCCGAGATGCCACCACCTGCCGAAGATCAAAAGCGTCAACCGTCTCAACCGCCTACCCAAGAGGAACCATCGTTCATTGCAGCAGCTGAACCAGAAGCCATAGAAAAGCCCCAGGCCCCAAGCACCATCAGTAAGAATCGCAATTTCCAGCCAACCACAGAGGCTGAGCCAGCCGGTCCACCGCCCCTAGAGGAAGAGCCTCCAGCCGCCATTGCTTACGACGCCCCTACCCCTGCGGCTATACCAATCCAAGACGAACAGCTAAGCGTCCCCACAGATACACAGCTGATGGCCGATGTTCCACCGCCACCGGCCGCATTCGCAGATGAGGCAGAAGAAATCGTAGTGGCTGAAAGTTCCATGAGGAAGAAAAGGGAGAGGGAGCCGGAAACCATCCAGGAGGTGAAAAGCCGCCAGACAACCAGCAGTCCATCGGCCAAACGAAAAAGTAAAAACTTACTACAGCAAGATAGCCCACAAAGGGTACGGACCATCACCGGAAAGGTATTGGATGACAGTTCTGACGAACCACTCATTGGCGCCAGCATCTTCCACCAACCTTCCCAGAGCCAGGCGATCACAGACATCGATGGCTTCTTCGAGATGGAAATTCCGGCAGATGCTCAGGAGCTTTCCATCAGCTACACGGGCTATTCCGATCAATTGGCTGATGTGGCCCAAAAGGATTATGTCGAGATACGCTTGGGTGAGGGCGTTACCCTGAGCGAAACCGTGGTCATTGCCTATGGGGCCAAAGACGACGACGACAACCTCAACCGCTACAAAAGGGCCAAACCCCAAAAGGGATTTCGAAAGTTCCGAAAATACCTGGCGGCCAATATGGTTTATCCTCCGGAGGCCATTCAGAAAAATATTCAGGGCGAGGTGGAGCTGTCGTTCAACATCAGCAACAGCGGCCAGCCTTACAACATCAAGGTCAAACGCTCCTTGGGCTATGGCTGCGACCAGGAAGCCATCCGCTTGCTGGAACAAGGCCCCGACTGGTCCCAGCCCCTTCCGTTCAAAGAAAAAGAAGTCACTTACAGCTTCCCTTTCAAGCTCAAGTAAGCCGGTTCCCGTCCGTGAATGCATGATTTCCGTCGGTAGTTCTTGCCATTTCAGGAGAATCTTTGTTTCTTGAAATTATGATTTTTCAAAACCTGCAAGTTGATACAGAATCGCTGCCGAGTGCTGAGGAGTTGAAATTGAAGCGGCTCGCCCCCTCTTACGTCAAGGCTTCCATGATCGGCAATTTTATTTTCTTTGGCATCGTCGGAATCGTGCTGGTATCTGTGGCTTTTTTTACAAAAGGTACATCCAATCTTTATCACTACCTGGCAGCCGGCGTTTGGCTGGTGTTGATGGGTTTTTCCACTTGGCTGATTCGGGCAGATTATCAGATCAAAGGCTTTGCCTTGAGGGCGCAAGACATCCTTTTCCGCAGAGGAGTCATCTTTCGCAGAGAGGTCAGCATTCCATTCAACCGGGTGCAGCATTGCGAAATCAAGCAAGGACCCATCGAGCGCATGTTCAACCTAAAAACGCTTGAGATATTTACGGCAGGCGGACAGGCCAGCGATTTGTCGATTCCAGGTTTGTTGCCAGATGAAGCACAGCAAATAAAGGATTTTGTCATCAAAAATGCTTCTCGACATGAGCAAGATGACCTTTGACATTCCGCAGCGACAATCCCCGGTAGCCATCTTACTCATCCTGTCCAAGTTTTTCAGCGTACTACTTCGGCAGGCATGGCCATTGGCTGTCGTCTTCTTTTTCAATTCGAAAAGCAACTTTTGGAATTACGCCATTTACTTTGGCATATTAGCAGCCTTTGTTACAGCGGTATTGTCCATCATCTCTTACTTTAAATTTTACTACTACATCCAGGACGAGGAGTTGGTCATTGAAAAAGGTGTCTTGCAAAAGACGAAGCTCAACGTCCCTTTCGATCGCATACAAACGATCAACTTTCAGCAAAATGTCATCCACCAGTTTTTCCAGGTGGTCAGCCTGGAAATCGATACGGCAGGGTCTTCCGAGAAGGAGTTTTCCATTTCTGCGCTGGAAAAAAAGCAGGCAGAAAGCATTCGGCGATTCGTGCTAGAGCAAAAGGCTTTGTCTGATCCGCCAGCAGAAGAACCAATAGAGGAGCTTGTGCAGGAAAAGCCAGCGGAGGAAAAACTCATCTTTCGCCTATCGCCATTGGATTTACTCAAAACGGGTGTCAGTCAGAATCACTTTCGAATGGGGGGCATCATCATCGCTACTTTATTTGGTCTGTACCAATTTTCTTCGGATTTGTTTGGAGATAAAAAGACAGAAGGGATGCTGAAGGGCGTCTTTGGCGTAGAACCAGCTTCCATTTTTCAGACTCTTTTGTTGATTCTTCCTTTTTTCCTACTGCTGTCGATTATTTTGACCTTGATCAATACAATACTTCAATATTTCGACCTGCGCCTGTACAAAACTGAGCGAGGCTTCAAAACCATTGCTGGCTTGTTGACCCGCCGCGAATTATCCGCCACCCTTCAAAAGATTCAGTGGATTCGCTGGGGGACCAATCCGATCATGCGATTGTTCAAGCAATACCGACTCCAATTGGCTGCTGCTTCCAGCGATGTGGTCCGGCGTCGGCAGGCGATGGCCATTCCAGGTTGTTATGAAGAACAAATCGAAAGTGTTCGCGACGATTATTTTCCGTCCTTTAGACATTTGGACAAAGAAACGCATGGCATCAGCAAGGCCATTATCAGCAGACACCTCTTATATTTTGGTCTTCCCCCCATCCTCATTGGCCCCTTACTATTCAACGGTCTGAGTGTTTACGATCTGCTGTGGCTGCTCTGGATTCCAGTGGTCTACTTACTGAGCCGCCGCTTTCACCAAAAGTGGAAATGGCACCTCAGCACGGAAGGACTCCGGACAGATAAGGGTATTTTTGGCTCCCAAGCTACCCTGCTGCAATGGTACAAAGTGCAGTCAGTCGCCATTGAGCAATCGCCCTATCAACGGCGAAAATCCCTGGCAAACATTTACTTCTACACGGCAGCCGGTACGCTAACCATTCCGTATATCTCCCTGGAAGATGCCCATAAGTTGCGCAATTTTGTTTTGTACAAAGTGGAGAGTGATCCTCGCAAATGGATGTAAGAGCGCCAGCCACTAGCCCAGTGCTGCCAACACCTCCTCTGTCGTTTTGATCTGCGCAAATTCTTCTTGTAAACTGGCCAAGCTGGTCAGGTGAATTACCTCCGAACTGTAGTTTTCGCCATTGATCCCGATGCGGTCGAAGGTGGCCGTTGCATCCGATACCAGGATGGTCTCATATCCTAGGTTACCAGCCATTCGGGTAGTGGTGGAAATGCAGTGGTTGGTCGTCAGACCTATGATGACAAGACGACGGATGGCCTGCGCATCGAGGCGGTCTTTCAGATCAGTTCCAATGAAAGCACTATTCACTTCTTTCACAATGATGGGTTCCCCGGCCAGTGGTTTGACTTCCGGCTTGATCTCGAAGCCCGGGTGGGAGCGATGTAAAGGCGACTCAACGTTTTGAGAGCTGTGCTGAATGTGAAAAAGCGGCAGCCCCAGCGCGCGCCAACGATGAAGAATGGCGGCCATTTTTTGCTCTGCATCCGGATTGTTGCGATTGCCACCATAATAAGCTTCGTCGTCTAGCCCCTTTTGAATGTCGACCAGTAGCAGGGCGGTCTTTTCATTTTTCAAATTCATCCTGTATACATTAAATAGACAAAAAATACACTCCCACTGCCCTTAACTTATGGTGAAAGTACGACAAAACACTTTCGAAGATCAGCTAGATCGCTTCTGTTGGACCATCCTTCAGAGTATTGACCTGACAGCCCAGCTGTTTCGAGACAGACAACAAGTCAGAAAATAGCTCAATCCATCCCAAAACTACCTTTTCGAACATACCACCACCATTGAAACAGTCCCCTGGCTGCCATAAAGATCAATAAGGCTGCCCAAAGGCCGTGGTTGCCATAACTCGCCGATAGCGCAAAGTAGGCGCCCAAGAACACAGCAAAGCTTAGAACCATACTGTCACGCATAGCCCGCGAGGCCGTCAGACCAATAAAGATACCATCCCAGACGTAGCAAGGCGTTCCGATGATTGGAAAGAGGATGACCCATATCATATAGTCGAGCGAATCCGCTACCAAAGGGCCTTCGTCGGTAAATACCCACATTAAGGCTTCGCCATACACCCAAAAGACCAGGCTGAACAATAAGGCCAGGCCCATTCCCCAGACAAAAGAATAGTGAATAGATGCCTGTAATCGTACCGCATCCCTGGCGCCCTTGTATTTCCCAACGAGACTTTCGGAGGCAAAGGCAAAGCCATCCACTGCAAAAGACATCCAGCTGATGAACTGTTGGAGGATGGTGTTGATTGCCAGGATGGTAGCTCCGGCGGCCGATGAGCGGCTGTAGAAAAAGCCAAAGACGAAGGTCAGGCAGAGCGTTCGTAGAAAAATGTCCCAATTGACGCGCAGGAAGTGTCCAAATGCTTCGATGGCCCAAAGGGCTTGCCGCTGAAAATGCCCCAACAAATGACGGTACTTAAAGAAAAACAGTCCGACAGCTAACGCCAGTCCAGCGTATTGCGCCAATACAGTTCCCCAAGCCACACCTGCTACTTCCATGCCTTTGACCCACACCAACCAATAACTCAAGACAATATTGACTAGGTTGATGAATATGGTCAATATCAAGGGATAGATCGCATTTTGCATTCCAAAAAACCAGCCCATCAGTGCATACAGAGCCAAAGTTGCCGGGGCTGCCCAAATTCGGACATTGAAGTAGGTTTGGACCAGTTCGTATTGGTCGCCATCGACATTCATCAAATAAAAGCCCAACCGGCCCAGAGGTCCTTGTAACAGCCAAATCAGTCCGCCCAGCAGAAGGGCTAATAATACGGCCCGCCCCAGGGTGTGAATCACGGCTGGTGAGTTGGAAGCGCCATAGGCTTGAGCAGCCATGCCCGTTGTTCCCATGCGCAAGAAGCCAAAATTCCAATAGATAAAGTTGAAAATCATCGACCCTACGCCTACAGCCCCTATGTGCAACACAGACAAACGCCCCATCAGGAGGGTGTCCACTGTGCTCAACAAAGGGACCGACAAGTTGCTCAAGATATTGGGAATGGCTAAGGCCAGGATTTCCCGGTTGATGGATGTTTTACGCACGGCGAATACTCTTAAAATGGCGGCAAATACTTTTTCACATAGCTCAATTCAGGCCGCAAATATATAAATTGTGCCTTTGTAAGCAGTTCGTAATATTTGTGCTTACCTTTGAACAAGCAACAGTTTTAGAATAAAACGAGACATTTCTATGAAGCCTTTTTTGAAAAAAGCTGGAGATTTCATCAAATATTGGGCAAAGGAGCTGTATTTATTTGTGCGCAGCAAGATTTTTCTCAAAAACTTCGGGGGCATGGTCGCTCTGCTGGCAGGTACTTTTTTCTTTACTTCTATATGGATGAAGTACTACACCAACCACGGCGAATCCTTGCAAGTACCCGACTACATCGGTACAGCCTTTAGCGATGCCAGCAAGCGGGCCGTCGGTCAAAAATTACAGCTCGTCGTAACCGACTCGCAATACATCATCGGCAAACCGGCCTTCGAAATCCTCGAACAGGACCCCAAGCCCTTGTCTCGTGTAAAGGAAAACCGAAAGATTTACGTTCGCATCACCCGCGCCATTCCACCACTGGTCAAACTGCCCGACATCAAGGATGGCAACGACGATTTCAATCAATACCGCCGCAAACTGGCCCTCATCGATGTCAACGCCAAGATCGTAGATCGCCAGTTCAGCAATAAGTTAGAACCCAACACCATCCTGGAAGTGCGCAACGAAGGCAAGGACATCACCGAGGCGCTGGCCGAAGGGGTGGAGGTTCCCAAGGGGACGACCCTCGAATTCGTCGTAACAGAAAGAGGCGGCGGTCGTGTACCCGTTCCCGAATTGGTCTGTAAACGCTACGATGCTGCCGTTTTTCTGGTCGGAAATTTCAACCTCAACATCGGCTCGGTGGTCCATGATGCAACAGTCACAGATAAGTATACGGCCTATGTATGGAAGCAACGCCCGGCTTTCAATGCTTCGCGCTCCCTACGCGTTGGCGAGCAGGTCGACATCTACCTGACACAATATAAGCCCGATGGTTGTACCACAGCCGATGGTTCAGACGTTGGAGAGTAGACGATACATCGTTTTCAGCATGAGAAATATTCTTTTATTACTGTTAGTCGTACTTGCCTGTGCTTGTAGAAAAAACTACAAGAACAATAATGCTATAAAGAATGAGTCGGGCAAGTTTGCCATCTGTAATAGCAGACTAACAGCTTGTGCAACCAGCTCAAGGGCAGCCTACTGCTTATTTGGCTATAAGTGGGGAGCAGATTCCAGCTTTGTGGAAGTAGGTATGGACGCTACCGGCCCAGCGGCTAGTGGCGGAGTGGTTACCTTCAGCTTTCAGGAGGAAAACGGCCCTGTCAATACCCACAGGCAAATCAACTTGGCAAGTAAATCCTTCAGCAACTTGGTCGGCTGTGCAAAGTCGGAAATCAGAAATGCCTTGGACACTTGGTCGCAGGCAGCAGACATCGACTTTAGAGAACTGCCGGAAAACAGCGACAGCGACATCCGCTTTTTCGTGGCCGACATTGTGCAGACCGGCGTGGGTTATCCCAATTATTCGGAAGCCTCCTGCAGCGCCATCAAGGGAACGATGATCATCAATGCAGGCACCTCCATCAATGATTGCAATGATTTTTTCCTTCTTTCCTTACACGAGATCGGGCATGTATTAGGGCTCGGGCATGTCAGCACCAGGAATGTTATGAATCCCGACTTTTTTGATTTCAACTTGGATGGGCTGCAAAAAGGCGACCGAGAGGGAATCATTCAAATTTATGGCGAGAATTGATCGTCCTTGCACTTAAGAAGATACCTCCTGAATGTAGAAAAATGCCTGACCAGAGTCGTCGGTAAACAACCTTCGTTTTCCCTCATCCATTATCAAGCTTCCCCCCTGCTTTAGGATCGTCTCACTGGAAGTATCCAAGTCGTCTACGCCAAAGGTACACACCCAATATTCGTACTTGCCTTTGTACTCATTTGGAATATTCAACGCATCTGCCGTATGGACCTCATCGGAGGTATAAATTTGATAATGATCGCGCGCCAACTCGTAAAAGATCCAATCGAAGAGACCCTGATAAAATAGTTTGACCTTTTGCATATCGGACACGTGCAATTCGTTCCAAACCAATGTATTGACCTCGTTATTCGTTCGGGTATGGAGTTGGTTGCCATCGTAAATGGTAAAGCCTGCTCCTTGGGGGTCTCGAATCAAAGCGACCCCGCCAATTGGATTGCTTTCATCCACCAGCTCAATAATACCTCCCAAGGCTTTGACCTTAGCGACAGTTTGACCAACATTTTCAACCTGTATGTAGGTCATCCAAAAATGCGGCATGCGCATCTGTTTGAATTTCTCAGGGGTTTCATACAAGCCAATGATTTCCCTGCTTTGTTGGTAAGCCAGGTAGTAGCCATGATCATTGTAAAAAGTCCACCCAAAAACAGCTTTGTAAAAGGCCATTGTTTTCTCTGGCGTATAAGTGGATAAATCTGCAAAAACAATCTGATTCATTGCGCAACATTTGAAGTTAGATGATGATACCTCCGGAATCGTTTTAAACCTTTTTTCTTTTCCAGACTTCTTTGTAGGGCTGCTCTTTCAAGGACATCACCACTGTCAGCTCATCGCCATCGAGCGTAAAAACTACATAGTAAAAAGATCCATCCGGGAGGTGCATCTTACCATTTTTGTACATGCCATCCTCAAAAGTAATTCCTTCAATAAAATAATCCTCCTCATTTCCCGTACCTGTATATTCCGTTTTACCATCGTTGTAATAATGGATTTTGCCAACGTATTTTCCCTTGTACTTTTCTATTTCGTAGACCGCCATGTAGTAATTATTTTTTACTTCCCAAACACCTTGAATGTCATCCGGATCGCTCCCTTTTGGAGCTTTTGACTGAAGACGTTTGGCCTCCGATTCAACCAATACTTGTTCCGCAGCTTGCTCTTTTTCAGTTGAGTGCATGCTGGTTGTCTCTTCTGCATCTGTTTCCAACTCAAGCTTGGAAGCACTTGGTATAAATTTCTTTTTGGCAGTCTGTTCCTCTCCTTTACAAGAAAAAGTTATCAGACAAAGCAGTAGTAAAACCCATAGGGGTGATTTGACAGATAAGCTCATTTTAAATCGTTTTGAATGTTTGTAAATAATTGACCAGAGGTTTTGCATGCCTCTTCAATATCCATAATACCATGCTATGAAAGGTTCGGAATAAGCCAAACTGAGTATGGACAGTACAATCCACAGAACGACCACCACCCAAAACAGCAAAGGACTTCTATCCCTAGACACATGGTCCAGCAAATAGATGCTCCGGTTGCGAATGCCCAGGAAGCTCCAAATCAGGAACAGGATGGCAAAATAGAAGTCTGCCAAGTTGAAGTAAAAAGCAAAGGGCATCAGGATCAATGCCAAGATGGATTTCCAATATTCTTGCATCATTATAAGAAACTGATTCGATCAATAATGATGTAAAAGTAGCGGGCTTTGACAAGACTTCTTTTGACCTAGATCAAAATATCATTTCCCGGCGCGAATCCTGCTGAGCGTTTCCTGCGAAATGCCCATGAAGGATGCAACAAGTCCCAATTTGATGTGCAGCTCGATTTCCGGAAAATAGCGGAGTACCAATTGGTATTTTTCTTTGGCAGAAAGGAACGACCAGGCTTTGTAAAATTCGTCGAGCAGACTTAGTATGTCCTCTGCTAGAAGTCGCGCAAAGTTTCCAAAGGCAGAAAAATCAGCAATTAATTTTTGATAGGCCGCAAAGCTGATGCGATACAGATGACATTCTTCCAAGCACTCGATCTCCTCAAAACTTGGCGATTGTTGGTAAAAACTCGACCAGGCAGTCACAAATTGTCCTTCCAGATAAAACCAAGAAGTGATCTTTTTTCCGTCGTGAAAATAGTAATTTTGAATCAGGCCCTTTTCGATGAAATACAGATAATCTGCCCGACTGTTTTCAGAGAGGAGAATCTCTTTTTTAGCCACAGTGATGGCTTCAAAATCAGACTCGATCCGCGCTCTCAATTCGCTCCCTACAAAGGCACGCTCAGAGATGTGTTGTAGTAGTTTTTGCAATTGGCTTTTAGTTTTGTCCGCTTATAAGTAAAAAACAGCCACCTCTGCCCTCGCCCCAAAACGAAACGGCAGCACACTCGTACCGATGCCCTTGGAAACAAACAAATCCAAACCTTCTTCGCGATACCAGCCTTTCACATAGCGACCACTGCCGTTGGGCTTGAAGGGTGCAAAACCCAGTAGGTTGATTTGTCCACCATGGGTATGGCCAGAGAGAATCAGATCGATTTTTTCACTTCCTTTTTCCAATGCGATGCGGTCGCGATGGGCCGGACAATGGGTCAGTACGATGTGGTAATCCGACGCTTTGAGTTGGCGGATGGCCTGCTGATAGTCCGCCTTGCCGCCAACGAGGTCATCGATACCTGTTATGGCGACAGAGCGATTGCGCACCTGATACTGTCGACTTCGGTTGATGAGGAGCGTACAATTTTGCCGGCGGTAGAGGGTTTTGAGCTTGTCCAGATCAACACCGCCCCAGTATTCCCAATTGCCTAGAATGGCAACTTTGGGGATGCTCAGGTTGAGACTCTCCAAAAAGGTTTCTAGGAGAGGCAGGTTCTCTTTGTCATCAATGGCATCACCGGTAATGACAATCAGGTCGGGCTGTAAGTTGTTGATCTTATCAACGAGCAAGCGGTGTTTCCATTTGATGCCCTTCAGGTGTAAGTCTGATAGCTGCAAAATGCTGACAGCTCCTTCTCGCTTATCGGCCAGTAAAAACTCTTTCAGCTCGATAAAAAAACGTTCGATGAACAGCGCATTTACCAGCAGTAAGCCAAGCGTTGTGAGCAAGCCACTGAAGATAAATTTACGTCTGGAAATCTTATTCATACTAGATCATTTGCAAGACCAATTCCAATTCCTCCAGGAAAAAATGGACGTTTTGCTCATTGAAACACATGGGAGGCTTGATCTTGATAACATTGTGTAGAGGTCCATCTGTACTCATCAAAATTGCTCGCTCTCGCATTTGATTAACGATGAAAGAGGCCCAATCGGCTGCTGGTTCCAAGGTTTTTCCATTTTTAACCAACTCAAACCCCAGAAATAATCCATGCCCGCGGACATCCCCTATGTAGTGGTATTTCCCTTGCAATTGACGCAATCCATTTTGTAGCATGCGACCAATGGTCAAAGCATTTTGCTGCAATCCCTCTTCCTGTACCACATCAAGTACTGCCGACCCAACCGCACAAGAAACCGGATTGCCACCAAACGTATTGAAAAATTCCATGCCATTGGCAAAAGCATCAGCAACTTCCCGGGTGCAAACAACAGCGCCCAAGGGATGGCCATTGCCAATGGGCTTACCCATCGTTACAATATCTGGCACCACTCCTTGTAGCTCAAAAGCCCAAAAATGCTCTCCAACACGCCCAAATCCAGTTTGCACCTCATCCACAATACAAATACCGCCCGCCTGACGAACATGCGAAAAGGCCGCCTTCAAATAACCGGCCGGCAAAACCACCTGGCCACCACAACTCAGAATCCCTTCGCAAATAAAAGCTGCCGGCCGACGCCCTTGTTCCTCCATCCGCCCTATGGCCTCCCGAACAGTCTCAGCATACAGCATCCCTGCATTTGGCTTGTCTGCCCGAAAAATTCCCCGGTACGTATCCGGCATCGGGACAATGTGCGTATGCGCAGGCGCGCCACTCCCCCCTTTACCATCAAATTTGTAAGAACTAACATCAATGCAAGCGCCCGTGTTGCCATGATAGCCCACATCCACAGCCACAACATCTTGTCGCTCGGTCATCGTTTTAGCCATCCGCAACGCCAATTCATTGGCTTCGCTACCAGAGTTGACAAAATGGACCACGCACAGCTCCTCCGGCAAGGTTGCCAGCAAGGATTCTGCGTATTGGAGTATTTGCGGATGCAGATAGCGGGTGTTGGTATTCAAGACAGCTATTTGCCGACTGGCTGCCTGCACCACTTTGGGATGTTGATGCCCGACATGCGCCACATTGTTGACCGTATCCAAAAAGCGCCGTCCTGTTTGATCGTACAAATACTGTCGGCTGGCGCGCGGCACGATCAGCGGCTTTTGATAGGAAATGCTGAGCCCCTTGCCCAGCTTGGAACGCCGTTTTTGGAGAATGTGGTCCAAAGCCAGATTGTGTTGTCCTGCCAAATGCCGATTCAAACTTGCCAAAGCAGCCTCCGACAAAATCATCGCGGCCGGGTCGGGACAAAGGCTTTTCCAGATTTCAGCAACCTCCGGAAAGGCAACGCCTGGAAAATCTCCTTCCTCATTCAACAGGTCCAACATCAATTGAAAATGTAGGTGAGGCGGCCAATTGCCATTGATGGGGCGATCGCCAATCCGAGCGATGAGCTGCCCTGCAACGACGGCATCTCCCGCTTGAAGGCCCCTCAAAGAATCCTCGCTCAAATGACCATATAGGGAATAGAAAACTTGTCCGTCGGACCACTCGTGTTCCAAAATCAAGGTAGGACCGTAGTTTCTTTCGCCGATGTTGTTGTGGTTGTAGCGGACACGGCCAGGAAAGGGCGCCCGAACGGCCGTTCCGGCTGCAGCCCAGATATCTAGGCCCAGATGCACTGTTCGCCAACGCGGCCCGGCATGCCCTTTGACTTGATAGGCATCCGTTGTATAAAACGGCCGGACCTCTCCATAGCCTCCAAGCCCAATCGTCGCTTTCTGCTCCTGCAACAACCCATCGATGCGATCACAAAAGGCGTCGATCTCTTCATACTGGCTGTGATGCCCTAGGTCGAGGCTGCCAACGCTTAGGTCCAGAGCGGCCACACCTTGCCATTGAGTCTCTACGACAGGGAGAAAGTTTTGCGTGGCCATCCACTGCCGGAAGGAGGCCGCCTGTGGGCAGGGCGCCCAGCCGCAGGCGTGGCGAAAGTGGTAGTGAGCCAGCGATGGTGCGATGGTACGCAGTTGCTGCAATAAGCGCCAGGCAGGGGCCGAGCTGATTTGCAAGTATTCGTTCTCGGGTGCTTGACGAGCATTGATGGCAGAAGTCGTCACGCTCACCAGCAGTCGCAGGGCGATCAAAGGAAAAAGAATCGCTACCTCTGTTTCTTCCAAAGGATGAACCTTATGGAAACCCTCGACCACCGCCATGGTGGCAGCCATCGGATCATTTTTACCCATTGCAGCATAAGCACAAGCGATGGCCAGGTCGCAAACAATTGGTGCATGAACAGCATCGCCAAAGTCTACGGCCCCTCCGATCCGCTCTTCGCCCAATGGCCATTGTACCAATAGGTTGTAGTCATTGGCATCATTGTAAATTAGCTGTTGGCACAGGGTGTCCAGCTTCGGCTCAGCTGCTTG
>JBCCSZ010000077.1:0-26732 GCA_039199225.1 Bacteroidota bacterium
AGCTATAATAGGGATAATCCTTGGAATCTCATATGTAATTAAGGGAGTTTCCTCAAAAAGAAATATAGATCTCTCAAAATTCATAATTATTTTTATAGCATGCATAGCTCTCTCAACTTCAATCGCAATACTGATTAAAATATGCAATGCACCTAATGAATACTTGGGTAACCTAGCTGGTGAAAAAAAATATATTCTTCTAGGCGCAATCACTATGGTATTCTTATCGACTAAATCCATATATGATATACTAAAAATCAGCAAACAAAAAAATGATGGTCACTAGTAAAAGCTCAACCTATAAATCGTAATCTTTAAATTTCATCTCCCCCACAACCATCGAAACCCACCGCAGAAACCTCTTATCCAAACTCGAACTGAAGAACACGCCCCTGCTGGTTCGCTATGCCGTCGAAAAAGGCATTGTCTAAAAAAAGTACCTCCTGTCCGACCAGAACGCTTACACGCTTTGTTCGGAACAGGAGGCTATTAATCCAGCATTTAAGCTAAACGAAATTAATTACATAGTACACCGCACTTATCTCCCAGATCGAGGCTGAAGCGCCACTTCTTGATGAAGTTGATCACTACAGTCGCATCGAAGTAAGACGGCTTGACGATGTCGGCTTCTAGCTTGACACCCACACCGATTGTCGGAAGCGGAATCCCCAGTACCTTACCGCGCGCATCTACAAAAGCCCATATTCGCCCGGTCGCTCTGAAGCCATTCACCCCATGTGGCGAGGTTCCATTTTGACAGACCGCATTGGGGTCGTACTTGAGGAAGGATAGGTCGAATCCAACCCCTCCAGATACCTTGACTTTCAGGACCGTGATTTTTGCAAAGAGGATTTTCTTCTTGATCTTTTTCTCAAATTTGAAGAACAAACTGGCGCCAAAGGCGAAGCCGGTTCCCATCGCAACAGTACTTCCTGGACAACTGCCATTCAGATCACCGCGGTTCGTAGCAACGCTCTCGCCAAAGTAGGCGGCTGCTTCTGGGTGCAGAGGTGGCGGACCAGGTATGTCGTTACCCGTCAGGAAGTATACGTCGGCCGTAAAGGTTTGTCCCCAGTATTGTAGGGATACCGATACAGGGTAAAGCGAAATAGAAGCTTGTGGATTCCAGAAGGAAGGCACTTGTACCGAGCCATCGCGATAACCTCCGATGAATAAGTGCCAGCGGTTGTTACCCGGATCGATCAATAGATCGAGCGTACCGGAGCCCGTCAGGCCGGCAGAAGGTTGGTTGATGTTGACATCGGCATAGCCGTGGAAAGAAAATCCATTTTCGAAATCAAGACTCAATCCCAGCTTGAACTTTATCTCGTTGGAGGCATTTTGCGTTGACTGTGCATCCGCATTTTGCATCTGGCTTTCATTCTGTGCAACGGTCTCTACCCGGCTGGCAGGATCGGTATCACCAGCAACATTGTTGATGATCTCTCCGACACCCCAGAAGGTAATGTTCTGTAGAGAAATGTTCGGACCAAAGCGGAGGATACAAGTGAGTTTGCCCTGGAAGGTATTGCCTGGTGTATTGGTCAAGCCAACAGCAAACTTCAATCCCAGCTTGGTGGTAGGGGTCGGCTCGTAAATGATACCTGACGCATCGACGCCAACACCTAGGGGCGGACCACTAGATGGGTCTTGGTAACCCACTGGCTTCATGTGGTGGAAAGCACCACCGCCAAAACCATTCAAGACCAAAGGAGTCGGCGGAATCGGGACGTTGATGGCACTGCCACTGACATAGGCATCCACCAACCAGTAGCGGTAATTGTTTTTGGCTCCAAAAATGGCCGCCATATCCAGTTTAAACTTGCCACTGTTGTCCTGACAAGCAGGTGTTCCATTGTTGTCTCCCATGATCCGGGCGCAAAGCACGCCGCTGAATCCATCACCATATGTTGGATCGTCTCTGAAAAGATTGATGGTCCCCTCCGCCTTAAAACTTGGTAAGTTCAAAGCGATGTGGGCACCATCAAATTCCAGTTTGTCGAATTTCCATTTGTGTGCGCCATTGCCATCAATGACGAGTTTGCCAATGATTCGAAAACCACCACTGGCTTGTAAACCACCATCATCCGGACTCATCAAATCCAAACCGATGGTCATTCCCAAAGAAGCCTTTGTACCATTTTCCAAAGACGTCAATTCAAAGTTGTTGAGGCTAACCGGGAAGTTGAGTACCTTGGAATTTAAGTCGGAAGAGATTCCAATGCTGCCTTGATCCGGGTCCAGGGATAGGTAAGGTTGCTGTGTTTGCAGAATCAGGTGATTGAACGTTACTTCTGCGATCTTTACATCCGGACCGTTGGGATTGTTGACATAATCGGAGGGCTTTCCGATGGCCAGCGAACCACTGAGGTTGGCTGTTGGCAAGAATTCTACCACCTTACCGTTGGGACCAATTTCTCCTTCGATGATGATTTGTGAGCCACCCATCAGGTTGACCTGCGCCGCATTCCAAAGCGGAAATTGCAGATCGTCTTCCAAGGTTACGGCAAACATATATTCGTAATTGTCACTCGCCGGGTCGGGGAAGTTGATGTGCGCCTCATATCCCAAAGGAGTGGTTTCCTTCAGGATCGGAACGGCGATCATTCCACCAAATCCAAACTGATCGACCTTACTCTGCAACAGCCCTACTTCAATATAATCCAGCGACCAGCCCCAGGAATTGTCCATTAGGCCCGAGCTGAGGAGCGGTACTTCTCCTTCGATGTAGAATAGGCCGCTCACACCAGTTTCGTCGATCAGCAGGTTTTCTGCACCAACTTTGATTCGACAGGTATTGTTGGCCATTGTCAGCTCGACATCTTCCGAAGTAGGTCGAAGGTCATACCCTCCGGCACTCGGGCCTCCGGAAGTGCCAAAGACGTCAGCAGAAGCATAGGCATCGAAAGCCTGTTCTTGCTCCCATTGCAATGGATCACCTCGCCTTTCCAAGCTCTTGTCCAATTCCGGAATGTCTTCTTCCATTCCATAGCCACTACATTTTCGTTTGAATGGCGAAGGAAGGGTCAGCTCAATGTGTTCGATATAGACCCCTCGCCAAAGAGAGAGATTATTGGGGGGTAAGCCGTGTTGATAACCTGCGGGAAATGTCAGTGTAGATGGATTGCGGTAATCGCTCAAATCGACATTGGCATTGGTTAAGGTGAAGCTCATATCCTGGAAGCGCGTCAGCACAAAGCTGGTGATGCTGATGTTTTCCAAAAGCAGGTTGTTCCAATCTTGCACCAAAACCTGGATATGTCCATTGACCCGGTCGGTTTCCCCTTGGAGAATGTCGCCGTTGGCATCTAAAGGAAGCATCCAATCGCGGCTGAAGTACACATCGGCTTCGACACCAAATTCCTTGACCCCATCGCAATCGATGGTAATGAAGGTTCCATAATCACCCGAAAAACTTCCCGGAGGCGCTTCGTGCTCATACCAGGGCCGCAACACGACAGCCGTTTTCTTGTTTGAGCCACCAATTTCAAAAGCTACTGTACTGAGCAAGCCAACCGTCGCATCCCCAACGATACCCGCCGAAGATGAAAACTTGATGCCAGAGGCAGCAAACATCAACACCAGCCCATCACCGGGAATTCCCTTGATGTCGACCGAGGCCGTAACGCTGCTATTCTTGGAAGGAATGCGCATGCCCACAAAGACATCCAACTCGGCATACTGTGGTTTGAGAACGATGCGGTTGATGACCATGTAAGCCGTCACATTTCCAATCGTCTTTTTGATGACGATGGGAAGGGTTGCCTTTTCCAGATTGGCCCCGGTGAGTGTGGTCAAAAAGTTACCAACTTCGATGGCCTTTTCGATGACCTGCTTGGCTTCCTTGACCTTTTCACTGTAGGTTCCATCTCCCAGTTGACCCAGAATATCGGTCATGGGGTCGGTATTGTTGTTGAGTCCTTGAGGAGCCTCCATAGGTCCTTCGGCCTGCGACATGAGGTAGTCCTCTATTTCCGGAAACAGAAAGCCATCGTCTGATTTTTTGACCGGAACCCGAACGGATTCTTCTTCCATCCAACCCATTGAATCGACGGGTACGGAAAAATCCTTTTTTAGGCTTAGGTGCCGTTTGATCAGCCCCGGCCCGCCCGGTCCTCCGTTAGAGCCGGAGGTGGCACCCAGCGGAATGAGGCCAAAGAAAAGCAAAGAAATGATTGTCAAAAGTCTTAGTTTCATAAGTCTTTAGTTGTGCTTACCCGGCACAGAAGCCGAATAAAAATCCAGAAAAAAAATTCGTCTGTTATACTACAACGGTTGGCAAAGGCCGTATAAAAAAGGTATGGTTTTAGTCTTCAACAGCTTCTGCCGGATAGCATTATTTTGGGTTAAAAAACATCTTCTTTCAATACGTAGTTCGTCTTGTTGTCTTCAATCCACTGGCGGACTTGCTTCATGGCTTGCCGATAATTCGACACGGCCAAATCCCCTGTCGCCTCATTGACCTGAACGGGAAAGTCTTCGATCACTGGTGCAATTTGTTCAATGACCCGATAGCCACAAATGATGTAGCCATCAGCATCTTCTCCGACGGGTCGGCAAGAGCGCTTGTTGCTCATAATGAGGTTCAGCAGAAAATCCATCTGCGGCCGCTGCCGGGTGTAGACCATCATCGGTACGACCTCATAGACAAACTGGTCGTTGACAGGGATTTTTTCGATGTTTTCCATCATCGATTCGATCTTTTGTTCATTGCCACAACGGGTCAGTGCCAGGTTGAGCGCCCGGCGGGTCGCACTGCGCTTGCGATATTCGGGGCGCATGGCCTCCAGCTCGTTGCGCATACCCAAAAAGCCGGCCGTCAGAAAAAATTCGTCGACATGATTGGGCTTTGTTTGCATGTGCTCGACCAGCAGCTTTCGAGCCAGTTCGTCAAAATCTGAGACCTGAAATTTTTGCAAGCCATGAGCCACTTGGTATTGAATCACCGAAGAGCCGCTTTTTGCTGCCTCCAACAACAGGTGAACCGCCACTTTGCGGCTGCGCTCCACTTCATGCTCTACGCCCAACTTGGTGGTCAGCCGAACAGCTTCCCGCTGAACCGCCTCGTTGGAGGAGCGCGTGTACACACCCATCACCTGAAACACATCGGCATCTTTCAAAAGGCTGTTTGCCTGATCTTTGCTCAAGCGCGACGGCTTTTGCTTTTGGATTTTTTTGAAATGAGGCTTCAGGATTTTCGAAGGAGATTGGGCCTGAACCGCAAAACAAAGCAGTAGAAAAGCAGCTATTAATTTAGTTCTCATGATAACATGTTATTGTTTGTATTCTTTGATTTAAAAGACCACTCGTTTGGAAAGTCGAATTGGACGTCGATCTGCACATCTTCCGGGTCCAGTTCATATTTTGCTCGCATTAAATCGTATAGCTCGATGTCCAGCCAGTCCGAATGATTTGACTTTATCGCTGCGATGACCTGACGAGCGTCAATCCACTCTGTTCCGTTTTTAGACAAGTCGGTAACTTGATCCAAAAAAACTGTGTACAATGCTTTGAGCTGATCAATTGATAGAACCGAATCGGGGAACAGTATATCCCAGGCCAACAGTTTTATCTCAAGTAGATAGCGGTCGTTGTTTGCTTGATCGCTGTAGAAGCTAAACTCGGCTTTGTCGGCTGCCTGTTTCCAGTCGTACTCAGGATCGGCCATTGCCAATGCCATTGCCTTTTTTAACTTTCCTGCAAACTCCGCACTACCGGGATGTTCGATGGCTTGTTTGAAAATCTGCCTGTAGTTTTCGTGAGAATAGTAAAATTCTCTGTTGAAAATGCTCAGACCCGATCCTACCAATTGATCTTGCTCTTGCTTATTCATTTTATTCTGGATACATCGTTACTAAATACCAATCGTTGCTTGTAGGAGTACTCCTGCGATAGAAGGCTCTGATCTTCGTCAGTGGTCCTGTGGGTATGACTCCTGACAGTGGAAGGTTTCCTTTAGGAACGCTACCACTGATTGAGGGGTGAAAATACCCAGATCCCATTTCAATTCCAAAATCGTGTGTTACTGGGAAAGAGAGTGCGTTGGGGTCCGTAGCCAGCTTGGCGTTCTTGGCCACATCGAATGGCGTACCTACGCCTCCTGGTCTAACATGGTTCAGTGCCATTTCCATTGCTGCTACATCCTTGAACTTGGTAGAAGCAGATGGAATACTAGGGTTGTTATTAGAACCACCTCTACTACCATCCGGAGCATATCCTTCTTCGGCTCTGAGCTTCAAGGCATCGTCTTCTACATCTGGAGCATGTCGGTGAGCAGCGTGCGCACCTGGGTTCGGGCTGGCTTGACTTCCTCCCAAGAGCAAATCTTTATCGGCCTGGCTGAATCCAGACAAATCAGGGTCTCTAACGACTCGTCTCTGGCCAGCACCTGTCAGTACCTGGCAACGGTTGGTAGCCGATCCAATGCCTGTTCCTGAATGACCTGATAAGAATCTGGTAGAGAATAATTTATCCTTGAATATTCTTCCAATCGTCACCGTACCATCTATCAAGTCGACACTTTGTCTAACCCGAGTAGGTGTTGAAGGCGTTGGTACAATGTCCAATCCGGCCGTCAACCAAGCATCCGCTCTATTCAACCAAGTGATGTCGTATCTGGCAGCTACGGTCGACAGCTTTCCAAAGGCGGTAATCAAATTAGCTGTCAGGGAGGTTACATGCTTGGAGATGTGGTTGGCATTCGAACTGACGTTGGCCAAGTCCTCCAGCAAGTTCACCCGCTTGTTGCCCAGTGCATTGATTTCTGTTTTCAAAGATACCAGGTGGTTGACCTCTGAATCCGTCAACTTCGACATGCCATACAGGCTATTGTCGACAGCTCCTGTGAAGGCATCTTTCAGCTGCTTGTATCTCTGTAGGAGTGGACCGGTTACATCTGAAATATCGTCCCCGATTCTGCCGGCAGCCAAGATGGCTTCGTCCCACAATCCAAGCCACTGGTTCAGTTCCGTAGGTGTTGCACCCTGGAAGAAAGCTCGCAGAGCGGCATCATTGTCAAGGTGCTTGATCAAGGCATTGGCTCTGGCCGGAATGGTGGACATGGCTGCCGCGCGCACGCTGTAGTTGACCTGCGTCTGTCGGAACCTGATCTGTCCGTTTGGCAACTCTACAATATCAACTTTACCGGTTAGCACCGTACCGTTGGCATCCTTGATGATCAAATTCGGATCACCCAATTCTCTGATGGTTCCAGTGCCAGCAGCATCAAATCCATCGTTCGCGATTCGCAGGAATTTCTGATTACCAGCAATTTCTGCCGTTGCAACGACTGCGGAGGTCGGCGTAGCTTTCAAGCCAAATACCCCTGTCACTTCGTCGTAACTCATCACACCACCACCGGCTTTCCAATTGTCGATGGTACCAGCCATATTCGGATGGAAGTGCTTGAGGACCGCTTCCTTCACAGGGATGTTACCCATTGCATTGATGGAAGTCAGTAGCCCTTCTATGCCAGACAATGGTCCTTCCAAAACAGTTTTCAATGGCTGGTAGCCTGGAGCTGCTGCTACGATCTCTTGTAGTCTGGCCTTCAGCACATCGCTGAGTGGATTGATCTTCGTGAGGAAGGCTGGAACCGGGATGTTGAATTTACCCAGGAAGTAGTTCCATGGATTGTTCAGGTCTTCCAAAGCATCCAATACATGTCTGGTCGCCGCTTTCAAGCTGGCCGCCAATGTTGTATTACCAGCCGCTTTTGCATCACTGTAAGCCTTTGTCATGACCAACATGAGGTTGTCGATGTGGTCCATGTGCTGCAGGGCAAACTGCTGGATGTTCAGATGAGATACCTGTAGTACTGCATCGGCTAGTTGCTGGAATCGATTGACGACCGGGAATTCCGTATTGTTCATCGCCAGGGTCGTGTTCTTCAATTCCGGCCTGGTCAATGCCAGTGCACCATCCGCTGCTCGTCCTGAGCGAGTGGCCAAGTCTACAGCACCAGCCCCTAGAGACAAGGCGCCCGTAATCATGGACAGCGTATTCAAGGCATTGGTAACATTGTCGTGTCCCTGGATGTCGCTCAAGGCGGTTGCCGCCAAGCTGAATCCACTACTTGCCATATCCATCAGGATCAAGGCTTTGCGGACTTTCATGGCTGCCGACAGAGCACCGGCGCCTGTGGCAATCGTAACGACATCGATCGCTGTGACGATGAGTTGCTTGGTTGTTTCACTGTCTCCTTCAAGTGAGCCATAAGCACCGACGAGTGCAGGTACCAGGCTTCGGTTGGCGTTCCCGTTGGGAGGTACAACTCCACGCAGGGTACTCAGGTTGGATTTGTTGTGGAAGGAGATGACGTCGAATGGTCGCAAGGGTACAGTCGGCCCTTCGGATAACACCCTAAATCCAGATTTATCGCTTTGGGTCAGGGTGATCTCTTCTCCGTCGTTGTCACAGGTATGGTCTACCGAGTGATACGAGAAAGCCTGATAACCGACATTGTTCCCTAGGGCATTGGCCGCAATAATCAGTGGACTGGCATTGTTGCCTATTTCCACGGCCATCCGTTTGAGTACATTCTGATAATCCAGGATAAAGGTTCTCTCCTCAAAATTACTGACGTAGTCTGCAAATCGTTGGTCGGCAACTGTTTGACTCTTCGAGAAGAGATCGACCATCGCCAAGACCAATTCTTTACGCTGATCGGTACCGATGAAGAGAACTGTATTGTTTACGCCATTCAACAGCTGACAGAAGAGGAACTGATCGGTTTGGATCAAGTTTTCGCCTTCAATCCCCAGCACGATAGAATCTGCTTTGGTCTCACCTGCATTCTTGATCAAGCGAACAATCGCGTGTTCTGCGCTGGTAGCACTATTGGTTTCATTTGGATTGCCGCCGTTGATGTTGGCAAAACGACTCAGCAACCAAAGAATTTGCTTAGCACTGACGTGGTTGTTGATTTCATTGACACTCGCAGAATTAACCAAGACTGCCAAGTCTCTGAACGGTTTTGTTTGAATGTCATTGACGGTCAGGCTCTGTAAAGCGTCGAGGTTATTCTGAGCTTCTACTGGCAGGAAGTCTACCGTGAAGAAGTTGTAGAATTCTTCCAGAAGTGCCTGGCGTCCCGGAGGCGTCGTGATGGTCGAGCAGGTTGTGATACCTGAGACCATGGATGTGGAGCAATTACAGTAATCCGCTCTGAACTGCTGGTCGAAATCACCAGGCGAGGTATTGAAGACGGAAGCAAAATTGACGCAGCTCCAAGATGAGAAGTGGTAGTCGTCAGAAGCTTTCAGGAATAGGAATTTATAGGCCGTTGCCAATTCCAGCAACTTACTTCTGATGAGTGCCGAACCATCCCCTCTTTGGAAGTTCTTGAATACGATTTCGATGACCTCTTTGTTCAACATGGTCTGACTGTCGCCAAACATAGAACCGACAACACCTGTATTTTCAAAGCTCCAACTGATCTTTTCACCACCAGACAATCTGTTCATGGCAGGATAGCTCAGCACCGTTTTCATCTCTTCCGGAGTGACCGGCTGCGTTGTTATACCTGCTGATGTACTGACCTCATAGAACTCAAAGCTATTCGGAAAGATTCCGGCAAAAATGGCCTTGTTGTAGTCGACATTCGGGTTCGAAGCCGGAGGTGCATAGTAGGTTCCGTTGTTGTCTTTGTATCCGGAGAAGTAGTACTTGTTGTTGACCGCATCGTGGGTTACCTCTGCATTGTATTCAACACCATTGATCTTGAATGATTTCAAGGAACCTGGCACCTGGTTGATGAACTTATCGTAGTTGATGTTGATCGACGAACCGTAGAAACCGTAGTAAGTTACTACATGGGTTACATCTTCTGGTAGGATGATGTAATGCCCAGTTGGGGTCATAAAGCTGAAGGTGTTATCAGAGTTGGCCCCAAATTTCAATTCTTTGAATGGTCCGTTGTACACCCAGTTTTGACTGTCTTCGTCGTCTCCAAATACTCTGGTATCAGGTGCAGGCTGGTGAATGGCATCCCATTGGTATTTATGCAGGTCGGTTCCGAGTGCATTGTCCATCAGGTTGAAAGTGGATGCTCTTTCCAATTCTGGAAACTCAGAGAAAGTATGCTGCAAGCTGAAGGCACCATGCCCTAATTCGTGCGCTACGGTTTTGATGAAAAGTGTTTCGTGGTCGGAAGCTGGAACATTGTTGATGATGTTTTGTCGGAAAACAAAACCGTACTGTCTGCCCGGAGGCATCTCTCCTACCACTTGACTTTCCTCATGCTCATTGACGATGAAGATGTATTTCACATCGTCAAAAGCCAGATTGGTATCTTCAAAAGCATCAATGATGGAAGTCATCTCCGCAGTGTAGACCGATTCGTTTTGCGTCGCGCTGTTCATGACGTTGTCAAAACCACTGACCACTACACCTGGGTGGGCTGTTTGTGGGAATTCGACCTTTACGACCGCAGAGCTGAAGATGTCCTTCACCGCCTGAATGACTGTATTTTCATTGTAGCCACTGTATGGTACATTGGTACCGACAGCGGGGTTAACAGGAACCAGGACAACGTTCATGGGCTTTTCATCATAACTGACAACTGCCACTTGTCCGGCAACATGTACCGTATCGTTTCCAGGCTCCGTTTCGATGGCATATATCTGCTCTACATACTCATGTGTTTTACCTGTAACCGGAATTTCTCCATTGCCATTGGTACTGATGGGCGCCTCATTGATGTCTTCAAAGTGGATGTTCGCAGGTACGGCACCACCGCCTCTCAACTGTGGTTTTACGACATCTGTTCCACCACTCTTGACAGATTTCCATGCTACGCTATAATGCTGTCCGGCAATAGACTGGACTTCCAGGTAGTGGGCATCGTGTGGACCATATCTCAAGGTATCGAATCCATATGTCTGGTTGGTACTTTCTCTGAAAACGATCTGCTGAGTTGCATCGTACAGAATGGCCAATGCCTCATTGAGAGCCGCAATGGCATCTACCAGTCCTTGCTTACAGTTGAGGAAATCATCGTCGTTGGCAGATTGTACCACACAATCGATGGCATCTTCCAAACCTTGAATGACGTTGTCAGGCAGGTGTGGCGTTTGCTCCAAAATGGTCTGCAAATTCACCAGGGAATTGTGGCCATTGTTGTAATAGTCTTCCAGCGAATTCATCTCCCCGACGATCAACTCCAATGCTTCCAGAGCATCTTCTATCGTCTGCAAAACACCTGCTACCTGTTCCAAACCACCAACAATATCATTGAGCAAGTTGGCCAGTTCTTCACTGATCAATGCCAGTCCGATACCTGTCACTTCAATCAATCCATCGACGAAGATGTAATCGTTGTTGACATAGATGTCTTTGAAAGTTACATTCAGTCGGATTTGATTCAGGTAAGGCACTTCGATGTATCCAGCACCGGAGAAGGTGCCGTTTTCACCGCTGACTTCTGAGATCACGACTAGAAAATCACCCGCGGTAATGACATCGTCTACTTTTAGCAGTGGCAGTGGATTCACATTGCTCAGGTCCACCGGTGGCTCGATGCCACAATAGAAAGCATCGGGATCGAATGGAACAACAATGGTTCCGCTGGCGCGGTTGGAGGTATGCCCGGAAGTACAAGTCGCCTCCACTTCAATGGTGTACTCTATATCAGCCGGGACGTTAGGTAGGACAACAGGGGACATTGACGTGAGGATGGTGTCACCCGGGGCGTTTCCAGTCGGGAAGTAATATACAGCATAGTCTGTATGCTCTCCATTATTTTCAATAACGACCTCTACATCGTTGCCATTGATAACTTGTATGGAAGCCAACGACGGAACGGGGCATTCACAAAGGTCTGGTACGCCATTGCCATCGCTATCGGTATCCGGGTTGCCAGGACATTGGTCGATGTCATCGTGAACGCCATCTCCATCGAGGTCGTGGCCGACGATACCCACACAATTGCAATTCACATCGTAGGCATCGCTGTGGGTCAGGGTATCTCCATCGCTGCAGGGCTGTCCGAGGTAGTAGGCACAGCCAGGCATGGTGACAATGTTACCCATGTTGTATTCACAGTCGGGACCGTTGGGGAAGGTAATGGTACCGGTGGCAGCGTTGGTTGTAGAGATTGGGAAATCTGTTTCCACAAAAAGTGTGTAGGTACTTCCCGTCATGTTGGTCACATTCGCAGTACCAGAGACTTGCGTACCTGGACCAACGTTCAAGTTGACTTCAAAGCTTTGCGGAATGTCGTTGAGGTTGATCGGGCCAGCGCCTGAACTCGCCAATTTGAGTTCCAGCTTTCCGTCCTTGATCTGCAGACCTGCCGGACAGGGCATCGCGGAAATGTCTTCAATGCCAACTGGGTTCAGGAATTGTCCCTTGCGGCCTTTGCTCACGAAAGTACAAGACTGATGCTCTGAGAAAGAAACCGTCAAATGGCCATTGGTAGAACTGATCACACCGTTGACATCTAGATCGAGTACTTCGTAGAAAGCTTCTACGATTCCATTCAGCTCCCGATAACCCGTCAGAGGAATCATCGTTCCTTGGTAGGTTCCTGCAGCCGGACCATCGTACAGCATGTTGATGTCTATCGGATTGGGAACATCTCCTACTGTTACCTGATCTGCGTCGAAGCTCAGAATGAGACCATAGGCCGTATCAGCCACCACATCGATTCTAATGGGGCAGTCGATTTCATACCAAGGTGGATCACAACCATCCGGAATGTCATCGTCGTCGTAATCGTCGAAGTCATTCCAACCTGGACACTGATCCAAAGCATCACAAACACCATCATCATCCGAATCAACCTCGATACCGATACAGTCGCAACCAATTTGATTGCCATCTTCATCGTACAAGAAGGTGATCTCATCCAGTATTGTACAATCTAGGCCGTCTTCGCAAGGCATGCCAACGGTACCTGGGTACTGGGTATTGATACATACATCGCAAGAATCGGGTATGCCATCCACATCGGCATCAATAGCATCATCGTAGCCGTGGCATTGATCTTGAGAATCACAAACGCCATCGCCATCCGTATCGATATCTGGTGTACCACTGAGACAAATACACTCATTCGGATTGTCAGGGTTAGGCCCTATGTAATCGCCATAGGTACAGTCGTCTCCATCGTCGCAAGGCGTTATGCCGCCAGAACCACAAGGAGTCGTATCACAGGCATTGGGAATGCCGTCGTTGTCTGCATCGTGGTTGTCGTTACCTCCCTGGCAAGGATCGTCTTCGTCGCAGATGCCATCGCCGTCACTATCATCGATGATGCCTTCACACTCGCAGTTGCAATTGATTTGCTCATTTGGCGTACAGTCATCTCCATCGTCACATTCACGGTCGAACATTACCTGCAGTTGCAAGCCATAGTCTTGCCGGCAATCGAATTCACAACCATCAGGGATACAGTTTTTATTGAAATCAATCAAGTCATTACTACCCGGACACATATCCAACAAATCACAAACGCCATCGCCGTCCTGATCCATCATCACCCAGGTGTAACCATTCCACTGAGCAATTTGATCAAAGTCGAGTACTTCACTGAGTGATCCGGTAGATTCCACCTCAAAGTTGGTCAAGGAATCACCCGTTTCTTCAACCGTCAGGGAATCAGCAATACTGGCTCCGGTAACAATGCTGAAGTAGTACATGCTGAGTGTATCCAATGGAATGCGCTTAATATTGTTGCAAGCGCAGTATGCTTTGACCAAGTCGCGGCTGGCACAACGAGTCGCTGTAATGCACTCGAGAGTGTCACAGTTATCAGGTATACCGTCTAAATCCAGATCGTAGTAATCTGGAAAACCAGGACATTTGTCCAGCGCATCACAAACAGAATCGCCATCTGTATCCTGGAAAACACCCGCACAGTTACATTCTCGATCGTATTGATCGTTGACCGTACATGGATTGCCATCATCACATCTTTCTCCGAATCTACAGTCGGTTACACAGGCATCCGGAATGTTGTCGTTATTCGCATCAATGTAGTCGTTTCCACCAGGGCAGATATCCAGGGCATCACAGGCGCCATCGCCATCCATATCGCCCACGTAGGTTCCACTGCAGAAACAGTCGTCACTCATACTTTCTTCGATGGTACAAGGGTCATAGTCATCGCAAGGGTCTCCGGCAATACAAGGAATGTCTGTTCCAGAAACATATTCACAATCATCGTGGCAGGTGACTGTCACTGAGTAGTTAGACAGTGGCGCTTCAACATAGATCGCTGAAGTCGTTTCACCTGTACTCCATTGATAAGTAGGAATTCTGCAAACCTTCTCACTGTCCAAGGTGGCTGTCAGTTTGTACTTCATACCTGGGCCGGGACACTTTCCACCAGGCTCAAATTCCCCAATCGTCCGCACCTCATCACTACCAATCCAGTAAGCTTCTATGAAGCGAACTTCAGAGTTGACAAGCTCGATGGAACCGATGGAATTTTTGGTATATCGGCAGTAGCGAGGCTCGTAGGAAAATTGCGCAACGCTGTATTCGTAGTTGTTGTTTCGCAGCCAACGATGTAGTTCCTCTGTCAGATACTCCATTCTGGAAGTTCCACCAAAACAAGCTTCTTCTGTATTGGAGCAATACGGGAAACTAAATCCCTCGGTAGCACCGGAGAGTACCCGATGCGAACCATCGGGCAGTTGTACTTTGATCCCTGTCAGTAAGACAAAACGTTGGTTGGGCTGCCGGATGATGGGCAGGCAGTAATCACAAGTTGGTACATAGATGTCTATTGGTTGCGCAGTGATCAATACGGCATTGGTACAGTTATCATAGGTATCGCAACCATCGGGAATGCCATCGAAATCACTGTCGATGTTGTCGTCAAAGCCTTCACACTTATCTTCATTGTCGCACACCCCATCGTTGTCACTGTCATTGCCATAGCAAGGGCCGGGTGTTCCTCTACACTCACAGGCATCCACCCAAGAGGGCGTTGGCTCACCAGGAGGATAAAGGCTGTTCCAGACCAATACATCGTTGGTTGTATTTACATCGCCGTCGTCACAAGGCGTTCCTTCGATGCAATCATCACAAGCATCGGCGATATTATCGTTGTCAGCATCCTCACTCTGAGGGCCTTCCGGGCAAGGATCAATGGCATTACAAAGACCGTCTTTATCATTGTCGCCAGATTCGATACCATAACAGTTACAACGAGAACCGATCCTATCATTATAGGTACAAGGGTTGCCATCGTCGCAAGGTCCGCCAACGACGCACTCATCGCAATCGTCTGGGATACCATCGTCGTCGGTATCTACATTATCGTCTCCGCCCGGGCATTTGTCCAACATATCACAAACCCCATCGCCGTCCGAGTCCGGCAGCAATTCTCCTACACATCGACAAGCCCTGTCGTAGACATCATTGATCGTACATTCGTTTCGATCGTCACAACGTCTGCCAGTAACTTCGCAATAGACAAGTTGAAAATGTTCCAGCTTGCTGTATCCGAAATTAGCAAATGTTTGCTCGTTCAGTGGATCGATAACCCGGACTCTGAAGATGTAATCAACATGTGCTCTGAGCCTTGGATCTTTGGCCGTGTACAAGTAGGAAGTCAGTGGTGTAATGGCACTAAAAACGGGCGCTGTCCGAGTCACGATTTGCTCTTCGGTCATCCCCTTGATGGATTCAAATATCTCGATCTCATAGTCAACGGGAAAAGCCCCGACATGCATTGCTTGCCAGGACAAGTTCATACTCATCGGATTGTTGTTCGGTTGTTGACCGATGGGATTGATGATGATCGGTGGATCGTGTTCCATCAAAAGTGTGGAGGCACAGCTTTTATTGGAGATCGGCGGGTCGTTGGCGCGGAAATAATCGTAGGCTTCCACACAAACAGAATAGGCCCCCTCTGGTAGGCGGCCAAGGCTGTAAAACTCCTTTTTGCTCAATCCTGTAAAATCCAGGTTGTCGATGTCGAAATATTCTGCAAGATCGGCACCAGTCAGGACCACCGGAACATTATAGGTTAGGTTGATGGCCGGCGGTATGTATCGCTCGCTGGTTCGAATGGTAACCCCCATCCCAGAGATGGTGAGGCGCAACCTCGCCCGATACAGTTTTCGGGAGGGGTCATTCATAATAAGGGTATAATACACCTTATTGGATTGCTTCACTATACTGGCATCCAGCTTGGGAGTCGTCTGGCCGATCATCTGTAGGTTGGCCGTCACTGGATAGGGTTGCGCCCAGCCAGCTTTCCCAAAAAAGAAGAGACATCCAATGATCAGGAAAGTGCGAAAAAGAGTACGTAAAGTTTTAGTTTCCATGCTTTTAATTTATCATCTAAAGCTTAAATCATTCTGCCGACTCTTGCGACAAAACATTCCGAGAATTGGGTCCAGCTCGTCCGTTGACGAGCCAGACACCATCTTTTTTCCATAGCTTATTTAAAGGAGCTAAACAAATAATGAACAGGCCATTCCACCAGCATAGAAAGAGCCGCAGCCCATCCGAAAAGTGAAATTCGCTTATTCTTCGGCTTGGATAGATGCATCACAAACCGAGTTGAAAATATTAATTAATGGAGCTAGAGCTTGCACCGGTCGTTCGCGCAGCCTTTGGATCGTTTCTCCGAGGCAATTTCGGGCAAGTCTGAAATTCGACGTACAATCCTTTATAACAGCAAAAACAAAAAGGTACTCAGGAGAAAGAATTATTTTTCAGCATTTTTAAAAAAGTACCATAAGGCCCCCTATTCCAAGGGAATATTACGCTCAAAAGCGCTCTCGTAGCAGATAATTGAGTTGGTCCCTTCTACCCCATCGATGGGATGAATTTTTTCGTAGATAATATCTCGTAGATGCCGATTGTTCAAAGCGTAAATTTTAACGAGCAAAGCATAGCGACCAGAAATGTTGACGCATTCAACAATCTGAGGAATCTTCCGCAACTCCTCCTCCACCCTCCGGTGGTTTTTGGCATCGGTCAGCATAATCTGGGTATAGGTAAAGGCTTGGTAGCCCAACTTCCAAGGGTCCAGCTGATAGGTCGCCCGTTTGATAATCCCAGATTGCTTCAGCTTTTTCATTCGCTGATGGACCAAAGTGTTGGATACCTTGAGCTTCTCGGCCAAGCGAACAAAGGGTATTCGAGCGTCCAGTGTCAATTCTTGCAAAATTCGTATGTCTATTGGATCAAGTTGATTTTCGAGCATCGTTTTTTTACTTTTAAATCAAAATAATGACTTAGTAATTAGCCATATATTTCAATAATGACCTAGTGAGCATCTAATTTAAGCAAATCAACTTAAATCCATTTACTTTTACGTCAAAATTAAAAACAGAGAAATCATGAATCTGACAGCAGTATTATCCGTTAGCATCATCCTCTTTTCTGTTATCGACATCATCGGCAATATCCCGATCCTGGTCAATCTGAAAAGAGAAGGCGTCAACATCAACGCACTATTGGCAACCACCTGTGCCGCGCTGATAATGGTCGTTTTTTTATTTTTTGGTACAGCCATGCTCCAAATGTTCGGGATCGAGGTATCCTCCTTTGCCATGGCCGGTGCATTAATTTTATTTTTTATCGGACTGGAAATGATTCTGGGCATTCGCTTTTTTCGAGATCAACACGAAGCAGGCGGATCAGGCAGCATCGTTCCCATCGCCTTCCCGCTCCTAGCAGGCGCCGGTACCCTAACCACCATTTTATCCCTAAAAGCAGAGTACGACGACTACAGCATCCTCAGCGGTATTGCCATCAACCTATTTTTCATCTTCATCGTACTAAAATCAACAGGTTGGATTTCCAAAAAAATGTCCCCCCAAGTAGCCGTCTCCCTACGCAAATTCTTCGGGATCATTCTAATTGCCATCGCCATCCAAATGGTCAGAGATAATATCTAAAAATCACAAAATCAACCACACAAAAGTTCACCAGCTCACCGCTCACCATTCACCGCTAAATCACTAAACCACCGATCACCAAATGACAAAATCACAAAATCACAAAATCAACCACACAAAAGTTCACCAGTTCACCGCTCACTGTTCACCGCTAAATCACTACTCCCATCCAATATTGCGAAGAATCTGATAGGCCGCCTGGTTGTTGTTACCAAGGGCATCCAATGGAAGCTTATCTTCTTCAAAAGAACCCCAGGACTGTAAAAAGTCGGAGGTGGTGGCTTTAGGGTTGGTTGGATACATGAAATTGGAGGCAGCCAATTGGGGCTGAATGGCTTCTCCACTGAGGAAGTGCATCATTCGAACGGCATTGCCAATGTTGGGAGCATGTTGAGCCAAGGCCATGCCGTAGATGTTGACCTGGGTCTTACCCTTGCTATTTTTGGCAAATACGACACCTATTTTATCTTTTGCAGATGGGTTTTGTGCTAGGAACGCGCCCACACTATGGGTTCCGACCAGCGCAACATCGCCATCGCTATTGAGCAGGCCGGCTAGTTGGTTCATGTCTTGGCCGCTGGCAGGTCTGGCAAGGTTGGCATATACGGCGGCGGTCCATTTTTGTGCCTCCTCCGCTCCGTTGTGGGCAACGAGGGAGGCGATCAGAGATTGGAAGGCCGCATCTTTGGAAGAACCCATGAGCAAGCGCCCCTTCCAATCGGCCTTGGCCAAGTCGGTATAAGCCTTCAGCTTAGAGGCATCCACGCGATCCTTGGCATAGGCGATAACGGTGGCATACTTGGAGATGGCAGACCAATGGTTGGCGTAATCCCTGTATTGATCTGGAATATTGGCAGCAATGGTTTGATCGGTCAGTGGCATAACGATTCCCATGTATATGGCTTTCCACAACAAGCCGGCATCCATGGTCAGCAGCAGGTCGGCCGGACTGCTTTCTCCTCGGTTTTGAATCATATTCAGCAGCGTCTCGCCGTCGGACTCCACTACGGCTGTCACCTTGACATTGTGCTGTTCTTGGAATGCTTCGAAGACTTTGCGGTCTGCTTCGCTGAGGCGCTGGGTGTAAATGTTGAGGTTGCTGCCAAAGCCCCGGTAGGAAACATTGCCTTCTTGACGAACGACCGGTGGAGGGACGTTCGAGGGTTCGGCCATGCCTTCTTGCTTGGTATTGGAAGTACTGCCGGAGGAAGAGGCATTGTCGGACGTACAGGCGGAAAAGCAAAATAGCGTAAGTAGGAGCGAAACGAGAATGGATAGCGATAAAAACTGTTTCATTGTACCCTTTTAATTTGATGTAAGGCGAAAAATTGATATTATTGGTCGGCCCGAAAAATTGACATAACAACTTCTTGGAGATTCGGCTAAAAAAAACCTGCGTGCCTTCCAGGTATTCAGTTACTCAGTCATTCTTAACCGGATGAAGTTCTTATGTAAGCAATTTTTTCCAAGGCTTAGGCCACTTGCTGAATACATCAAAGTTAACGAATGTTCGACCGACTAGTGTCTAAGGGAAGGGAAAATTCGCGTTGACCACCAAAAAACGACTGGTCCGCCTATTTATCTACAGAGCATGTCACCTAGCGGCACAACCACAATTTGGCTTATATCTCGCCACCATTTGGTATTATTAGTCGATTTAGCGTATTTTTGCATAAGATACAAGAACAAATCTTCGGTGAATTGCAAAGCGCCAGTGTCTCTTTTTCATTCACCACTTTATAAACTGCTGTACCACAACTGATTGCATAGGTACTTAGCCAAATCAACCGCAATGAATAATAAGAAATTGGACCTAAAATACGGCGTGGTGGCTCTTATGATTTTTGTAGCTGCTCTGAGTCGTCTACTGCCACATCCTCCCAATTTTACGCCAGTAGCTGGTATGGCGCTCTTCGGTGCCGCTTATTTCAACAAGCGCTGGCTGGCCATTGTCATTCCTTTGATAGCTCTATGGTGCAGCAACCTCATTCTGGACAATGTCTTTTACGCACAATATTACGATGGCTTTGTTTGGTTCAGCGCCATTACGCTCTGGGTGTATGTCAGCATCGCCATTGTAGCTGTTGTAGGATTCCTATTCTTGCGCAAGCGCAGCGTCGGCCGAATTGCTGTGGCGACCCTCTCAGCATCTATTCTGTTCTTTTTGATCACCAACTTTGGTTCCTGGATGTCGGCAATGAGTGTGTATCCAAAGACCTTCTCAGGACTTATGGCTTGCTATGCTGCTGGAATACCTTTCTTCTGGAAAACGATGGCCGGTGACTTTTTCTATGTAGCAGTCCTCTTTGGAACTTACGAATGGGTCAAGCAATCTGTGCCATCTTTCAGAACAGCTAATGCCTGACCAAGGTCAAGATAAAGCAGCTTCCAAACGCGCTCCTCTCCAAAAGGGTGTCGACTTTTACATTGAAAACGGCTTTTACGTTTTCACGGCCGCCTATTTGTTGAAACGAGGCTACTGCTGTGACAATGGTTGCCGGCACTGTCCTTATCCAAAAAAGGGGGAAAAGGAAGCTTGATGGCTACAAAAAAACAGAGCTAGCAGGGTACAAACGACCACCGCTAACTCGGTATTTGTCAAACTCTACGGAAATATTTATCTATAAATCCTCTCAAAATTACTTAGCTCTTGGGTGCGGCCTGCACAGGAAGCCCGCCTATCTCTATCAACTCTCAGACGCCATGAGCTTGATCAAGTCGTGGGTGGTGATGATGCCCACCAACTCATCCTCATTGACAACTGGAAGCGCATGAAACTTATTCATGTTGAAAATATCGATCGCAATGTTGATCCGGTCAGAAGGCTCCAACTTACCCAGGCCGGTGGTCATAATTTGTTCCACCTTGAGACTCCGCAAATCGGGCATATCTCCCTGGTGGCGCAATCCTGACAAGAAGCCCATATAATCGTACTTACTGACCATGCCGACAATCTCCTTGTAGCGTACTACAGGTAGATGGTGAATGTTGTGTTGGTCGAACAACTCCTTCACCCTTTGCAAGTCATCGGTTGGTGCCAGAGTCAGTAGATCGGTTGTCATGATGGTAGAAACTTCTGCGAGATAATTCATTGTTCTATGCTTTGTATGATCCAATTAAATACAAAACAAAGATAGGAGCAGGCCATCAGACAAAGGATGATGAACGTCAGGAGGGCGTATGATCTTTCTCAGCATTTTCCTCTGGATACTCGATTCGGGCGTGAAAAATGCTTTTCAGAATTTTCTTAAAGGCGCGCTTACAAGTCTGCAACTCCCTGAAAGTCAGCTCAGAACGTTCGAATTGATGCAGAGCGATCTTACCTTGAATAATCTTGTCGACCAGCTCGTCGATGCCTTCTTCGGTCAATTCCTTTCGGCTTCTACAGGCAGCCTCCAAGGAATCGGCGATCATTAGAATGGTTTGTTCCCTGGTTTTGGGGCGCGGCCCGGGATAGCAAAATAGCCTTTCGTCAAATACTTCCTCGGGATGTTTCTTTTGGTAATTTCGATAAAAATATTCCACTCGGGTGGTTCCGTGGTGGGTGCGGATAAAATCGATTAAAATTTCGGGTAATCCATGCTTCTTGGCAATCTTGACCCCTTCGGAGACATGCCCTAAAATGATGTTGGCACTTTCCAATTCGTTTAGGTGTTGGTGGGGATTGCTGCCACTTTGATTTTCAATAAAGTAGGAGGAATTGTTCATCTTTCCGACATCGTGATACAGCGCTGCGACCTTGACCAATAGTGGATCGGCGCCAATGCGGATGGCAGCAGCCTCTGCCAGGTTGCCCACTTGCAAGGAATGCTGCAGCGTGCCGGGCGCTTTCAGCGAAAGCTCTTTGAGCAGCGGACGATTCATATCCGACCACTCTACCAAAGTGATTGGAGAAGTAAAACCAAAAACCCTTTCCAAAAGGGGAATCAGTGGATAGGCCAGCAGAGTCAATAAGATGTTCAGAAAGAAATACTTGTACACCGACCAATCAACTTCTCCTAGGCTACCCGTTTCTATGAGCGACAGGCCGATATACCCCAAGGCATAGGCCAGGAAGATGTAAAAAATCGATAGAAAAAACTTCGACCAATCCCGCAGCTGGATATTTGTCAACACGGCTACAATACCGGCCAATATCTGCAAAAAAGCAAACTCGTAGCCTGATGAACACAGGAAACTGGCCAACAATACGATGACTATATGTGCAAATAAAGCAAGTCGCCCGTTGAAAAAGATGCGCAAAATCAATGGTACAATCGCGAAGGGGATGATGTATACACTCAAAACCTGGCTGGACTCCACGATGTAGACCAAGTAGCTGTACAAGGCCGGCCACAATAGTAAAAAGATTAAGCTGCTGAAACGAGCAAAAATCTGAGTTGCGTGAAATTGTAGGTACAATATGAATACCCCCAAGATCAAACAGGTTAGTAAAAAATAGCCCAGCAAGACCCCCCAATGCGATTTTTGGTTGCCAACCTTCTGATTGTATTGCTTTTGGAAAGAAATCAGATTTTGGTAAATATCATCCGTTACGATTCCTCCATTGGCAATGATCAATTCCCCCTTGCGGATCATTCCCCGCGAACGAGCGACCGCCGCTTTTTGATCCGTCAAAAACTTAGCAGTTAAGGTATCGCTGAAAGTGAGATTGGGTTCAAAGAAATTTTGAAGCAAGGGGATGAAGATGTCCGCCTCTGGCAGACCACTGTTGAATAGCGAATCGGGCAGCCACTTTTCGATTTTATCATCGGTCTGCAACTGCTGAAGCGTTTGCTTGTAAGTGGTATTGCCTTTGCGGATGTTGACAACAAAGTTGTTGTTTCGCTCGGCATGAGAAGGCTCCAAGCGAACGACGCCCTGATCATAAATGCGGGTGATGAGGCCGTTCATGTACTCGATGTAATGGGCCGCTCGCCGCAGTACGTCCTCGAATTGGCGATCCGCTCGAATTTCGTTTAGCTTGTTGTTAAAATTTTCCCGAAAGAAACGCATTCGCTCACCAGCCTTGCGCATATCCATTTCGTAAAAAGGGCTGGCATCCGACTCAATTCGATTGATTTCGGCAGCAATTTCCTCGGGTGTTTTTTGAATCGCAAAGTCGAATGGCGCTTCCAAGTCATCATAACGCCAGGTTTGTCCAGCCTCAAACTCATACTTGAACTTAGCATTGTTGGGATAGAGAAAACTAATGAACACTACCACCACCAACACGATGAGGTACTTGACAACGCTGGGTAAATTCTGAATGCCCGACTCTAATGGATTGTTCATACCCGATAAATATAGCGATTTGACCGCTTAGCGCTTGCGAGCTTCCCAGACTTTCTCCGGAACGCCCAAGCGAAGTGCCGTAAAGCGAGCCAAAACAAAGAGATAATCCGACAATCGATTGAGAAATTTGATGATGATGGCCTCTACCTTGCTCTCATCTGCCAGTAGGACGACCAGGCGCTCGGCTCGGCGGCAAACACAGCGGGCGATGTGGCAATGGGAAACCGCCGGATGCCCACCCGGTAGAATGAAATTTCGCAGTGCCGGCAATTCTTCGTTCATTCGATCGATGGCTTGTTCCAACATCAGGATGTCCTCATCCCTTACATCTGGTACAATCATCTCCTTGTCCGGATCGCTGGCCAGATTGGAACCAATGGTGAAAAGGATGTCCTGAATGAGTTTGATTTGCTGCTGCTTAGCCTCCATCGGTATGAGATCACCGATCAAACCGAGATAAGAGTTGAGTTCGTCCACAGTGCCGTAGCTATCGATGCGCATGTGGCTCTTAGAAAGGCGTCTTCCTCCGAACAGTTCCGTCGTCCCTTGATCTCCACCTCTCGTATATATTTTTGCCATAAGGTAAAATTTGTTTCGTCTATATAAATACAGCTTTTTATCCCTCAAATCCAATTTTGTGGTGCTGGCCATCGCAATAAGGCTTGTTGGCAGAAGCACCACAACGACAGAAAGCAGTCTTGTTATTTCGAATTTCTTCCTGACCATCTTTTACCACCCGGATGGAACCGCTCACGATCAGTGGACCATTGGGCATGACCTCGACCAGGGTTTCGGTTTCTTCCGTATTTGTTTGTTCCGAACCATCATTCAGATAGAACGATAAGGCTCCTGAAGGACATTGCTTCACTTGCTGGATTAAGCTTTCCGTATCGGAATTTTCGACGTTGATCCATGGGCGAGCCTTCGGGTCGAAGACTTCTGGTAGCCCCTGCACACAGAGGGTGGCATGAAAACACTTATCGGCTTGCCAAACAATGGTCACTTCGCCATTGGAATATTCTTTCTGCTTTGTTTGCCCAGACATGATTTGAGTGATTGGTATTCCGCAAATTTAACGAATATTCAGCAGAACCCCTGCTAAGCAACATACAGTTGCGATGATTGGACTCTATAGCCTTGATTATCAATAACTTAGAAACACTCTCCGGCTTTTCAAACCCGATCTAAGGTCCGAACGATGTTGGTATTGCGTTGGTCGGACTCCACCAGGCCATCGCGCAGGCGGATGATGCGGTGGGAATGCTCGGCAATGTCCGGTTCGTGGGTCACGAGGATGACAGTGTTGCCAGCTTGGTGAATTTCCTCAAAAAGCCCCATGATTTCAACAGAGGTCTTGGTATCGAGGTTTCCGGTAGGCTCATCGGCCAGGATGATGGCCGGATCGTTGACCAGCGCACGAGCCACAGCGACGCGTTGACGCTGCCCTCCAGACAATTCATTGGGCTTGTGATCCATTCGGTCGGCCAGCCCGACAGACTCCAAAACGTGCGCCGCTTTTGCCTGTCTTTCCTTCTTACTGATGCCGGAGTAGACCAAAGGCAAAGCCACATTGTCCATAGAAGAAAGGCGTGGCAGCAGGTTGAAAGTCTGAAAAACAAAGCCAATTTGCTTGTTGCGCACCTCGGCCAGCTCGCCGTCCAGCATGGTACTTACATTTATCCCATTGAGGAAATATTCTCCTCCCGATGGGGTATCCAGGCAACCCAACAAGTTCATTAAGGTAGACTTCCCGGAACCAGAAGGTCCCATCAAAGCCACGTACTCATTCGTAGAAATATCCAGGCTGACCGAACGAAGTGCATGCACTTCTTCTGATCCCATGATGTAAATCTTACTCAGGTCTTTTACCGAAATGATTGCTGAACTCATTGATTGTGGTTTGTTTTTTCGGATGCTATTGCCATCCATGTATCGACGGCGTCTCTTTCGTAGTTATAGTTTGATTACTTTCGGCACTTTGAAGAAGACTCCATCGTGTTCCGGAGCATTTTTCAGTGCCTCCTCTCGGCTGACTTGGTGTCGCACATCGTCTTCCCGCCAATTGTTGACTGCCTCGCTGATGTGTACCAGCGGTGGAACATCGGAAGTATCCAAGGCTTCCAGCTTTTCCACCATTCTCAGAATCTCATTCAAATCTGAGCGGATTTGCTCGCGTTCCTTTTCCGACAACTCCAAACGAGCCAATTGCTCCAATTTTAAAATTAAGTCTTTGTCGATGGTCATAACAAAATAATAGATGATTGGTCCTAAAATATCGCTAAAGGTAAATATAACCTATTTGATGGAATGCTGCAGGTCCTATTTTTCCAAAGATTTCCCAAGATCGCCCTTGGCTACAAGCTTCGATGGTCGTTCTTAGCTCAATCACAACAATAAAAAGGCAGAAGCTAAATGTACAACTTCCTGTATTCATTGCCACATTGTGGATAAATAACCCACATGGTTTTCACCAAAAACACATCAGGAATCGTATTTTCGCTACTGAAATGCAAAACAGCAGCAAGCAAGGAAAGAAAATAGACTCCTACAATTAAAACAAATACTATATGAAGACGGATCAGCCCAATAAGATCAGATACGTCGCCGTGGCAGGGAACATCGGTGCAGGAAAAACAACCCTTTGTGAACAAATTGCCAAGCATTTTGGCTGGCAGGTACACTACGAATCCACCGAAAACAACCCCTACCTGAGCGATTTCTACAACGATATGAAACGCTGGGCTTTCAATCTTCAGATTTACTTCCTCAACAGCCGCTACCGGCAAGTCCTCGAAATTCTCCAAGGGGACGTCACCGTCATCCAGGATCGGACCATCTACGAGGACGCGTACATCTTCGCTCCAAACCTCCACGATATGGGCCTGATGCCTGCTCGCGACTACCAGAACTATTTCGATCTATTTAAGCTGATGACCTCGCAGATAAAGGCGCCCGACTTACTAATCTACCTAAAGGCCAGTGTCCCGACTTTGGTGTCGCACATCCAATCCCGCGGCCGCGATTACGAGGGTAGTATGAGTTTGGATTACCTGAGAAGGCTCAACGAGCGCTATGAAGAGTGGATCGCCAACTACGACGAAGGCCCGTTGCTGGTCATCAATGCCGATGATGTGGATTTCAAAAACAACCCAGCTGATCTTGGGAAGATCATCAATATGGTATCTGGCGAATTACTAGGGCTGTTCCATCCAACACAAGACTAAATTCTAAGCTCTGTCTTTGTTCGGTTCGGCCATCTCTTCCGGTGTCTCAATATTCAACCATTCCTTCACTGGCTCTGGAACATACTCCTTCCACTGAATATCCGATTGTGTCCCCATAATGAGGCCACCAATAACAGCTACATGCACCAACACGGCAAAGAAAAATGCTTTTCGACGATGGCGACGGGAGGCTTTGGCATACATTTGATCTCTCATGATTCCTACGTTTACAAATTAAACGAAGGCTCCTCCCTCTCAATCCCTAAAGAAAAGTTAAAACACTCAGAAAAAATTCTCGAAAAGAAAGCGGCTGACACTTTCTAGCCTAGCACTCAAATTAGTAGGCAATAGGCAATAGGCAATAGGCAAT
>JBCCSZ010000078.1:0-26661 GCA_039199225.1 Bacteroidota bacterium
CAAGAGCAGCAGGCGGACTTGCAAGAGGCGATCGTCGCAGAACAGCCGCTTGTATCCCAGGACGATGTCGAGGATCGCTCCGGCCAGCAACGACAAGAACAATCCCTATTGCCAAAGGCCAACCCTACTGTTGAGCAGGCGGCCAATTCGCCATCTGTGGCCAGCACCCAAGTCCCTAATGAGCGCATTGAGATTGAGCCATCCCACAATACGATTCCATCTATTGCTTACAGCGAAAAACCCGAAAGCCAAGTCGAAGCGAAAAACCTGATTTCCAAAAGAGGTGCTTCAAGCGATGTCCTCCTGAAAAAAACGGATACTGAAACGATGAGCGAGCGCCCCACCATAGGGGCTTCCTCGGAAAAAGAAGCACAGCCACTGGCAGTTTCGGAGGAGGTCGTAAAGCCCGATGTAGCATCTGTCACAAGTATGGACTTACTGCCCCCTCCGGAACTGTCTTTATTGAGTCCGTCAGAACTTGAGCGAGCCATTGAAGCGGGTAAATACAAGGAGGTAGATGCCCCCATTAATCGCTTTAGCCAATTTTCATTTGGTCTTGGGGCCAGGATTGGCTTGTTGAGGTCTATTCGACAGTTGGAAGCTAGGCAAGAAAGTGCTTCTGACTATTTGCGCGCGCGTGAGGCTTCAGAAAGTCAGTTGGAAACTTTTGAACTGGGCTTGGATGCCTATCTGAACCACAGAAAGAGCGGTTTTTATCTTCGGACGGGCTTCAACTACACCCGTACTGCCGAGCGTTTTGAATATGAAGACATTCAGATTGAACGCGACAGTGTCGAAGGTATTCGGGAGTTGCAAATCAATGCAGCTGGTGATACCACACCGGTTTTTGGTCAAATCGCTGTGACACGTCGGACGGAATACCGCCGTAAGGTCTACAACAGCATTCAGTGGTTGGACATCCCGCTTGTCGTCGGCTATCGAATCAATTCTAATTCTCCGTTGACAATGAACCTGGAAGCTGGTGTACACATCAATGCAGCGCTCAGACGCGAGGGAACGATCTTACAAAATGAAAGTGGTGAGTTCCTAGATTTTGGTGGCAATGACGATCTCTTCAAAAGCAGTATTGGTATTGGTTTTTATGCTGGTTTTGCACTGTTCTATGAGTGGACGCCTGGATGGGAGGTCGGGTTACAACCCAATTTCCGTTATTATCCCTCGGCAATCAGTCAAGAGGGCTATTCGTTGGATCAATCCTATCGAATGATTGGCGTCAACGCCAGCATCAGGATTTCACTGAATCCTTAACTACAATGGCTGCTTCTCAAAGGAGTTTCTTTAAGACAAGTTGGTCGATGAGTCGCCCGTTGTTTTCGTTGAACGCTCCGATGACATAGGTACCGCCAGGGACGTTACTCAAATCAAATGTGCCGCGAACAACTGGCAGATCGCTCTCGCTCGTCTTTATTTCCTTAACCAGTCCGAAAAGGGAATATAGGCGTATCACGTATGCTTGCTTACCCTGTACAGCTTCCAGCGACAGCTCATAGCTAACGGTGGTTTTTGCAGGATTGGGATGAGCAGAGAGGAAGTTGGCAGTAAGACTATTTTGGGGCTTCACCTTATTTTGAGGAAATAACTTTGTCAGGTCGTGTTGGCGATGGCTTTCAAAAAAATCCAGGTTATATTGGTATCTGAGTAGAACTACCTCTGAGTTGGGACGCCATTTTTCTGGTCTGCCATTGACTGTCTCACCTATATTTTCCAGCATTAAATCCTGCATGTTACTGGAAACCAGGCTGATGATGTGATCGTTGTTTACAAAATCAGGCTTGGCAAAAACAAAGTCGAAATGTTCGCCAAAATGCTCAGTGAATACGGCGTTTTGGATGATGTAGGCATCGCGCCCATCTAAGTCAAAAAGTACCGTGTAGTATTTATTGAAAATCTTGCGGTGCATCCACAACAATCGTCCTTGCAGGTGAAAATCTCCCAGAATAGATTCCCCCTGTTGAATGCTCTGCAAATTGAGGAATATCTGCTTTTCGCCGTTGTCTGCCAGTTGATAGATGATCTTATCCTGATTAGAATAGAAAAATACTTGCTGATCGTTGTGGAACAATTCATAGGGAGAGCAACTTACTTGGTGGTTCATAATCTCGTATCCTTCCCAGCCAAAATGAAACTCAGCGAGTTTTGACAGGTTTTTATCAGTAATCTGGATTAGGTTATGTGGTTGGCCATTTTCATGTGTTAGGGTTCGGAAAACGAATTGCTCTTTTTTAGAAAGGTAAGCGAAAGTGTAAAAGTCAAAATCCAGCTCAATATTTTCTATGAAACTGCCATCGAGACTATATACCTGCAGTAATTGCTGTTCTGGATTGCCCACCAAAATGTGCCTTTCTTTTGCATCAAAAACGATATTGGAGTAATAGTCACCACTCAATTCTGGCAGATCGATTTTTGCTTGTCGCTCTCCTGTAGGCTTGTACACTAATATAGTAGGTGTGGTACTTTTTAGCTGTGCCAATATAATCTGCTGCTCGTCGACAGCTGCATAATCATAATGTAAGGAGGAGAAATCCGGATGTGCCTCAAGGCTGAAATAATCCAATTTACTGTAAATATCACTGTAGCCTGTCTCGATTTCGTCGAGGTCAATCAGGTGAAAATCAAATGTACGGACATCCTGTTCGGAGGAAGCTCGTTGATTAAAGTCTTTTTGACAACTTGAGAAGAGCAGTAACAGCAGTAGATAAGTGGTAAGGATGACTTGTTTCATGAATATCGATTTAAATATTTAGCGTTCTCACGGATGGATGCCATTCGGATACTCCTCCGATTGAGTAATAGAGGTATGGCTAAGTCCTGCAAAACAATTAAGACACGGGAATGTGCAGCTTTATTGCATGTATACTGTTGAATATTGTATTGACCATGCTTTCTTTATTCTTATTTACCATTTCCGCACCCACAAAACCCATCCAATGATCTTTCGCCATTCTTCCGGCACTTTTTATCTTTGCAGTTATGAGAAACTTTGTAAGATTGGATCGGGCATTTTTCCAAAGCGAAGATATACTCCACCTCAGCAAAGCATTGTTGGGAAAACACCTGGTCACCAATTTCGATGAACAGCGCACCGTTGGGCGAATTGTCGAAACGGAAGCTTATCGAGCCCCAGACGACAAGGCTTGCCATGCTCACCTCAATCGTTTCACAAAGCGAACTTCTGTCATGTTTTTGGAAGGAGGACATGCCTATGTTTATTTGTGTTACGGTATTCACCACATGTTCAACATCGTAACGGCTCCTGAAGGCATGGCGCATGCCATTCTGGTGCGAGCTGTAGAGCCCTTGGAATCGGTCGACTTGATGATGGAGCGCAGAGGCTTTGACAAACTTCGTCCACAATTAACAGCGGGTCCTGGCGTTCTAACTAAGGCAATGGGATTGACCACTGCTCATACTGGAATGGATATGACTTCAACAGATAGCTCTTTTTGGATAGAGGATGCCGGAGAGCCAGTGGAAGAAACGCAAATCATCGCCAGTCCAAGAGTTGGCATCGACTATGCTGAGGAGTGCGCCGCCTGGCCCTGGCGCTTTCGAATCAAAGACAACAAGTGGACCAGCAAAGCAAAATAAACCTACGCGATTGTAAATAGTGATTTCATGTTAAAAACGAAACTAACCCTTCTCTTTTCTCTTTGTCTTTTCCTATTTGCAAAGGCTCAAAATGGCCTCGTCAACTGGGATCATATCTACAATGAAAACATCAGAAGCGTTCAATTTGGTCTGTCAGGCGTGGCACTGAGTAGCCCAGTTCTCATGTTGAAATCAAGGTCGCGGCTCGAACTGGGATTTGACGATCTCGGCGAAATCGAAAGAGACTACAGCTATCGTGTTGTGCTGTGTGATGCAGATTGGACGCCCAGCACGGTTAGTGAGTTGGAATACATCGAGGGCTTTAATGGCGAACGTATCCGCGAATTCGACTATTCTGTCAACACTAGGGTAGAATATACCCATTATCGCTTGGAAATCCCCAACAACGACTTGCAATTGCGTTACTCAGGCAATTACCTTTTGCACGTATACGAGGACGATGAAGATCAAACGCCCATTCTCACACGTCGCTTTATGGTGGTCGAACCACTGTTTCAGGTTTCTTCTCAAATTGTGCGGCCTACTCGGACAGATAAGATAAAGAGTCATCACGAAATTGATTTTACGGTCCTGCACAAAAACTTTGAACTCGATAATCCCAATCTGGAGATCAAGGTCGCCATTCTCCAAAACGACAATTGGACCACTGCGATTACGGGTTTGCCACCCCTTTACAATCGGGGAGAAATACTGGTCTATGATTTTCAAGACCGGATTACCTTCCCTGCAGGAAAAGAATTTCGCTTTCTCGATTTGCGCAACCTGCGTTTTAAAAATGGCTGGATTAAATCCATTGAGCGCTATAACGATGGCTTCGAGGTCGTTTTGCATGCAGATAAGAAACGGAGTGCCAAAACACACAATACCTTCAACGACATCAACGGTAAGTTTGTCATCGAAAACCTCGACGATTTTACAGCCCGACGTAGGGTAGAACCTGAGTTTGTAGGCAACACAGACACCATTCGGATGGTGTCTTTCCTGCAGTACGACCCCAATGCTGTCTCCAACGCCATACAAGCCGAATATGCCAATGTGCAGTTTTCCTTGCATTCACCCTATGAAATCCACGATCAGGATGTTTACCTATTCGGAGCAGTATCTGATTGGCAGTTGAAGGAAGAATTTAAAATGTCCTTCAACGACTATGCGCATGCTTATGAATGTGATGTATTACTCAAGCAGGGGTATTACGATTACATCTATGTTTCGACACCCAAAGGTAAAAAGGAATTCACCCTGGAGGAGCTAGAAGGCAACACCCACGAGACAGAAAATGATTACACTATCTTGGTTTATTATCGGCCATTTGGTGCCAGATACGACCGCCTGCTGGGTATCCAAAATTTTAATTCCAACCAATAGATTGATCTTTTTTACCATAACTTTGGCTATGTAGTAGTTACCTTTTGCTCAAAAGGGTATAAAAGACCAAAGCTACGTCTTACCTGTATATGCTTTCCGTAAAATGAGGTCTAATTGTTTTTATGACTCACTCGACTAAGTAGGTCATCCAGGCGGCTGTCCTTGGCCCTCTGTAAGGAGGTATGCGCAATAGGAGCCGTGTCTTGGCCAAAGGATACCAAGCTCAAGTTGAAAAATTGATTGGGTACTCTGAGTCTGCACCGGGAGCATCTGAAGAAATGGTAAGAGGACTTTTAGCCAAAAGGTGATGATATAAGGAAGATCACCTTTAGCAAATTCCAAGGGAATTATAAGCAGCTCGTACTTATTGAGTAAACAATGAGTTGGGTAGAAACGCTCTCATTCAAATTATTAGTTCACTGAATTTTATGCACTGCTTAAGTTTGGTTTGATAAAGAATTTTGATTGCAGTGATTTTTCGGGAGACCAGTCGATTGACACGATCTGGTCTCCCGATTTTATATTAGGAGTTGGCCTTGACCAATCTGACCGTCTGGCGTCCATTATTGGTTTGCAAGCGGACGAAGTAAATTCCTGGCAAGCTATTCTGCAAATCAATAGAACGTTGATTGACGCCCTCATGTCCATCAGAGCGTTCTGAATAAATGACCTTTCCAGCCGCATCAATCAGATGGATAATGACTTTGGACGGGCGGTCCAAAGAGAAATAAACAGCCAAGGCTTCATCTTTGATGGGATTGGGATACAGTCGGAGTGAACCGCCATTGTCGTCGTTGCGATCCATAGCTACGACATCGAAGAGCTCGTACTGACCATCGAAGTCCGTGACCCGCAAGCGGTAATAGCCCAGCTTGAGGGGCGCGCGATCTTTTAAGCTGTAGGATTGAATGCTCGTTGAAAAGCCAATGGGTTGTACCTTTCCGATTTCCTCCCAGCTTTCTTTGCCATCGGCCGAACGTTCAATGGAAAAAAGCATCGCATTGTCTTCGGCGCTGGTTTGCCAACGAATGATGTTCCCAAACTCCGACGCTTCAACCGTGAAGGAAAGCAATTCGACGGGCAAGGACAGCAAACACAAATTGCAATTAACCGAGGGTTCCCAACATTCGTAGCCGCCCGGAGGAGCCTGTATACCAATGCAGTTGGAACAACTGGAATTGGCGCAGTTCTCAAGATTCCCTAGGGCATCGTATACATAACAGCAGCCAGTGCTGGTGTTCATACCCGTACAATCTGGAACAACTCCACCATTGCATTGAGCATTGAGTAGGGAGGTTGCCGTTAAAAATAAACATACAAAAAACAGTTTCAGATAGTGGTTGATTTTAATGTTCATGATGATTGTTTTGTAACAAACTCAAACGGAAAAATGGACAGATAGGCTATGAAAGAAATGCTGGGACTAGCATCCAACTCACCGCATCAATCCTTGCTTCATTTCAGTTTGGCGATTTAAAACGGTTAAAAAATTAGATTTTATCATAAAGTGTTTGATCCACTTTCAACAGAAGTAAAGCGGACAAAGTTTAGTACACCGACAAAGTGGTCTAGCCATTTCGTCAACGTATCCTACTGTTACATTTTGCGCTATTCAGGTGGAATGCTGTGTGGTGATGATTGTAAACAGCAAGTTACAGAAAAAAACGATGCCAGTAAAGGTGTAGCCCAAAGAAGCGTTTATCTCGATTCATCCGTGCGGATCATGGCAATGTGTGGAATGTCATCCTCAAGGTATTGTTCACCCATTGGCTGAAAGCCGAAGGATTGATAAAATCGCAGCAGATAGCACTGCGCAGAAATTTTGATCTGGTCTTCGGGATAGAGTTGCTTAATCCATTGAATTGACTGTTGCATCAAAAACTTTCCGATGCCACTTCCGCGCACGCTTTGCGCCGTGACGACCCGTCCGATGGAGCTGTAGGACTCATATGAAATGCCTTTGGGTAAGAGTCTTGTGTAGGCGATCAACAGCCCTTCCTCGTCTCGGATCATCAAATGATGGGCAGCTTGGTCTTTGCCGTCGACATCCAGGTAAGGGCAATTTTGCTCAATGATGAAGACTTCTTGGCGGAGTACCATGATGTCGTAAAATTCTTGAAGGCTCAGCGTCTGGAAGGGTTTGCAATCTATTTGATAATTAGCCACGGCAAATCTTTTTAGGTCGAGGCTCAAATGTAAAAAAGAAATCCCGAACCTTCACTTGGAAAGATTCGGGATTTCTGGACTGGCAGAGGTCCTATTATCCTTTTAAGACAAGGCCTTTATTGGGCTCGAAGAAGCAGCGCATATAGTCTGGCACCGGATCCCCTCCCTCGCTTTGGAACTTGACATTCCCATCGTCCATGAAATTGTATTTCCAAAAATGCATCTTGCCTTTGCCGCTGATGTAAGACCCAAAGCGCAAGATGTATTCTACTTGCCATCCACCATTGATTCGCAGAATATTAATGTCGTTGCCCCCAATTTCCGGGATGCCAAGGTCGATGGTTTCAACGCCCTCGACATTGTAAAACTCATTGGCTAAGGCTGCCATATTGAGCGGCTCCTTGCTGCGGATGGTGATCGCATCCTGGGTATCGTTCCACTGAACGTGCTTTTCGATGATCAGGTCGTATTCATCCAAGAGGCGGTTGATTGATTCGCTGGTCGTTTCACTGATGCCTTCTTGGAGAGGTCGCGCCCAAGCAACATTGCGCTGGAAAATGATCGTCAAGTGATCGATGGACGGATTTGGGTAGGTGTGGATGTTGCACTTGGCAATCGATTTTCCCGTTTCGCTATTGACATAAATGGAAGTCAAAATCTCAAAAAACTTTTCAATGGTATTTTGAGGGATGACGATGTTCTGATAGCGCAAATCCTCATTTTTGGCTTCGATTCGAAGAGCTAAGCGGGCCGCATCCCGGCGAAATTTTCGGGTCAACCGTTTGGGAATCTCACTTTGCACCCGCTTTCTCACGCGTGGTTCTTCTGTGCTGGCCATGATGATGTCGTCCAAGCTGCCTTGACCTTGTGCCAAGGGCGGAAACATCAGGCAAAATAGAACACCAGCCACTAGAATATTCGAAAAATATTTGTACTTCTGCATAAATCTGCCATTGAGTTGTGATACAATCTATCATTTTAACCGCTCTTCTGACATTACAGAAAAACGAGAATTGTGACATCCTTAAAAATAATTTTAAGGTGGATTGACACATGAAATGGTTATGCTGATTGTTGTAAACGTGACAGCCGATTTTGGCTGTTTTGATAAGGTATAGATTTGCTTGTAACAGTTTTTAACTGCTTTGGTGCCAACTGTTAAAATTCGTAGCATTTGACACTCTTACCTCTCCTTCTGGATCCGCCGCCGCCACCCCAGCCGATTTGGAATGGGTTGACGCGCAATGCCATGTAAAAATCGGTACCGGTCCACCTTGATTCTCCAAGAATACTGCCAATGTTGTCGGAGCCGATGGTGAGAAAAGCCAATCGCACGGCAAATCCATAGTGTAATTTTTGCCAGTTGTACAGGCTGATCGGGACAAATGCAGAGACCCATCGATGTTCAAATCGCGGTGTGATGGCCAACAAGTTGCCTCGGCGAATGCTGTTCTTGAAGCCAGGTAAACGCTGTATTAGAGTACCATTAACATAGAAGTTTTTCCGAAAATTGTAATCTGCCTGCAAGCTGATGGCGGCTGGGAGCCAGACATTAAAACTGCTACCGGCCAAGGATTGGTCGACAGCTCCCAAGACATCGTTGTTGAACTGGTCAATGACTTCTTCTCTGGTCTCTAAGTCTTCGTAGTCTTCGGATCGCAAGATGATGGGATTGGCTATTTGGAATCGGTGCAGCTCAGCCTGTTCCCGTAGTTTGACCCGACCGAAATCAATTAAAGATAAGCCCAGCTTGAGTTCATAGCCGTCTTCCGTTTCAAAGAAGGTTTTGGTAACACCCAAATCGATAGCTACGCCGCCACCATTTTGCTTGATTTGAATATCGTCCGCCCCGTTATTGGTCGTAGTAATGCCCAGCGTGAAATTGACATCGGAAATAGCGACAGAGTCACCGACAAACTGCGTTAAATTTGTTCTCTCGTTATTGTTGAAGGTAAAGGCTTCGTAGCCTCTCAGGAATTTGAGGTTGATGCCAAAGCCCAATTGTCCGTCGGGAGTGGGTAGGGAAAAGGCGTAATTCAGCCCTAATTCCACCCATGTCATACCAGCCACGTCAAAGGCTGGCACATCGATGGGGTCCCCGAAGGCAGTTCGGTCAAATTCTGGAAATCCCAGCTGCCAGGGAATGTTCTGGCTACTCAGGCCGACCCGGAGGTTGGTAAACAGTCCGATAGCGTGACCATTGCCTACTTTGGCCATAAAAGACGGTCCTGTAACGAAGGTAGAAGAGCTGACAAACTTCCTACGCTCGTTGTCGAAATAGTCAAAAATGATCATGCTGGAATTGATCTCAGAAGGATCGGTAAATTGACTAGCGGCGTAAATATTGTCGGTGTTGCGAAGAATTTCAGACAACTTGGTATCCTGAAAATATCCGTAGTTGGTTTCTGTAAAATGCCCTACTGCGACGAGGTTGACATCCCACTTGAGAGGATAGCTTAGGGTATTGGCGGGGTTGGCTGTTGCCGCATTGATGCCGGCATAGCGTTCGGTTCTTAGTCCCAATTGTTCTTGGGCTTGGCTGGGTGCTAGGAATACAAGCAGCAGCAATAAGCTCAGGCTTGTACAATACATTTTTTTGCTCATAATATAGACACGCTTTATATCCGTCAAAAGAGAATTGGTAACGAGTTTAAACAGGGGATGTTGTTCCGAAGAAGCATATAGATTCCCTCAAAAAATTATGCCTGTTTTAATTGTAAAGTAAACGTGTGAATGGGCAGTATATTTACAGAAGTTGCAATTTCATCAAACGAAAGCGTTCAGTTCAAATATTTGTCCATCGCACATCACAACTGGAACGATCCCAGCTTATCAGTGCTACATGAAATGACCTGTACGATCAGTTGTTTGATAAATAAAAAGAATAAGGTTTCTTCGAGATGTATAAATTGTATAGAAGTATACAAATGAGCTTTGGTAACTTACTCCATAAACGTCTAAATACTGTTCCTATTACATCAACTGTTCATTCATGGGCTATTTTTTTAAAAAAGAGGAGCGATGAGGCGGTAAATCTTTGGTAGAAAAATGATACAGCCCACCAGCGCACTACTGATAGCTACCAGCAATACAGCACCTGCTGCAGCGTCTTTTGTCTTGCCCGCCAGTGGATGTATGTCAGGAGAAACCAAATCCGTCAGGTATTCAATAGAAGTATTAAAAGCTTCGGCACTGAATACAAAGCCTATGCAGAGCAGCAGAATGCACCATTCGGTAATGCTTACTTCAAAGAAAAATCCGCCCAACACTACGATGATGGTAGCGACAAGGTGAACCTTGGCATTTGGCTGGGTTTTAATCAAATCCCGAATACCGTCGAATGCATACTTAAAAGTCTTGAATCGCTGACTCAGCATGTATGTGTTTGGTGTTGTATTGATAGGTACCACTGATACCTAAATGATTGCTGAATTCTGTGCGTACGTCCTGAAAACCTACGCATTTGAAGTGGTCCGAGTATAGAATGTAATCAACAGGATTTTGAAACAGGCTTTCCAAGCTCGATTGAGAGCTGTGGCGGCTGTCGTGCAGATAAGCTTCGTCTTTCAGCTTTTGAATTTCAGCCCACCAGGGAGGAGCATTTAAGTCACCCATAGCGACGACCGGTCCGTTGATGGATTGGATGTATCCAATGACACGCGCCAATTGGGCCTTCATTTTTTCGAAGGCGGTGCTGTACAAAGGTGGGGTCGTGTGGGTACTGATGAAATAGATGTCCCGATCAAAATTAGTCGGACGAATGCTGCCTACGATGTTTGGTATTCTATCGAATTGGAAAGTATCGATGTTCCTAAACTTGTATTTCGAAAAAATCGCCAAGCCGTAGGGGTCCAGACGTGTTACAATCTTGGAGTGTGGATATTCCTCTGCCAGCAATTCCTGCAAAACGTGATCCCAGTCGGGTGTCACTTCCTGGATGGAGATAACATCGGCCTTTGATCGCAGGATGGTCTGAATGGTGTTGTCGTAATCGTCTCCGGAATTGGAAATGTTGAAATGGGCGAATTTCAATACAGCATTGCTTGTCTGGACCGGAAATTTTAGGTCGGTATTGGAAGCATACTTTAGAAACAGGCAAAGTCCTGCGCAGCAAATCATGCTGGTGAACATCAAGCGAGATTGCCCCATCACCAGAAAAAACATACTCAAAAACAAATAGCCGATCATGATTTTTACGGCAAATCCAGCTCCGATCTTGAATAGATAATAATTGGGGGTAAAAATACAAACGAGGGCACCCAAAATAATGAGCGCACTCAGCGTCAAGCGGATTAGGGGATAATCGAGCAGTTTGCTAATCATAAGACATACATATCAATCACGACAATCTGCGATCAGGTCCCGCGAAGTTAAGAATTAATTTATTTTTTATATAAGTAAGGGGCTAGTAATATTTGGACTCATTAGTGGTAGCTCATCAAGCTGATCCCTCAACGGTCAGCTTGATGAGCAATTGTAAGGGTAATTTTTCGTTAGGCTGTGACACCCAGGACCGTATCTTTTGTTGCATCCAAAATGGCGCGCACGCGCTCAGGGCTTGGCGCTTGTGCGTATACCCGTAACACAGGCTCTGTACCCGATGGGCGAATCATCATCCATTCATCATCGCTCAGGAAGTACTTAAAGCCGTCAATGGTTTCTGTTCGCTGTACTTTATAGGGACCGAAGCTGTCGAACTGGTTGTTCTTACACGCCTCAACAATCGACTGCTTTTGAGCCTCCTTGATGTGGAGATCGTCCCGGTCGGATGAAAATGCACCAACCAGATCGTAAACTTCCTGGATCAACTCCTTGAGGCTCTTACCCGTCTTAGCCATAAACTCAAGGATCATCAAACCGACCCAGATGCCATCGCGCTCCGGAATATGCCCTTTGACCGCCAGACCGCCGGACTCTTCTCCGCCGACCAGCACATCTTCCTGGGTCATAATCTCTGCGATGTACTTAAAACCAATCTTTGTAACCTCGCATTCCAAACCGAACATTTCGGCCATCTTCTTCATCTTGTCCGTTACAGAGAAAGTAATGACCACCTTACCAGTTTGCTTTTTGTATTTGTACATGTACAACAACAACAGCAGTAACAAATGGTGAGAATCTACGAAATTGCCATCTGCATCGTACATTCCAATACGGTCGGCATCGCCATCATTGGCTATCCCCAACGCGATGGTCTCATCGCTTTTTATAAGGTTGGACAACTCCTGTAAGTTTCGGTGAATGGGCTCAGGAGCCTGTCCTTTGAAGCCTGGGTTGTCATCACAGTGGAGCATAAGGGCCTCTGGAAATAGAATTTTCATGGCGTTCATACCTGCACCATACATAGCATCGTAAGCCATTTTGACACCAGAGCTGTGGATGGTTTCCAGATCAAAACTACTCTTTACATGCTCTAGGTAGATTTCTTCCAGATTGATGTAGTTGAGTAAGCCATCGTCAAACATCTCCTCAAGGCTGGGCAGCGTCAAACTGCTGCTGTCCGGAACCAACTCTTCCACGGCTGCAATATCTCTTGGAATGGTAGGTCCGCCAAATTTGGACTTGAGCTTGTAACCATTGTAAGAGGGTGGATTGTGGCTGGCTGTAATGACCACACCGAGGTCGGATTTTGTCTTGACAACACCCAATGAAACCATCGGGGTGCTAACAAAGCCTTTGGCCAGATTGACCTTGATGCCAAAGGAGCCTAGGACGCGGGCGGTAGTTTCTGCAAACATCTGTCCTCCAAATCTGCAATCATGGCCAATGACGGCTTTGGTCATCTCGTTTTTCTTCATCCAATGGGCGGTACCTTCCGCTACACGGATGACGTTGTCGACGGTGTATTCTTTGGCGATAATTGCACGCCAGCCATCAGTTCCGAATTTGATTTTAGTCATAATTACATGATAGTTTGAGGATAATGTGAATAGATGCAAGAGCAGGGAATTTGCTCCTTGATCGTCCAAAAGTAAAAAAATGATGGTAGATTTTGAAGCCTTCATTGGTCAAAATCTGGCACAGCTAGCGATAGTGCTGGATCGCGGCCATTCTTTACGAAAAAATAACAGGAAGGTTATATCTTTGAGTCTTTACACATCCTCTCAAACAAGCATATGTCCAATAGTCAGCAAGATACTTATCGTCACAAGGGATTGCGGCGTCGGTTGGTGGCGAGCATTCGCTCCAAAGGAATACGAGACGAGGCTGTTCTGGCGGCGGTAGGCGCATTGCCCAGGCATTTGTTTTTGGACAAAGCATTCGAGGAATGGGCCTACCAAGACAAACCTTTTCCAATTGGCAACAAGCAAACCATCTCTCAGCCTTTCACTGTTGCCTATCAAACGACTTTACTCAAAATCAAGAAACGCGAAAAAGTTTTAGAGATTGGAACCGGCTCTGGCTACCAAGCTGCCATCTTGGCTCTTCTGGGCGCCAGGGTGTATACCATAGAGCGCCAGCAGGTCCTCTACCAGCGGACCCGCGAGCTGCTATCCACACTAGGCTTCAATGGCATCCGAACTTTCTACAGAGATGGCATGAAAGGCTTGGCAGAGTTTGCGCCCTTCGACAAAATTCTGGTGACAGCAGGAGCCACCGAAATTCCTGAAGAACTCACCCAGCAGTTGGCTGTTGGCGGTTACTTGGTTATTCCAGTGGGAGAGGGCAAGTACCAAAAGATGATTCGAATGACCCGCCTGTCCGATACCAAATTTGAACAGAAGGTCTTCGATACTTTTTCCTTTGTTCCACTGCTCAAGGGGACCAATGATGGGGTGGTCGGATGATGAACCAATGACCAAGGGCTTATTTTATGGTTCGCCCTTTGGCTCGTCTGGATTTGACAGAAACCTTTTTGACGCGCTTTAGATCCACCATAAGGCTGGCGTATGCACTGCTCGAAGGCGTATAATACTTGCGGCCATCGTAGGTAACTTCGCCACCACGGCGTTTCCAGTCGGAGGCAAGCAAGGCATATCGGTTGTTGCTGCGGGGGTTGGGGCCAAACATTAGGAAGCGTTCATCACTGCCCGATTCAAAACTGACGGCAAATCGGTTGGCCTTTGGACGAAACAGAAGAATGCCAGGCGTTCCTTTGGGAATAACAATCTCTTCGACCTTTTCGCCATTGACAATTTTGATCTCCCCGGATACAATTTTAGAGTCTCCAGCTCTGGCCTTACGCCTTAAAACAATATCATCTGAAAGATAAAACTGGATGCTTTTAAGGTCCTCATCACCCCATCGTTGCTCGTTTTGGAGCCTTTGGGTGAAGGGCGTCAACTTTGGGCTACAGGCTGAAAAGGAGAGGATGGCGACACAGAGAGCGGCAAGATAAGTCAATTGCTTCATGGTGGATAAATGTTTTGATTTTGACACGCTTGGCATAGAATTGGTTTAACGACAACGGGAGAAAACTCCGATTTTTGTTTTTTGGATATATACAAATATGCCTCCGATTTGTAGAACAACAAAGCCGATTAACGATTCATTAACCCTTTTGGCTGTCACATTTTTTGATTTAACTTTTCTTTAAACTCCCTCTCTCCCCCGCATATTACCATCGACTCCCCTGGACATATACTCTTTTACTACAACTGGATTAAACTATGAGGAAAGAAAGCAGACTCCTTCAAAATCCCGCCTTTACACTCGTCTTTTTGCTATTTTTTATGACCAGCATTTCAAAGCTTTCCGCTGAGGTTATTTACGACATTCCACTCAAGGGGGCCGAACACCAAATCGGAAATCTATTGGAATGGAGTACCCTTTCGGAAGAGAACAGTGAGCTGTTTGTCATCGAGAAATCCGAGGATGGACTCTCCTACGTCAATATCGGTGTCATCAATGCAGGTGGTGAAGCCAACGCAGGAGAAGACTACCGATTCTTAGACATCAACGCTAGTGAAAAGCGGGCTTACTACCGTCTGAAGCAAGTTGATTTTGATGGGACAGCGAGTTTTTCTCAGACGGTTACGGTGACTAAATTACTACAAAACGACTTCATGGTCATTTCCATGAGTAATACAACGACTAATAAAATATTTGATGTGAGCATTGATGCCGTTCAAGAAGGGGCGCTTTCCTATGAAGTGAAATCAATGAGGGGTGAAACGATTAAGCAGGGGCAACAAGACTTGTATTTTGGACTGAATGATTTTTCGTTTGATTTGGAAGATGAACAAGCTGGTATCTACAAAATCTTCTTCACAAAAGGAGAGGAGCAAGAGATGCTGGTCGTTCAAAAAATCGACGATGAGATCAAGCGCAAAGAGAACGTTGCCAGCAATCTGCCGACGAAGGGTGGTTGATTTCACAAATCCTACACGCTGAACTGTTTATCGTCCCGAATCTTTCAATCGAAGGTTTCGGGATGCTCTATTTTAGGGCTACACCATTTTGCGACGGCGCGCAAAAAAATCTGTCAGTAAACGCTTACACTCTTCCTGCATGATGCCAAACTCGACCTTGGTACGTGGGTGTAGCACCTCTTTTCCATATTTCATAAATCCCCGCTTCTCGTCACTAGCGCCATACACCAAGCGGCCCAACTGCGCCCAGGCCAATGCACCACCACACATCAGGCATGGTTCCAATGTAACGTAGAGGGTGCATTCATTGAGGTACTTGGCACCAAGATGCTGTGCAGCAGCCGTCAGCGCAATCATTTCAGCATGGGCAGTAACATCATGGAGTAATTCTGTATTGTTGTGACCTCGCGCAATGATGTGGTTATTGGCAACCACTACGGCCCCCACCGGTACCTCGCCGGCCTCGAAAGCCTTCTGAGCTTCTTGGAGGGCCTGCTTCATAAAATAGGCATCGTCGTATACTACGAGCATGTTTGTTCTGCTTTTGGGTAAATGTAAGGATATTTCCCGGAAGCAGTTCACTCTAATTTCCACCCAAACTGCTCCCAATCTTCTTCGTAATCAATATCGGATAGCTCCGGCAGCAGAAAGTAAGCTTGATTGAGGGCTTGAATGGCTGCAAGACTTTGCTCCAAGACCTTATCCGTACTCCATGCAATGCCTTCAAACAGGCTGGGACTCATACGCTGCATCCCCAGTAGGTAGTAGCCGCCGTCGGTAGCAGGACCGATAACAAATGGGTATTCTTCCAATCGTTCAAATGCCGTTTGTATAATATCGGTGGTCAAGGAAGCGCAATCGCTTCCGATGATGAGAACGGGTTCGTTGATCTGAAAGATTTTCTTGAAAGCCTGTTGCATGCGCACGCCAAGTCCATTGCCTTGTTGAAGATGCTTGTGAAAATGGGTTTCCGGCCAGTCATCCGCCCGATCAATTTGGTCACTGTAAAACAGGTGGCGATCTGCCGCAAGCGGCAGAACAATTTGGCGCGTATGCTTCAATAAGGCCAGATATATTTGCAAGGCCCGGTCGGGGCCGACGGTCGCAGCCAGGCGAGTTTTGACCTTACCTTTGACGGCATTTTTGACAAAGATAAGGATGGAAGGCTTCTTGGTAGTCAATTAGAATGGTTTGACGAAAGTAGGAATAATCATTTCAAAGGCTTAATTCTTCTTGTACAGCTCGTCTTCGTCGACTACAAGAATGCGTTCGCCTGCTTCCAGCTTTTTTGAAATGGCCGTATAAGGACCACTAACTACCTCATCGTTTTCAGAAATGCCCGAAAGTACTTGGATGTAATTGTCGTCTTGTACACCGGTACGAATTTCTACCATGGCAACCGTATCGCCCTGTGCTAGAAAAACCACCTCTTTCAATTCTTCTTCCTCTTCCTTCTTATTGGGCTTTTTCTTGCCTTTGTTTTCTTCTTCTTCTGCTCGGGTCGTCACTGATTGGATGGGAACGCTCAGTACATCTTCCTTGACGGCTGTGCTGATTTCTACAGTGGCAGACATGCCAGGCTGGAATGGAAATCGACTACCATCCTTCAATAAGTCTTTGTAAGATTGTGGATCGATGCGAATTTTGACGACAAAGTTGATGACTTGATCGGTTGTTGAATGAACAGAGCCAGCTCCAGTAGCTGAATTAGCAATCTCCGTGACGACACCTGTGAAGGTTCTATTGAGATAGGCATCCACTTCGATAACGGCCTGGTCGCCTCTGTTGACCCGAAGAATGTCGTTTTCACTGACGTCTACCTGCACTTCGATGGCGTCCAGATTGGCCACGCGCATCATTTCGGTACCGGTCATCATAGATGTTCCTACAACGCGCTCTCCGGCTTCTACATTGAGCATAGAAACGGTGCCATCCATTGGTGCATAGATGGTGGTTCGGCGTAGGGTCGTACGCATTTCTTTGAGGGAGGCTTCGGCACTTTTGACAGAAAAGCTAGCGGCTTTGGCACTTTGCTTGGATGCTTCCAGGTTGGCAATGGCTGTTTTGTAGGCCGCAGCGGCAGAGCGCAGATTGGCCTCCAAGGCATTTAGGTTGGATTCGGATGCTTCAAAATCGGCTGTTGAGATGACACCATCCTTGTGCAGTTGAATATTTCTTCTGTGGACATCTCTGGTGTTGACAAGTTGTGCTTCGATTTGTTCTCTTTGGGCTTCGGCCTGGGTGACACCCGCCTTATTTCTTTCAATGCCAGCTTGGGAGTTGGCCAACTGGGCTTTGGCATTGTTGACGCTGGCGACGCCTCTTTCTACTTGTGACTGATAGGCGTCTGGATCGATTCTGGCCAGTACTTGGCCATTGGTAACAGAATCTCCTTCTTCGACAAATAGCTCGACGATTTCGCCGGATACGTCAGATGAAATTTTGACTTCTACTTCTGGATAAATGCTTCCGCTTGCAGAGACCGTTTCTTTGATGGTGCGATGTTGGGCTTTTTCAATGCTGACTTTTTCTCCTTTTGGGTTGTTACGCGCTTTGACGGCGGCGAATCCGACCATGACAACAGTTGCAGTGATTAGGGCGATCAAGAGAACATTTTTACTTCTTTTCTTTGCCATTAAAGTACATTTTGAAGTTGGAATTCCGCCCTTCCGGCTGTAGGGACCCGAAGGATATCCGAGTCCCATAAAAATACCGGCTATGTTTCAATTCAATATCGTTTAGTTGAGCTCTATTTGTTTGCCCATGTAAAAGTCGACAATTTTTAGGCGGAATAAATAATCGTATTTAGCAACAATGAGATCGACTTTTGCACGGTCAAGATTATTTCTAGCGGTTGTCAGTTCGAAGCTGTTGATGGCGCCTAGGTCAAATCGCTTTTGGGCGTTGTCGTAAGCCAGTTCGTTGGCTTCGACGGACTTTCTGGAGGCGATCAGTGTTCGCTTGGCAGATTTCGCTTGGGCAATGGCATTTTGAATATCTGCCTTTAGCTGCTGGCGAATCTGGTTGTTTTGAATTTCGGAGCTGATGACGTTGAGCCTTGCCCGCTCTATATTCAAATTGGTTTGTCCTCTATTAAAAATTGGGATATTCAAACTAACACCAACCCCTTGTCCAAAGTTGTCGGACAACTGCATACCGTAGCTGGCTTGAGGAAAAACAGGGCTTCCCATTCTTTCGAGGAATGCTACCTGGGCAGCTTCTCCATCGATCTCTACAAACTGAGGGTTTCCCAAGGCAAACGTAACATCTGATAAATCTGGCTCAGCCGTCAAATCTTCACCAAGACTGGAAAAGTTGGTACTCAATCCTCCGAAGAGTGTCAAGTTGGGTTTCAATGCGGACTTGGCGATGTCGACACCGATTTCTGCAGATCGCAGGCGCATTTCTCCGGCGCGAACCTGTGGCTGCGATTGCAATGCCAGGCCATACACTTCTCCGAGTTTTGCAATGGTTGCCTCTTCGTATTTTTCTATGGCCATCTCTGGCTTTTCAATTCTGAGGTTGAAATCTGGCTCTAGCTGCATCAGGTTTTTCAATGTCAGATAATTGATTTCGATGTTGTTTTCCTGTGCGATGATGAGCTGTTCGTTTTGTGCCAACTGAGCGACGATGGCCAGTCGATCTCCAAATGGCAAGGTACCAGCTTTGATCAGTCGATCGGTTTGGTCGAGCTGTTCTTGCGTAAGCTCCCGGTTCTTTTGTGCATTGAGCAATTGCTCCTCAGCAAACAAAACCTGCAAGTAGGCATTGGCAACTTGTAAGGCGAGGTTGTTGGCAATTTCTTGTGCACTGGCTTTGGAGGCTGCCAAGTCGTATCCGCTCTGCTTTACGCCATAATGAATGGCACCACCGCGATAAAGAGGAACATCTGTATCCAGTGATAAGCTATTGTTGAAAGAGCGAATATTGGCAAAGGTGTTGGTGGTAAAGTCAATGCTTCGTCCAAAGTTGAATCGACCAGTAGAGCTGAAATTCAGGTTGGGAAGCCGGGCCATTTTGCTCGACTTTTCGGCTTGCTCTGCGACTCTGATGTCTACCTCAGAACCCAATACATCCAAGCTGTTCTTCTGAGCATGTTCGATACATCTCTGAAGACTCCATACTTCCTGTGATTGTAATTGAAAACAAAGAATGGTTAAAAATGCCAGCAATAAGGATGATTTTTTTGACATAGCAACGATATTTTAATGCGTACAATAATAAGAAAGCTATTTTGCAAAGACCAAATATTTATATCAAAGCCTGCGAAATAGCGATTAATTCAATGAATTTTCCCACGAGGGTTGATTCTGTTCCAGGGGGAATTCCACCCACCGTTTAACCCTCCTTTGAAGGCTGCCAACAGCGGAATTTTAACTAAAAAGTAGCTTCCAGATAAAATTACTACAGGCGGTTGGCTCGGAAAAATCAATAGCTATGCCAATTGAATAATATATTGATAGCTAGCTTTTTATATAGAAATTATTATCAAATAGGTGTTCGTTTTCGAACAGTTTGGTGTACAGAAATGGACAGACATTCGGATGTTGTGCTGGGGCATTGATTGACACTCACACTTGGTCTTTTTTGCGAACTTCACAGCCAAATGCTTGGATACCAACTCGGTGTTTTATCGAACGAGCCTACAGTTGCTCGGCAAGGACAACGGTCTTTTTAAAGCTTTCGACACTGCCATCTGGCTTAAAAATCTCGGCCCATACGATGTAAATGCCAATCCGCGCTTTGGTGCCTTCGTCGGTTTCTCCTTCCCACTTAAAGCTGCCTTCTTGACCCAATAATTGGTTTTGTACCAGATCGCGAATCAACCTACCCTCTGAATCGAATATCTTAATATTGGCCACGCTGCCGCTTTGATCTGCATTGTAAAGTATGGCCAGAAAATCATCGCGGCTATCACCATCCGGAGATAAAACTGCTCTTGGAATAGACAGCGTTTCGCCAGCAGGCTGAACAAATTCTGTTGATTGAGAATTGCGGGCAGTAGGGGTCGCAAAGCCAGCTTGCTCAGCTGCAGATTGCCAATTGGCAGCCGATTGGGTTATTGCTTCTGCATCGATGCGCTCCAAAGATACACCCTCTCGGTCGTCGAGAAAAGGAGAGTGAAAAGAGCGATCGTACGCAAACTCATCGATGATTTCTGTATCGTTTCCATCAATGGTGTAGAGTACGACTGTTCCCTCTCGGCTATCGTAGGAAGGAAGATCGCTTTCCAGCAAAGCTTCTGGTTTCAAAACGGAGTACTTGTTCTGAATATCTATGGGAGACTCTGTAACAGCAACATACTCGCCTGGAAACAACAAAAATGAAACGCGAATAGGGCTGATGTTGTCTATGCTGCCCAGTTCATCTCGATCGGCAATGATCAGATCGGCCATATCGATGATCTTATCTGAGCGGTTGAAGAATTCCACAAATCGCCTTCCACCAGTAAGTGGATCGAACAACAGTTCATTGATGACAACATCTGAGGCCGTTGGTCGATCGGCCAATGCTACTTGTGTGCGGATGGATTGTAGATTCTCATTGCCTTGACAATCGGTCAGCGTTGTCTGTATGTCGAGATTGTAAATGATGCCAGCCTGAAGGGGTGCTGCTAGGTTGAGGGTCAGCAGTTGGGGGGTAGAGGGATCGAAGGTTGTGCTACTGATTGCTATGCCTTCAAGGACAAAGTTCTCTGTTGTCAAAGCACTCATCTCGTCCAATACTTCAGCAAATTGAAGACCTATGTTTTGCTCGCTTTCTATTGTCGCACGCACCAAGGCAGGACCCTCCAGGTCCAAATCCGATGAAAAGACAGAATTGACCTGTCCGGGTGTTCCACCTTTGGGATCATCGGAACCAATCCAATTGGAAGCTAGGGTGCAGGGCCGATCCGGAGCAATCAATTCCAGGGTGTAACCACCGTTGACTTTGGTGCTTGATTGATACCACTCAATGCTGTATTCAACTTGATTGATGATCAGACCGTCGGGACTCAGCAAGGTGATCCGGTCTCTCGTATTACCCAGCCCTGGAAAGTCTTGCAATGGCAGGGACGGCCCTAGTGCGGAAAAATCTGCCGTACCTATTTCATAGAGTATTAAATAAGCGCCTGGTAAAATTAGTTGTTCGGGCAAGATGACTTCCTTGGAGGGGTCTGCCAGTATGAAATCTTCCAGTTGAATGACTTTGTTGCTGCGATTGAAAATTTCGATGAATTCCGTTTCTGGCAGGCCAATGGCTGGAGCAGGGTCGGCCATGATTTCTGTGATGATCAAGTCGTTGGGCGCCGCCTCCTGGATGTTTAGGAAGAGAAAACTCAACTGCTGCTGGCCAGAGACATTTCCTTCCAGGTCGGCGATGTTATTGCTTGTTAATTGATAGTTTTGTTGATTGACCATACTGGTGGCCAACTGCAATTGGACCAATCTCGGATTGTCTATATCAAGGGTAGCAGAAAGGGGATTTCCGATTCCTTGATCAATGGTGTAATTGGCTGGAATGGTGGCAGAACTTGGATCGACTGTCTCGTCGAAAAGGACGCTGATGCTTTGGGAGCTTGTGGCGTCGACTTCTGTCAAAACCGGTGGCGTTGTATCTGATACAAGGGCTTCAACAGAAATATCGTCAAAGAAAAAGCGATTTGTCCGAGAAGATGTGTAAAAACATTCGAAGCCAAAAAAGCCATTAGTACCCAGGTAGGTATCATCTGTAACCCTCAAGTCTTCTTGCAAATTATTACCTCCATTATAGTCTATCGAAAAAATCCATTCGCTTTGGCTGTTCCTATTGATTTGCAAACGAATATTGACCGGATCACTTCCTACAGCGCCACTGCTTGCCTGACCGATTTCTGTTGCAGTACCTGCGTCCTGGCGAAAAAAGCGGATGGCATCATCGCTACCTTGCTCACCTATTTCGATGAAATAGGCATTGCCAGTATTCATAGGGACCTGGTCTGTTTGTAGATAAACCCGTAGGCGATTGGAGGAGGAGGGAGCGAAAGCCATCCTGATGTAAAACTCCCATACGGCACTGTCTGGAAAATTAACGGCTGTGTGGAGGACGGAACTGCCAGCACTTGCAGCATCTAATTGCAATTCCTGGGTGCTGTTGACAATAAAATCGGCTATATCTCCTTGCCAGGAGGGGCTTGCATCAAAGTTGCCATCGCTAAAATCATCTTGGAGTTGGCCAAATGCCAGAAGAGGAAGAAAGAGGCAGGCAAATATGAGGGTAGTTCTGTCCATATATCAAAAATAGCAATAAACTCTAAAATGGCTTATCTTTGCGTCCTGTTTGAAAAGAATGAGCATAGAATTTGCTTGTGTTTGAAAATCCTGATAAAGGAAGCGTATCTAGTCTTTCTTTAAAAGATTGGAACTCGATTTAAATATAAAAAAAGTGTGTTATGAAAGTAGCAGTTGTCGGAGCAACCGGCCTTGTGGGTACTGTCATGCTCCAAGTATTGGAAGAACGCCAGTTTCCAATGACAGAATTGATGGTAGTCGCCTCAGCGCGTTCCGTAGGTAAAAAGGTGAAATTCAAGGGAGAAGAATACGAAGTGATTGGAATGGAGACAGCGGTGGCTGCCCGTCCGGACATTGCCATCTTTTCTGCAGGCGGCGGCGTTTCTAAGGAATGGGCGCCTCGTTTTGCCGAGGTCGGAACAACGGTTGTCGATAACTCATCGGCCTGGCGGATGGACCCTGATAAGAAGTTAATAGTCCCGGAGATCAATGCTGGCCTATTGACGGACCAGGATAAGATCATTGCCAATCCCAACTGTTCGACCATTCAAATGGTTGTTGCGTTGGCTCCTCTGCACAAGGCTTTTGGCATTCGTCGGTTGGTCATTTCGACCTACCAGTCTATCACTGGAACAGGCGTCAAAGCAGTTCGACAATACGAAATGGAGAAGAATGGCCACGAAATGCCTACAGAAGAAAGGGCTTATCCGCATCCTATTTTTGATAATTGCCTTCCTCACTGTGATGTTTTTTTGGAAAACGATTACACTCGTGAGGAAATGAAGTTGGTCCATGAGACGCGCAAGATTCTCTCGGACCAATCGTTGCGCATTACGGCTACTGCTGTGAGGGTACCGGTGCAGGGCGGGCATTCCGAGAGCGTCAATGTAGAATTTGATCGTCCTTTTGAGGTCGAAGCGGTTAAGAAATTACTGGCAGCAACTGAAGGAGTGATCGTTCAGGATGATGCTAAGGCCAATAGTTATCCGATGCCTCGCTTTTCCAAGGACAAGGATGCCGTATTCGTTGGTCGCATTCGCCGGGATGAATCCATTGAAAATGGACTGAATTTGTGGGTTGTTTCTGATAATCTGCGCAAGGGTGCTGCTACCAATGCCATTCAAATTGCAGAATATCTCTTGGCCAATAAACTGGTAGGAGCCGTACAAGTTGCGCCTCATTAAATGGGGGCTTGGGGTCTTTGAAAGGGCCTTGAAAACAGGAGGCAGCTAAAAAAATAGTAAGCCTGTTGCACAATGACTTGCAAAAATAGCTGATCATTTGGTGAAATGGTCAGCTATTTTTCTGTTTTACAGTGATTTAAAACGAATGGGAAAACAAAAAATTTGAGGTTTATTGGGTATTTTATTATTTTTAAATTCGATTTGTTTAGGGCCGTCAATCCGGCGGTGGAATTCATACCTTGCTAAGATGTGTTTTCTTTACTACTATCGCTGAGACTTATGCCGTCCATCCAGCATGTGATGGCTACCAATTTTACGAACATCAGAATACCGTTATCATGAAGACTAAGCTTGTGTTTTGGGGTACTAATGAAGAGGAGGAGAAGGTTCTTATCGCCATGGCCCTCAGGGCCAAAGAGAATAAAGTAGACGTTTACGTTTTTTCGAGTGAAATGGCTACCGAGCCTTTTGCCAAACAGCTTCACGACGAGTGGCGCAACGATGCGGATGTCAGTTTTCCCGAGGGATACACCCTATTAGAAAGGGAATTGACTGTGAGTGATTCCATTTTACCCAAAGAGTTGAAGGTCGATCGCCCAGACATACTGACCAGGGCGCAAACCGAATGGCATTTTGTTGTTTTATCATCCAAACTCAATGAGGTTTATCAGTCGGAATTAGAAGAGCTGAAAACTAAGGTAGATCAATTGTCTCAGTACGATTCAAAGGTATGGGATTCCCTAAAAACTTTCTGGGGGAAAGTCCAGGGGCAGGTCCGGGAGCGAAATTTGTTCAAAGAGCATGCAAATACCCTACGCGACAATACCAATGCGTTGTTTTCAAAGCTCAAGAGCCTGAGAGCTTCTCTGGATGAGGAGTTTCACCGTTTATCCAAGGAGCATTTTGATTCTTTCTCAGCTTCGCTTTCAGAAATGGAGGAGAAAATCAAGGAAGAGACAAAGTTGCAGTGGGTATTCGAGGAGCTGAAGAAAATGCAGCGGACCTTCCGCGATGCCAAGCTTACTCGCGAACATCGATCTAAGATTTGGGAGCGCCTGGATGCAGCCTTTAAGCAAGTGAAAGAGAAACGTTTTGGGCCTAATGCTGGCGACAATTCTCCCATGGAGCGCTTGCAGAGACGCTACGACGGCCTGATCAATGCCATCCAAAAGATGGAGCGTTCCATCCAAAGGGACAAAGACGATCTGAAGTTTCAAAATAGAAAAATCGAGCAGACCGATGGCCAGCTCGAGGCTCAAATCCGCCAGGCCAAGATCAAAATGATCGAGGAACGCATCCGCTCAAAAGAAGAAAAACTGAGCGAGATGATGATCACTAAATCTGATCTGGAAAAGCGGATGGAGACGCAAACCGAAAAGGATAAGAAGCGGGAGGAGAAAGAGAAGATGGAGGCTGCTCGCAAGGCGGCCAAAGAAAAAATCAAAGAGGAGATCAAGGCCAAAGAGGAAGCTCGTAAGCCCGACTCTGATAAGCTGGAAAAGGCAGCGGATGCTATTTCAGGTAACGAAGAGGCTGACAAAACAGAGCCCGATACCGATGGTGCCGATCCGAAGGAGGAGCCGAAGGCTAAGGAAGAAGAATCGATGTTGGAAGCTGTTGGGGTCACTGTAGGAGAATCGCTAGAAGATGTGATTGATACGGTCAAGGCCGTGGCGGAGGTTGTAGGAGGAAAAATCGGCGAGGCCGTTACAGAGCTGAAAGAGGACATCAAGGAGTCTGTTGAGGGAATTGTTGATAAAGTCAAGGAAAAGGCGGAAGACATGACTTCGAAGGCGGATGATCTGAAAGCGATCGAGGGGGTAGGACCTAAGATTGAGGAAATCCTCAATGAAGGAGGCATCAAGACTTTCAAGCAACTATCGGAGGCCGAGGTAGCTAAGATCAAAGAGATTTTGGCGGCTGCAGGTGGTCGCTTTGCCAGCCACGATCCTACAACCTGGCCTAAGCAGGCGGCTATGGCTGCTGCTGGTGAATGGGAGCAACTCAAGGCTTGGCAAGATGAGCTGGATGGTGGAAAGGTTGTGGATAAGAGCGAGGAAGAATAGAGAATACTGTCTTACTATCTCCAAAAAAAGTGGGTGCGATTGATCAATCGCACCCACTTTTTTTTATGGAAATTGTTTGTTTTGCCTGCAGTTACTGCTTCATAACCTTTCGGATAACAACTCCTTCGTCGGTCATTACACGCAACAAATACATACCGCCAGGGAGATCATTGAGATCCATCTGATAAGATTGAACCTGTGCAGAAAGTCCAATCTTCTGTCGGATCAACTCGCGACCATTCGCTGTCATCAAGGTCATGCTGGCTTCTTCAAACTTCTTGGCAGCAATGGTGATGTTCAACTTGTCGTCTGTTGGATTCGGGAAGGCCCGTACTTTCAGGGTTTCGTCATCGAGGACGTTGACACTAACGGTTCCTTCTTCTGATTCAATGATGGTTCCTCCTCCGCTAGCCATTGTACAGGCTTCGTCGTTGTCGTCAGAGGTCACACAGGCTTCGCCATTATAGCTGACCATATCCATGATTTCAATCTCATCGATCAACCAACCAGCTTTTGGATCGGAAATGTCGGCTGCACCGTCTGTTCCGAGTTGGAAGCGAACATTCAATGGTCCTCCTCTAAAGTCACTCAGATCAACATAGGTATCGATCCAATCATCTGAGCGGTCTCCCCAGTAAGCGGGGAAGTCTTCTCTAACGAAGGTGAAGAAGGAAATTGGGCCACTATA
>JBCCSZ010000079.1:0-26454 GCA_039199225.1 Bacteroidota bacterium
CCCTTACGATGATTTGCACGACATAGACCTTGTACCCAGCCCTGTGGTCACCCAGGACATCAGTATTGTTGATCCAGACATCGTTCTCGAAACCGAGGACCTCTGCGAAATCGTTTGCCTAGAGATTTGTGACAATGGCATAGACGACGATGAAGACGGCCTAATCGACCAATTCGACGATGACTGCCCCTGTACAGACTTTGGTTGCAAAACACCAAGCTTCAACCGCTGCGTCGATTGCCAGTCCCAACCACCAACAGCGGATGAATGGGAGTTGCAAAGGGTTTGGGTGTCCGACCGGGATGTGGGCAATTCCATCAGTGTCCCCTTTGTCGGCGACCTAGATGGCGACTGCCTACCAGAGGTGGTTGCCGGCAGCCGGGAATACAACGAAGTATACATTCTGGATGGGCAAACCGGCCAGACGAAGTTCACCATCAATAGTTACAACACCAGTGCTGGCGTCAGTGGCAACCTTGCTATTGCAGATGTTGATTCAGATGGTTGGGGGGATATATTTATCAGTACGACCAATGACAATCCTTCCAACAGCGCACATCGCCTCGTTCGTTATGAATACGATGGCAATGGAGGATATGTCGAACGCTTCATCAGTCAGGAGCGGATCGGCCCTTACGACAACTATGACCAGGGCAATGGCCGGCGATACCACAACATGGCCATCAGCCTAGCCGACATCAATGGCGACGGTGCGCCTGAAGCTGTTGTTGGCAATCAAATATTCAATGCACTGACGGGCGAGTTGATTACCAGAGGGGGCGCAGCCAATTCTACTGGAAGCCAACGTGCCTGGGTCAGCGGCCGAGACATTGGAAACATCGCCTCCTATACGGTATTAGCAGATGTTTTACCTACGAGCTTTTGCGCTCTTTGCGACGGCCTTGAACTGGTAGCCGGAAATATGGTTTACGCCATTTTCATTCCTCCAGGAGGAGGGGCCAACTCAGGCACCATGCAGGTTGCTGTCGATATGAGTCAACGAATCGAGGATGGTTTTGTATCGGTAGCAGATGTCAATTTTGATGGCAACCTGGATGTTGTGACTGCCCGAGGCAGCCGTCCTGCGCACAACTACAGGGTGAGTGTGTGGAGTCCTATCGAAGAACGCGTTTACGACGAAGAAGTATTTTTTCAAAACGGCGCCATTGGCATTGGACGAATTGCCGTTGGGAATGTGGATAATAACGAAAATGATATGGAAATCTGTTTCCACCTGGGGAGCAGTGTTTATGTCTACTCTTTCAACTCTGCAACAGAAGAACTTCAGCGGACGGCAAACATCTCAACCGTTCAGGACAATTCGGTAACTGGTCTCACCATTTTCGATTTCAACGGTGATGGCCGCAAGGAGTTGGTCTATCGAGATGAACGCAACCTTCGGATTTTGCGCGGTACGGACCTGAGTGATTTGGTTCAACCCTTTTATGTTTGCTCCTCCGGTACTTCCACTGAGTATCCAATCATCGCAGATGTCAATGCCGATGGCCAAACGGAAATAATTGTCAACTGCGACACACGCATCGAGGTAATTGGCAATGCTGAAAGAGGACGATTTTGGATGCCCTCTCGGCAAGTCTGGAATCAATTTTCTTACTTCTACACCAATATCAACGATGACCTCACCATTCCTGCCAAACAACAAGGGCATCACTTGGTGGGCGACAAAAAAATTCTAAATGCTTATCTACAGCAATATGCCGACCCTACTTTTCCGGTAGCCGATGCGCGCATCGATGTATTGGGTGCAGACTGCTTACCAAATGGCGTAGAGGTTACCTTGCTCATTTGCAACGAAGGCGATAACATCTTACCTGCCTCAACGCCCATCGCCGTCTATCAAGGGAATCCAACGCGTGTAGCCGCCAATCCCATTGATAATTTACTGTTGGGAAGCGACCTCGCGCCGGACAGTTGTGAACAACTTTCCATAACCACATTGGCCAGTGACTCCATATTCATTGTGGTCAACGACGACCAATCCTTGGCGAGCCCTTATGATCTAGCCTCGGATTTTCCTGTCACCCCGATTGCCGAATGCAATTACACCAACAACATCGCCGGAATTGAGATCGATCCTACAACGCCAATACTGGACCTGGGGCCAGACATCAGTGTTTGTGAAAATGGTGTGTTTACCCTAGATGCTGGTCCTGGCTTTTCTTACTATTTATGGCAGGATGGTAGCACAGAGCAAACCTACACAGCTTTTGAACCCGGGAAATATTGGGTGGAAGTTCCGGCAGGCTGTGGAGAGACCCAGAGCGATACGATCAATATTTTTGTGGAGCCTGGTACTGTTCTCGACCTGGGGCCAGACATTACAATCTGCAACGACGATCCAGTCTTTCTGTCAGCAAGTGGATTTGATAAATACGAGTGGTTCCCCGATGCCAACGTGGATTGCAACGATTGCCCCCAAACAGAGCTTTTGTCCGATACGACCATCAGCGTCATCGTAGTCGGCAGTACTGATCTGGGGTGCATCAGCGTCGATACCATTCAGGTGGTATTTGGGCAAAGCAGCCTGAGCAGACTGGATACGTCGGTCTGTCAGGGAGAAGCCTTTGTCTTCGACGGCGTGACTGTATTACCTGGGCAATCCCAAGCTTTTTCCTACCAAAATGTCGATGGCTGTGATTCTGTCATCCTTGTCAGTGTCACCGAAAATGAGTTTAGTTCCTTCTTCACGAGGATCGATACCAGTATTTGCCAGGGTTCACTACTCCGATTTGGCAATCAGTTCATCCCTATTGATACCACCATGTCATTTCTGTACGAAACCGTCGATGGCTGCGATTCCATTGTGGAAGTTAGTGTGGCAGGTCTGGACACATTTTTCACTGAAACAGAACAAATAATTTGCCCCGGCGACTCGATTTTGATTTTTGGCAATTATCAAAGAGAATCGGGGAATTACCAACAGCTTTTCAACAGCATGGATGGCTGTGATTCTACGGCGGCCGTACAGCTTACGGTCTTACAGGCATTGGACATCGACTTGGATATTACGCCGACTTGCCGTGGAGAAGATAGGGGAGCTGTTCAGGCCAGCGTAAGCGGCGGTTTGGCCCCTTATGAATATGTTTGGAGCATTGTGGGTGCCGAAGGCAACAGCCTGGAAGGGCTTTCAAAAGGAGATTATTGGTTGATCGTTACAGACGATTTTGGCTGCATGGATTCCGTTGCCTTTACCATTGATACTTCCGGCATTACGCTCCCTCCGATTGGCATTCGGGATGTGAGTTGTTTTGGTGAGCGCGACGGGAGCCTCTTTTTCGACGATCCGCAAGGCAATTGGTCGTATGCACTCGACAGTGCTGTAAACTTTGTGAAAGTCGATCAATTTGTCGGCCTTTCTGCAGGCACCTACACCCTACATTTGCGCAACGCCAATGGCTGTCAATATAGCAGGATCATCGAAATTGGGGAGCCTTTCCCTCCCATCGTAGAACTTCCGGAAGCCATTACCATTGAGTTGGGAGACGAATGGCCCATGCGACCTCAATTTCGAGATACCAGTGGCTTGGTTTACAGTTGGACACCGCCGGATGGCTTGAGCTGCGACAGCTGTGCCTATCCAATTGCAAAACCTTTGAATACAACAGATTACAGCCTGTCCATCACAGATTTGAATGGTTGCACGGATGTAGATACGGTCCGGATTGTGGTGGAAAAACCGCGAAACGTATTCATTCCCAATGTATTTTCACCCAATGGCGATGGCATCAATGATGTCTTTTTGGCCTTTGGTGGCAAGGAGGTAGACCAGATTCTTCGCTTCCGGGTATACGATCGGTGGGGAGAAAACATCTTTGAGGGTGGTCCTTTCGCACCCAACGATCCTTTTTATGGCTGGGACGGTACTTTCAAAGGGCAAATGATGAATAATGCCGTATTCGTTTACATTATTGATGTGAGCTTCATAGATGGGCTGGTGTTGACTTACTCTGGCTCGGTGACTTTGGTTAAGTAAACGGAAGCAGTAATGTCAATGGATTTCCGTCACATACATGATGGTATCTCTATCTTGCTTGGGGTGTTGCACTAGGATAGAAACGCTTCCTTTGACAGAATCCTGTACAGCTTCATCATAGCCAAAGCCTACCAACCAAGTTTTGCCTTCTGGCAAGTTAGGGATACACAAATGACCATCTGCATCTGTTACCAGCATCGTATCAAAGACGGATAGGTCGTGAAAGCCTGGGAAGACTGGATTGCCAAAGCGAACATAAACAGCGATGTTGCCAACAGGTCGTTCGTGGTGTTGGGTCACAATACAGGTTCGATTGAACTGAGGAATCCCCTCTTCCTTAGAGCAACTTCCAGCCATCAACAAACAGCAAAGCAGTACAAAGAGTAAAGATTTGACTATCGACATAGGGTCTCATTTTAAACTCGAATCTCTGTATTTAAAACCGATCATTCTGAGAATTTGTTGCCTTATCTTGTTGATTAACGCCGCATTTGCTTTCTTTACGTCATGCACCATGTTTTCGGTATTCGCCACCACGGCCCAGGCTCTACTCATCGTCTTTTAAAGGCACTGGAATCCCTTCAACCCGACTGTATACTCATTGAAGGTCCACCAGATGGCGATAAACTCATTCGCCACATTGCCGATCCCGAGATGCAGCCTCCCGTGGCTCTGTTGATCTACAATCCCAAAGACCTCAGCGAAGGTGCCTACTACCCCTTTGCCGACTTCTCGCCAGAGTGGCAAGCCATGCAATTTGGACTCAAAAGGTCCATCCCAACCCGCTTTATGGATTTGCCACAGGCACTCCAATTCACCCTAAATCGGACAGATACAAACGATGCCCAGCTGGCTTTGGAATTGGAAAAGGCGCTGGAAGCCGACGATGCAACAGAGCAACAAAAGGCCGAAAACAAACGCATCCTGGCCGATCCACTGGGCTATCTAGCCAAACTCGCTGGCTACGAAGACAGCGAGCGCTGGTGGGAAGTGACTTTTGAGCATTGGACACATGAGGAAATATTTCCAGTCTTATACGAAATGATGGCTGCCTTGCGAGAGGAAGTCAACGCCACAGAGTCGGTACGGGAGCAACAAAGAGAAGCTTACATGCGTCAACAAATTCGCTTGGCTTACAAGGAGGGCTTTGAGAGAATTGCCGTCGTTTGTGGGGCTTGGCACAGTCCGGCCTTGCAGGATATGGACAAATACAAAGTCAGCAAGGACAAAGCTCTGCTACGCGGCATCCGAAAGACCAAAACAGAGGCTACCTGGATTCCCTGGACCTATGACCGATTGTCCTTTCAAAGCGGATACCGGGCAGGGGTCATTTCTCCTGCCTATTACCAGCTACTCTTCAGCCACCCCGAACAGGTGGTCATTCGTTGGATGACAGAAGTTGCCCGACTACTGAGGAAAGAAGATTTGGACGCTTCTTCTGCCCACGTCATCGAGGCGGTGCGCTTGGCTCAAACGATTTCCAGCCTACGGAAGCTCCAAGTTCCCGGGATTGGTGAGCTTAGGGAAGCAGCCATCAGCATCTTTTGCAGTGGCTATCCGGAGCAGCTCGAGTTGGTGGAGCAAAAGCTCATCATCGGCGACCGAATGGGACAGGTTCCGCCCTCAATTCCAGTGATCCCACTGCAAAAAGACTTGGAAAAAAGCATCAAATCTGCCCGACTCACCAAGGAGCGGAACAGCAGCGATAAAAAGGAAAAAGAGCTTGACTTACGGACTCCCTCCAATTTACTGGCCAGTCAATTGTTACATCGGCTCAACATCTTGGGCATTGATTGGGGATGGGAGAGGGAAGTTCGAAAATATGGCTTGGCGGGAAGCTTTCACGAACATTGGCTACTCAAATGGCGGCCAGAATTTGCCCTTAAGATCATTGAGGCAGGTATGTGGGGGAAGACGGTCTACGAGGCCAGTCAAGCATTCATTCGAAAGCAAATAGAAAGCCTAGACAAGCTGCCAGCCTTGTCCAAACTGGTCGATCAAACCCTCAAGGCCGATCTAAAGGAAGTCATAGAGCTACTCGTCAGTGCCTTACAAGCACAGTCCGCCAAAACCCAAGACATTCAACTTCTGATGGACGCCCTTCCGCCGCTGGTCAATGCACTGCGCTATGGCAGCACCCGACAGCTCGATGTAGGATCGATGGAGCAGGTGGTCAAACAGATGATTCCCAGAATCGTTATTGGTTTGCCCAATGCCAGCATGCATGTAGATGATGAGGTGGCTGCCGATTTATTCGATAAGCTGCTGAGTGTTCATCGATCCATCCAACTGCTGGACCAACACGAGTATGTCGATGCCTGGCACCAAATGATGCTAAAAATGGCGCTCATGGGCAAAATCAATGGTCGGCTTAGAGGAGGCTGCTCCCGGCTGCTGTTCGACAAGCGCGTAATCTCCCTAGAAACAACCGCCAAACATATGTCATTCTCCTTATCTCGGGCCAACGATACGACCGATGCTGCCCTATGGGTCGAAGGGTTTCTGCATGGCAGCGGGCTATTGCTGATACACAATCCGGGCTTGTGGCGGATAATGGATGAATGGGTGGACGGCTTGAGCTGGGAAGTCTTCCAGGAAATTCTCCCCCTGCTGAGACGAACTTTCTCTGATTTTTCTGCGCCAGAGCGGCAAAAGATGCTGGGTTTAGCCAAAATAAAAACACCTGATGCTGTTCCAACTGAAACGGAAAGTAACCCTCAAGGTGGAATGGATGAAAAGCGAGCCAGAAAAGTGTTGCCAAATGTGAAATTATTGCTGGGACTGGAAAAACAATAGGAGGTTAGCTTTCTAGGCTCTATTCCTCCTCCTCAGAAGCCGCTTTGTCAGTCGGCTGATCAATGGCCATTTCCTGCTCTTCTTCTGCTGGTTCGAGCCAGAAATTATTGATGCCTTCTCCAACGGTGATTCTAATGCGCTGTAAGTTTAGCAATTCCAGGAGGGCTAAAAAGGTAATAATGGCATGAACCCTTGATTGACAGATGCCAAAAACTTGGTCAAAGCTCCTACGCTCCCCCCTTTTCACGCTGGTCAGGAGGTAGATTTGTTGGTCTTGAATGGTAAAAGGCCAGGTATATACCTTGTGAACCGTCTTCTTTTGGGAGCGATCATTTAAGCGCTGCATGACCCGTTCGAAGGACCTCATCAGCTTGTACAGGGTAATGCTCTCCAGCTCCACATCCACCAGAGCAACTTCCGCTATTTTTCGAACCTCCTTAGTGGTATTACCTCTCGGAATCATAAAGGAGCGGCGCTCCTCCAACTTTCGCATGTCGTCCAATACGCTTTTGTAGCGTTTGTACTCCAAAAGGCGCTGTACCAGCTCTTCACGAGGATCAATTTCATTGCCTTCCTCATCCACTGGTTTGCGTGGAATCAACATTTTTGCCTTGATGCGCATCAGGGTGGCAGCTACCAGGATGAATTCGCTGGCCAAGTCGATGTTGAGCATCTCCATTTGACGGATGTAGCCCAAAAAGTCATCTGTGATCTTGGAAACAGGAATATCATAGATATCCAATTCATCCCGTTCTATGAAGAACAACAGCAAATCGAAGGGACCTTCGAATTGAGGGAGTCGAATGGTATATGTAGCACTCATCAATGCAAATATAGGGAAAAGCACCGTCTAAGCTGGCTTTGGCCAACGGAATATTTGCCCTGTAAAGGCTATCCATCCTTCATTGCCCGAATGCCTACTGCCAAAATCCTCTCCAAACAAATGTGCAAAATTCGTTTCCAAGTTGCTTGGCAATTTGTACTTTCGACCAAAGTAGAAAAGCCATGTCCCAGGGAAAACTTTACCTCATTCCGACTCCTCTCGGCCAAGGAGCCATCCACAGCTTGCCAGCCTATGTCATAGGGCGGATTCATCAACTGCGCTACTTCATCGCAGAACGCGCCCGCACAGCCCGCCGCTTTGTCAAAGCCACCAGTCCACCACATGCCATTAGTGAGCTGACCTTTTTCGAGTTGGATAAACACCAACCAGAAGCAAGCCTGGCGCAATTTCTAGCCCCTTTGATGGAGGGCCACGATATGGGGCTACTGTCGGAGGCCGGTTGTCCAGGCGTAGCTGACCCAGGTGCGCAGATGGTTCGAATCGCTCACCAGCGATCCATAGAGGTGGTGCCAATGGTGGGACCTTCTTCCATTTTGCTGGCCCTCATGGCATCGGGCATGAACGGACAATCCTTTTGCTTTCATGGCTACCTATCCCCCAAAAAGCCCGATTTGGCCAAGGACCTCAGACGATTGGAACAGCAGGCCAGAAAACAGCGGCAAACGCAATTGTTCATAGAAACACCCTACCGCAACCAGCAGGTTGTCGAGGTCGCTCTTCAAACACTAGGCCCAGATACCCATTTGGGGATAGCGGCAGACTTAACCCTGGACACACAATACATTACCAGTCGCCCCATTGCCCAATGGCGCAAAGCCAAACGTCCGGATTTACACAAACGACCCTGCGTTTTTATGATCTTGTAAAAAGAACGTTACTTTTTGAGAAAAAAACGTCTTAAATTTGAATCTTAGTTTAAAAATGAAACTAAGTGAACATTTGCAGCTAGCAGCTGTTTTAGGATTAATTTATTCACCGACCGCGTTGCGGCACTAATTTTTGCGCATGTCATCAGAATTGGCTTTGGCGGAAACACAACTCACTAAAAATGGTTTTCTCGATCTCGATGTCGATCCAACGCTTGACTTGTATGAGGAGATTGAGCGGCTAAAGAAGGAGAAAAATGCGATCCTTTTAGCCCATTACTATCAAGAGTCGGAGATACAGGACATTGCCGATTACATTGGAGACAGCCTCGGGCTATCGCAAAAAGCGGCTGAAACGGAAGCTGATTTGATTGTCTTTGCTGGCGTTCATTTCATGGCAGAAACGGCAAAAATTCTCAATCCGCAAAAGAAGGTACTCTTGCCCGACCTAAAGGCCGGCTGCAGCCTTGCCGACTCTTGTCCGCCACATTTGTTCCGCAAGTTCAAAGAAAAATATCCAGACCACCTAGTGGTGAGTTACATCAATTGTACCGCAGAGCTGAAGACCCTGACAGATATTTGCTGTACTTCGACCAATGCCGTCCACATCATCGAAAGCATTCCAAAGGATAAAGGAATCATTTTTGCGCCGGACCGCAACCTCGGGCAGTATTTACAAAAAAAGACGGGGCGGGACCTCGTGCTTTGGAACGGCACCTGCATGGTCCATGAGATTTTTTCACACGAAAAGATTACAAAGTTGCGCATGCGCTATCCGGAGGCCAAATTCATTGCCCACCCGGAATGTGAGCCGCACATACTCGAATCGGCTGATTTTATTGGCTCGACCACCGGGCTGCTGCGTTTTACCCAAAACGATCCGGCGACGGACTTTATCGTTGCAACGGAGGCGGGCATCCTACACCAAATGGAAAAAGCCTCTCCCCTCAAAAACTTTATTGCAGCGCCTCCAAGTAATCAATGTGCTTGCAATGAATGCCCTCATATGAAGCGCAATACCCTTGAAAAACTTTATTTGTGCATGAAGCATGAACTGCCCGAAATTCACATGGAAAACTGGATCATCGAGCAGGGTCGGGCCTGTATCGACCGCATGTTGGATATTTCGGCCAAGGCAGGTTTATAACTTGTAAACGACTTATTTTCAATATTTTCCGTTCCCTACCCTAAATGGGGTAATTCGGTCCATCTTTTGGTAATTCTAAAATACCAAAGTGGATAGTTTAGGCGTTTTATTATAACTTTGCGCTCGACCCACCCGAATTATTTCTTAAAAACCGGCACTGTGAAAAAGTTTTTGTTTCTGGTAGTTATTCTAGCTTGTAGTTTTGGAAAGGCAAATGCCCAAATTGGATTTGAAGCAGGAGGATGGATAGGAGCCGCCCACTACTTCGGCGACCTAAACACCAATTTCCACCTCGGTCGGCCTGGCTTAGCCGGCGGACTGATTGGTCGCTACAATTTCAACAACCGCGTCAGTATAAAACTCACCGCCAATTACCTTTCCGTCAGTGCTTTCGATTCCGACTCGGATAATACATTTGAGCAGACGCGAAATCTGAGTTTCAAGTCTGACGTATTCGACGGTTCTTTGCAGCTCGAGTTCAACTTTCTTCCTTATACACATGGCAGCAACGATGAATTCTTTACCCCTTACATCATGGGGGGATTCTCTGTCATCAATTTCGATCCTAGGGCAGAGCTCAATGGCGAATGGTACGACTTACGTCCTTTGGGTACGGAGGGCCAATTCAAAGGAGAAGAATACTACTCCATCACCGGAGGGGTTAATTTTGGCTTTGGCTTCAAAATCGACCTCAACTATGAATGGAGCATCAACATCGAACTGAGTTCTCGCTATCTCTTCACCGATTACCTCGACGATGTCAGTGGCCTTTATGCGGATAAGGATGACTTGGAAGCTCTTCGTGGCGAAACGGCCGTTTTGCTGGCCGACCGTTCCGTAGAGGTTTCTGGCTTGGAAGTTCCCATCGGGGAAGCGGGCCGCCAAAGGGGCAACAGCAACCGGAATGACAGTTATGCTATGCTCGGTATCGGCCTTGTTTACTACTTTGGCGACATCCGCTGTCCGACTTATTCAAGGTAATTTATATCCTTATCTTCCATCCGCTTCGTATGATACGCCTTCTCTATACAGTGCAGAAGCTTTCCGGGCCAAGTCGATGAATTCGGCTCTGTATTCATGTGGATCGCGGCCCTTGGCTGCAGAAGCTTCCCGGATCACCCAGTCGAAGTTGACATTCCCCTTATACTTAGAATCTCTCAGCAATAAGCCATAGCCCGCAACAGAAGCAGCGAAGCGCAGGTTGTTGCTGGCCGCTTGCCAAGCCCCGCCCTCGTTACGAGTCGTATAAATTTTTTCCTGGCTGACTTCACTTCTGGGTCTTTTGTAGCGTAATTTGATGGTTGCCCAGTCTTGGTCCTTGGCTGCTTCCCTGGAAATTTTGCGATTTTGGTACTTAAGCGGAATGCTCGCCGAAGAAGGTCCCTGAGCCGGTACAATTTCATACAGTGCAACAACGCTATGGCCTGCGCCCATTTCACCGGCATCCTTGGTGTCGTCGATAAAATCTTCTGCTGCCATCAGCCGGTTTTCATAACCTATCAAACGATATTTTTCGACCCGAGCTGGATTGAATTCTAACTGAAGTTTGACATCATTGGCCACAGTGAAAGTAGTACTTGAAAACTCCGTGACCAATACTTTTTTAGCCTCTTGCATGCCATCGATATAGGCGTAGTTGCCGTTGCCATGATCGGCCAATTTTTCCACCTTAGCATCTTTGTAATTGCCCATACCAAATCCAAGGACCGATAGATACACGCCACCTTTCCTCTTGGCTTCAATCAAGCGAACCAATTGGCCATTGCTACTGGGACCAACATTGAAATCGCCATCGGTGGCCAGGATGATGCGGTTGTTGCCTTCTGGGATGAAGTTTTCATGCGCCACTTTGTAAGCAAGCTCAATACCGCTAGCTCCTGCGGTGCTGCCCCCAGCTGCTAAGCCATCGAGTGCTGCTAGAATCCTCCGCTTTTCATTGCCGGATGTTGAAGGTAATACCAAACCGGAAGCACCAGCATAAACGACAATGGCTACGCGATCTTCAGGCCGCAATTGCTCTACGAACAAATGAAAAGCATTTTTTAACAAGGGCAATTTATTGAAACTTGCCATGGAGCCAGAAACATCGATTAAGAAGACAAAATTACTGGCAGGTAACTCCTCAGTTGGTAAATCGCGTGCTTTCAATCCTACCTGTAGTAAGTGGTTGTTTTCATTCCAAGGGCAGGGAGCTACTTCCGTCAAAACAGCGCAGGGGCCACTTTCCTCTTGTGGAAAATCGTAGTGAAAATAATTAATCAATTCCTCCAAACGAACGGCATCTTTGGGAGGCAGCATATTATTGTTCAGGTATCGTCGGACGTTGCTGTAGGAAGCTTGATCTACATCTATGGCAAAGGTGGATAAGGGCTGATCCATCACGGATTGAAAATCGTTCTCGCGGATGTAGTCGTATTCTTCTGTGTTGTGCTGTTCTGTTTTCAGATGATCTTTATGCTCTGTAGCTGTCATGGTTTCTCGTGGCCGCTCATAATGTGCCGGACCGGATCGATGATAGCAACCAATGGTTGACAAAAGTAAAATAGACAAGATTGATAAAATTGAAAAAGGCAGTTGCTTCATAACTTGGTGGATTTGTCGTGAAAATAAAAGTGAGGATTTATGAGAATACATTTGGAAAGATGCACCTTTGTAGTGTTTTGGTGTACCTCATTACTCCGCTCAAATAAAGACTCAATGGTCATACAACACGAATTCACACTGCGGCCGCACCCCCGAGGGTTCCACCTGGTCACTGAAGAGGTCGTCCACCAGTTACCAAATCTTCCTCAAACGGGACTGCTGCATTTATTCATCAAGCATACATCTGCCGGGCTGTGCATCAATGAAAATGCCGACCCCTCTGTCCGCTATGATTTCGAGCAAGTCTTCAATCGAATCATGCCAGAGAATGAGCCTTATCTCACCCATACGATGGAAGGGCCGGACGATATGCCTGCACACATCAAGTCGGTTTTGACAGGCTCTTCGGTTAGCATCCCCATCAGTGGACATCGATTGAACTTAGGCACCTGGCAGGGTATTTATCTTTGCGAGTTTCGCAATTACGGAGGCGCTCGCAAGCTGGTGGCCACTATCTTGAGCTAAACCATAAAATGAAATCATCTTGAGCTTATTATTGGAAGGAATTGGTTGGGGAATATTTCTGAGCATACTAGTCGGCCCTATTCTTTTCATCTTGATTCAGACGGCCTTAGAAAGAGGAGCTCGGGCAGGGCTGATGGTCGGGCTGGGTATTTGGATCAGCGATATTTTTTTCGTTATAAGCGCCTACCTGGGTATCGCCTACGTTCTCAAGGTAAATGAGTTGGATGGTTTTCGACTGTGGCTGGGCTGCATTGGCGGCGTAGTTTTGGTGGCTGTGGGATTGTCTACGATGCTATTAAAACCACCGGCTCCGGAAGACAGCAAAATTAAGTTGGCCAGTTCTTACCTTGCTCTTTTTACAAAGGGCTTTTTGATCAACACCCTCAACCCCTTTACTTTTTTCTTTTGGCTGACCATCACCGGGGCTGTCATTGCGGAGCGCAAACTGGGGAAAGCAGATTCTTTCTTGTTCTACAGCGGCATTTTAGGAACCATCATTTTTACAGATAGCTTGAAGATTGTCTTGGCCAAGGCCATCCGAAAAAAACTCAAACCGCATTACATTTTGTGGGTCAGAAGAATTGCAGGTGCTGCGTTGGTGGTTTTTGGGATTGTGCTGATTCTTCGGGTAACGATCTGGGGATAAAGAGAAAGCCGGCCTCCTCAACAGGGGAGAAGGACCGGCGGCTCTGTTTGGGTTAGTATGAAAAAAGTTTATTTGTAGATTAAGTTGCGCTCGATGTTTTACAGATTATAGGTAAAGCCCAGAATCCAATAAGTTTGCAGTGGATTGTCGTCACTGTCCAAGTCATCGATTTCAAATTCGGGATTATTAGCCAAGAAAGTGGCGTTATCGGGATCAGCCAAGAAAGTATTGAACCCCTCCTGTCTGTTCGCTCTGAGGCCAAGCTCAAAGCCAAAGCCAATTTTCTTGAAAAGGGTTGCATTAAAACCATTGATCCAAGTCCAGTTGGACAAGTTCGATGGGTCAGAGTAACTGATGAAGGCAGACAATTTAGATTTCCAAGCAAGTCCTCTTGGCAAAGCCTTGGTGTAATCTGCCACAACTTTACAACCCAAAGAAGAATCGTAACTGAGGTCGTTGTCTGAAAAAACGAGGTTGTAGTTCAGTGGATGAAAAACAACTACCAACTCGGGAATCGGTGTCCAGGTTCCTCCCACCCCGATGTCCAAATAACCAGGATTGTTGAAATTACTGATGATGGTAGAACGGTATTCTGCCAGGGCGGAGGCCGCTAGTTTCTCGGTAAACTTGTAACCGAACAGAGAAGAAAGGTTGATCGCATCGGCCGTTTTTTCGTAGTCGAGCGTATCGTTTTTTACCTCCTCTGTGTTGGCATTCAATTTGGTGAATCCGACCGTTAGGTTGCCGTCGTTGCGCCAGAAGTATTTCTTCTCAGACAGATTGGCAAAGCCATTTCCGGAAAAGCTGATGGAACTGGCAAAGGTGTTGGCATTTTCGGCACCCAGCCAATCACTGAAGCTGCTGAAATTGACGCCTAGGGTACCAGCAGAACCAAACTTCCAACCATAGGTCGGTGGAATCTTGGCTTTTAGGGCAGCTATCTCGCCTTGCAGGCTGCCCATTTGAGCCTCCTTTTCAGCAATCTCTGCTTTGAGGGCCGTCACATCTACGGCCGGACTGTCTTGAGCCAAAAGCTCAGCGGCCACACCACTGCATAGAAGAATAGCCAGGGATAGTAATAGTCTTTTGATCATTTTGGTATGTTAAATTTGATGAAACAATAGCCTTTTTTATAATCCCAAATGGCCATTGGGGTCTAATAGCTGCAACACCCACTATGCCTCAAAAACCTCCACGCTCTCCGTTGTGAGCTTGTGCAGGGGGATGATCACCTTGCGGTCGTCCGCTCCTAGCACCAGGGATGATTTGTCTATCGCAATGATTTTCCCTTTCACGCCATTGACGCTGATGACATCGCCAAGCTTGAACTTGTCTTTGCTGTAAATCGAGGCTAAAAAATTAGCCATCATGTCGCGGGAGGCCAAGCCGTAACCAAGGGCAAATGCGGCAACACCACCTGCCAAAATGGTCGACAGATTAGAAGTGATAAAGGATGTATCTATTTGTGCCTGAGACAACGCGCTGACCAAGGCCGTTAGGAAGACAAACCAAAATACAAAGCTCGCAATCAAATTGGCAGAGGGAATACCGAGCGAGCGGCAAGCCGTCAACACAATATTCTTGATAAACTCGGCCAACAACGTTCCTATTACCAATACGATAAGCGCAGAGATCATAAATGGCACATAGCCGATGATGTCATTCATCAACTGAGAGACTGCCGCCATACCCAGCACATCGGTCGAAGCCATCAGAAAAAGCAGCAACATCAGGTAGTACACCAACTTTGAGAAAAAGTGGCTGGGTACAATTTTGAAGTTGGCCTTTTGGACAATCTCTATTTCATTCAGCTTACCTGCCAGGCCATCGATCCCTATGCGACTCAAAACTTTTCGAATGATTTTCGATACAACACTAGCGAGTATCCAGCCAATGACAAACACCAGAATAGCCTTCAGTACATTTGGTACAGACTGGAGAAACTGAAGGGTTAGATCTTGTAGGATTTCAATAATATCCATAATGATTAAGAATGTAGTTGTTATCCATTTAATTGAGGTATTAATTAAAAGTAGCGGGCCACTAGTCGGTTGAATTCAACGCTATTAGTGGTCTCCTTTTGGTGTTTGATTTGTTTGGGTTGTTTGGTTACTGTCCATACTTTGGTCGGATGATCTTTGGGGCTCGCCTCCAAGAAAAGCAATAACAATATCCATAATGCGAGATAGATACAATTCTATGGTATCGCCGGTAATCTTGAATGCTCTAACTTGCCCTTGAACACCGTTTTCAATATCTGAAATAGCGCGTGGGGGGCTTTCTTTGATGGTTTGCTCTTCGAGGAGCTTAAAGTTATTTGTTTGTGAAGCCATAAGAATTCCGTTTTCTAGAATGCTCAGTTAGGAAATATATCCTTGTACACTTGTTGTGCTTTGTGCTTGGCACGTTTGAGTTTCATTTTTATAGCACTTTCCGTTTTGTTCAATATGCCGGAGATGTCCTTGATCGATAAATCGTCCTGATACTTCATCAAAAGCACAGCCTTATCTCCTGGAGGAATTTTGTCCAGTACTTTTTTTAGCCTGCCAACTTCCATTTCGAGCAACTCCCTATCGTCTACCTCGTCGACAAGGTCTTCAGAGGCATTTTCCATTTCATCCGAAAAAATGGTTTTAGCCTTCTTTTGCCGTCGAATAAAATCGATGCAGAAATTATACGTAATGGAATAGACCCAAGTGGAAAACTTGGATTTCTCATTGAATTTCGACAGGTTCAAGTAGATTTTCACAAAAATCTCCTGGGAAGCATCCTGGGCTTTAACTTCATCTTTCAACAGCGAAATGCACTTACTATACACCTTGCCGATGTATCGATTATACAGCAAACTAAAGCACTCTGGCACCTGTTGATCCAGATGAAGGCGAATGAGTTCGCTGTCCGTTTTAGCTGAAAGATCCTTTAATCCCAATGAACCTACTGAATTTCAAGTGGGCAATGAAGAATAACCCATAGGGGCTAAATATCGGGACAAAAATAAAAAGTTAACCCGAAATCTCACTACCTGATATGAGATCGATCCATTCCGGCAGATCACAATTTATTTTACAGGTGAAAGTATCATTTGCTTTGCAGGCAACAGCAATCGAAATAGCAGTCTGTCAACCTTTGTTGCAAGCTGTCCAAAGACGGCCTAAAACAAAAACTTGCACAGCATTGCCTGATGCGGATCATACCCACACCACTACCATGTCGATTTTTTAGACGGGGAATCTCTCCAAAAGACACTTTTTTCGAATATTTATTTTGAAGCAACTTCCGAGGAAAGAACAAGAGGAAAAATAAAAAAGAGGTAGTGCAACAGCACCACCTCAGCCCTAACCAAATAAAACCAAATTATAGATTATTAGAAAGGTGCTTTGACGCACCTTTAACCTACTAGCTTTTAAGTCAGTTACTTTGTGTAACTTTTACAATATTAAGATAAATTCGGATTATATCCAAATAATCCGCCATCTGGCAGCCTGGCTGCAGCTCCTCCAGCAGAATAGTACCAAAATATTTCTGTAATAATTATTCAAAAAACGAGATATTCTAAAATTTTATAACACAAAAGCCCTCCTATTCCAAATAATCATCTATATCCTAAATAGGCTTTTTTTAACAAATTGGCCAAAAAAAATCCTGCACCCCAGATGAATCCCCTATAAATGTTTTGTAAAAAACGGCTTTAGCAGTACTTATCACATCAGATAAGCACCAAAATTTTGTAATCTGCTCTTTAGCGATCCCTTCCAACAATTCTTATATTGCACCATTACATCACCGCTCAATACACCTGATGAAACATCGGACCTACCTCCTCTTTCTAATTCTCACACTTCATTTTTCTCTCTTTGCACAGACTGATTCGACTGAAAAAGATGCATTTTTCATCAAGAAAATTTACAACGAAGCGCTGACCAATGCCCAATGCTATGACTGGTTGGAGTACTTATCAACCAAGATTGGCGGACGGCTGAGTGGCTCACCACAGGCAGCAGCGGCGGTTGAATACACTCGCCAAATACTGGATAGCCTCCAACTTGATTCTATTTGGCTGCAGGCATGCACCGTCCCGCACTGGGTTAGAGGAAAGGCGGAAAAGGTTCGCATCGTTCAGTCCAACCGAATGGGTAGCCTGGATTTACCGGCCCTCTCCCTTGGGAATTCGCCAGGAACTGGTTCAGATGGCCTCACCGCAGAAGTCATCGAAGTCAAAAGCCTCAATGAACTGGATGAGCTCGGACGACAGCAAATCGAAGGTAAAATCGTCTTCTTCAATCGCCCCCTCGACGCGACCCAATACCGGACATTCAATGCCTACGGCGGTGCCGTCGATCAGAGGGTCTACGGCCCAGCAAAAGCAGCTCGCTTTGGCGCCGTCGCTGCACTCGTACGCTCCATGACGACTCGTCAGGACGACATTCCCCACACCGGCGTAACCGTCTTCAAAGAAGGAGAGGCCAAGATACCAGCTATTGCCATCAGCACCAACGCATCTAATCTACTCAGTCGATTGATGCGCAAGGAAAGAATTCGGGTATATGTCGAATCACATTGCAAAACCCTCGCACCAAAGCAATCCTTCAACGTGATCGGAGAGATAAAAGGTAGCGAGAAGCCAGACGAAATTCTCTTGGTGGGAGGACATCTCGATTCTTGGGATGTCGGTGGGGGTGCACACGACGACGGAGCTGGTTGCGTTCAATCCATGGAAGTCTTACGCTTGCTCAAACTGCTTGATTATCGCCCAAAACGGAGCATACGATGTGTACTGTTTATGAATGAAGAAAATGGGCTGGCAGGCGGACTGAAATATGCAGAGGTATCCAACCAAAAAAAGGAATTTCACTTGGCTGCCATTGAATCAGACGCAGGTGGCTTCAGCCCACGGGCTTTCTCGGCCGATGGCGCTAAATCAACCTTCAATACCCGCATCAAAAAGTTGACAAAGTGGTTGCCCCTATTGGAGCCCTATGGTTTGCAACTGACTAAAAATGGCTCTGGTGCCGATATCTCGCCACTGAAGAGTCAAGGAGGACTATTGCTCGGATTGCGCCCCGATTCTCAGCGCTACTTCGACTACCACCATACGGCAATCGATACATTTGATGCGGTAAACAAAAGAGAATTGGTATTGGGTGCAGCCGCCATGACAAGCCTTATTTACTTGATCGATAAGTATGGTCTATAGGGAAATAAACACAACTTTATCCTTCGGCCTTGGGTGCTTTGCCCAGAGCTCCCAGTTCGAGCGCCAGTCCGATGCGACCATTGACATTGCGGCTATCGAAAGGTCTGAAAGCTGCCAGAACATTGTCTGTCGTACCGAAAATACGGACAGGTCCCAAGCGAAGATTGACGTTCAAACCGAGGTTGTCGTAAGTATCGTTACGGGACACATAGCTAGCGCCCACCCTTAGATAGGGTGTCAGGGTCATATCTGCACTCAAGGCGAAAGCGTGGTTGGTACGGCCACGAAAATTCTCATTGTAATAAAGACCACCGATGCGCCAGCGGTCTGTCAACTGATACAGCGCGCTGAAATAGATTTTGGAGGCCAATCTTGTAGAGTAGCCATTGCTGGTCTCCTCAAAGGAGAAAATTTTTTCCAGCGTATCCAAAGTTCCTTCAAAAGAAAGCTCCTCGTCTTGCAGGATGTTCGAAAACTCCAAACCGTCATATGCAAAGGTTCCTTGACTGGTAAAATTGGTAAGCTTTTCCTTCCAAGTGATCTGCCCGATGTCCAGCACGCTCAGAGCAATATCCAGGCGCTCTCCCAATTTATACTGCAGGCCCAAATCGAAGGCAAAACCTGTATTGCTACTGAAAAGATTTTCGTATTGAAACAATTCGTCCAAGGTGTATTCCAAGCCGACATTACTCAATGAATCAAAAATGATTTTATTGTCAAAAGTCGAAGTATTGATTCTGTAGTCGGTTACTAGGGAGAGCTGGTAGATATCGTCGTCGGTCCGCAAGCGCGCCTCTGTCCGGTCGGTCGATACATCGCCAATCCCACTGAGCAGTTTTGCCTTACCGCCAATGGTCAAGTTGCCAAGGGTATAGGAAACCGACAGCCCCAATTCGTGATAAGCAATGGACTGTTGATTGGGACCAAAAGCAACTTCCTGACCTACATATTGTGCGTTGCCCTCCCAGAACAGCTTGGGAAGCGTCTCTGAATATTGAAGCCAAGCCGTCGATTTAGCAGCATGGCTGATGCCAAACCCAAAGGCGCCCAGGCGATACTGCAGGTTGAAGGTTTCTAATTCAAAATTGACATTCAACAAATTGTCTTCATCTGCATTTCGAATCAGGGTCGACATATTCAGCAGATTCGCTCCATTGTCACTGCGAACCAATTCATTGATGCTTCCTGCCGTATGAACATAATTGAAGTAAACCGATGGGAGCCCAATGTAAAAACCGTTTTGGCCCGTGAAAGCAGGGTTGGTTTGGTTGGAATGACCGACTTCCCGCATCAAATGTAGGCCGAGTTCCTGTTGGGCATTGATCGTCGTTGGAGTCCAAAGCCCCCATAGTAGCAACAAAAAGCACAAGCTTCTGCGCAAAAGAATAGCGTACTGATTACTCATTGCATTGTCTGATTTGGATTCTCTAGTCTTCTTTCAATCCGACCTTCATACCCATTCGGATATTGGTCTTTTGAGAAGACAAGACCTTGACGATGGACATGCCATTATTGGTCGTAGAGAATGCAGCCGTCATATATATCTTATCGGATTGACGGATTCTATTAAAGCGGGCTTCATCAAAGCGGATAAACGTTTCTTTTTTTACAACATCTATGGCGTTGCCTTCTGCATCAACAGGCGCTCCTTCAATCACCTGGACCGAACGCTCAAAGAGCGAGTCGATGATTTGACCAGCAGGATCGGCAAAGTACAACTGTACAGCCACTTCCAAGGGGATTTCATTTTCTGTGACCAGCTTGAATTCTGCATACTCCACCTCGTCGAACTGCACAAAGTCGGCATCGAAGGTATCATTGACTGCAAAACCCGCGGTACTACCAAAGACTGGCAGGTCCACCTCTACCAAGGCCCGCAGGCTACTGGTATCGGTAATGAAGCCGCGAATGGTCGTATCCTGATCGGGATTGGGTACAGCATCAAAATCGTAATCTACCGCAATAGGACCGGCGGCCAGTATGGAATCGACATTGGAGTTGGTCTTATCGAAGGCAAAATTGGTAACTTTTACTTCACCGATCTCATCCAGCCCGGGGTAGTCCACATTGATCCCATCGTCTATAAAAGTACTTCTGAGGGGTAAACGATCTCCATCTACTGTCAATACTTCCACCAGGTTGGCTTTTGAACGAACTGGAAAACCAAAGGAGTTCTCTACGGTCAGACGAATTTTGGGATCGGCAAAATAGACATCGCCTCGGGTCCAATTTTCAAAAAAGTCAATTTCAATTGTATCCCGGTCCATTTCATAAATGTCCCCCCCTAGGTAGCCCTCCATATAAGAGGCATTGAGGTCTTCGATGAGCAGTATCATGCCAGACACCGTATCCCGAAGCCCCGTACTTTTGCGTATCAACTCATAACTCACGTAAAGCGAATCCTGATCCGGACGTACGATGTAACCATCTAGGCTGATTTCCGAGTCGATGTAATTCATAATAGGTTCCATCGTATTGCCTGCATAATCAGCATCATATGTTTTGGTAAAAACTTCTCCTTCTGGCGTCAGCAAGCTCAAAACACTGACCTTTAGACTGATGTCTTCTTTGTGATTGGCTTGCCAAAGAATCTGAATAGATCCCCCCTTGAGGATGGCATAATCTATATCAATACCATTGGGAATGGCAAAGGGCAGTGCCATGAAAGTGTCAGTGATGATGAGCGGCGCACTGGTAATTTCGTTGGTAATTTCGAAGATTTCCTGGCTGGTCCGGGCCGTTACTTTTCCTCTGTAATTGAGCAGCATACTGCCATCGCTTTGAATCTGAACGACGGTGTTAGAGTCGAATTCTTCCAACACATCCTGCAAAGAAGTACTGGTGCGAAAGACCGGAACGGCATATTCGGCATCTCGCTCGCTGAGTTCCAGGTCTTCAAGTTTATCAAACTTTTGACATCCTGTGCCGAAAACCACCAACAATAGAAGCACCCAGGCAAAGTGTAGTTGTAATAATTTCATTCCGCTGATTTTTCCGGCTTGTATAACCCCACAGGCCATTACATTATTATTTTATATCATCGCAGGGCGATGAATTAACCAATATTTAACTATACGGAAGTTTAGTCTGAAAAGAGGGTGCGAAGTGCAGAAAAAGACTGAATTGTCTTCAGAGCGGCGGGTCAGAGGTTAAACTCTTTACCCAATTCCGGAATGAGAACGTCCTCAAATCCATTTTCATTGAGTAAAGTTCTAAATTTTTCTTGACTTTCTAGCTCTCCATGCACCAAAAACACCTTTTTGACGCCTGGCTTCTGGTTTTCTATAAAATGAACCAGTTCATGCCGATCCGCGTGGGCCGAGAACGAATCCATCACTTCGATGTCCGCTCTGACCGTCTTCCATTCTCCAAACAATTTCAACTTGTCAATGCCATTGCGCAACATGCCGCCCGGCGTATCCGGAGAGCAATAACCAACAATCAAGAGGGTATTTCGCTTATCCTCGATGTTGTTGGCTAGGTGGTGCTTGACCCTGCCAGCATTCATCATGCCCGAAGAACTGATGATGATACAGGGCTTTTTCGAATTGTTGAGCGATTTGGAAACCGCTACATCCTTTACGTAAGTCAGGTTGTTGAACCCGAAGGGATTGTCATCTATTAACAAGTATTCGTGTAAATCGTTGTCGAAACATTCTGGGTGCGCACCATAAATGGTCGTTGCATTCACTGCCAAGGGGCTATCGACATATACAGGTATGCGCGGTAATTGACCGGCCGTCTCCATTTTATCGAGCATGTAAACAATCTCCTGGGTTCGACCAACGCTAAAAGCAGGGATGATTAATTTGCCCTTTTTCTCAACACAAGTTTTTTGGATGATTTCCAATAAGCGGACCGACTCAGCTGGCGGTTCATCGTGGTCTTTTGCCCCATAGGTCGATTCACAAATGAGGTAATCCACCTCTGGCATAGGCACGGGGTCTCTGAGAATGGGACGATTCGGGCGACCAACATCTGCTGTGAAGCCAAGCCTGACTTCCCGGTCTCCCTCCTTGATGGTCAGGGTCACACTGGCGCTGCCCAGGATATGACCAGCATCTCTAAAACAAAGGGTTACATCGTCGTGGATCTTGTACCATCGACCATAGGAAAGACTTACAAATTGTTGGAGTGCCAAAGGAACATCACCGGCTTTGTAGAGGGGCTGACGAAAAGCTTTTTTGATGCCTTTTTTCTTTCGCGACTGTCGTTTGTTAAAATATTCAGCATCTCGCTCCTGAATCTTGGCGCTATCCAAGAGCATCAGAGCGGACAATTGCCGGGTGGCATGGGTACAATAGATGTTTCCGCGAAAACCATCTTTGACCAACTTGGGTACACGGCCACTGTGATCGATGTGCGAATGCGAAAGAATCAGGCAGTCAATAGACTTTGGATCAAAATACCAATTGCTGTTGAAGCTTTCCATATCCTTGTCATTGCCCTGGTATAGACCGCAATCCAACAATATGGTGTATCCGTTGTCTAAGGTGATCAGATGCGCACTACCAGTCACCTGACGAGCAGCACCGCAAAATTTGATTTTCATACCTCTGCCACTTTATTTGGTTGATACCGACAAGATAATAAAAATCTATTGCATTAAAGACGGTCTGCCCGAGCTGTAAAGTCCCAAAAATTAAGGGTAAGCGTTCCTTTATGAGAAACACTTACCCCTAAAAGGTTGGATCAACCTACTCAGCGTGAGTATACAAGAATCAGAGGTCTATGTCCACTCCTCCGTGACGCATGCGGATGTGAATCAAAGAGCCTGAATTTGCACTGCCCATGTGTCCTCTCACCTCATGGGTCGATGATTTTTCTTTTTCATATTGGATATCCATTCTGGATGGATAGTCTATATTGGCATGTTCGCCCAGGGCATCTAAATCAAAGGAGGCATTGGAAGGAACACTGAGGTCAAAGGAAGTATGTGTTCCGTCTAGGCGTACTTCTTTGAAGTTGGAAGAGATGTTGTTGATTTGCAACTCTCCAAAGTCCATATCGCATTTGATGTTGTTCTCAATGTGCTCAATCTCTACATCGCTGTATTTGGCATCTAAATCGAGCTCGTGCGTACGCTCTATTTCGAGTTCATCGTGCTTGCTGTCCACCCTCATCATCGGAATGTCTCCAAACTCTAGTTCGCTATGTGCAGAATTACAGTCGAGTTTCTTGGCATTTCGGAGATACATTTCGCCATGCTGAACCTCTGCCCTGACATTTTTGGCCGATTTAATTTTGAGGTCGCCATGCGCAATGTCAATGTCCGCTGTGGTGATGGTGGTCAACTCCGCGTCTCCATGTGCCACTTCCAGCTCCAAATCCCCCATGATGGCATCCACCCGAAGGTCGCTGTGGCGTACATCGATGGAAGCCTCGCCGTTCAGCTCAGTGATGTAGGCATCGCCGTGTTTGATGCTGAGGTCGAGTTCCACGGAGCGCGGCATATATACCTCATAGTCAATGTCAAAGGAAGTATTGTCAGAGCCATTCCACCAACCATTCCAACTGCCTCCTCTATTGGACCCCATAATCGTTTCAGCTCTTACATTGTTGCTGCTGTTGGAAAAACGTACATTGATTCGGTTAAAAACCTTATTAGCCTGTTCTTGGTTATTGGCGTGAACTGTAATGGTGATGTCGATTTTCACCTCATTTTTGTCCCAAGTGCGTACGTTGAGATCGCCAAATTTGTTGTGAAGCCCCACCTTGCCATCTGCGCTGATGGGAAATTCTTTATTGATGGTTTTTTTGAATTCTTTTTTGCCTTTCGCAATGCCATCGTTTGCCTGCAGAGTAGGCATAGCAATGGCCAGCAGCCAGCCAAACAGCATGGCCTTATATATTGATATCTTCATCTTTTTCTGATTTTTTTTGTGTGTCTTGATTAGTTGATTCTAGCTTACTGAGTACTCTTTCGAGTAGTTCAATGCGATTTTTGTAGTTGTCGATCATCGCAGCAACAATTTCCTTTCGATCTTGGGGAGGTGCGTTGCTGAATTCCTCTTTGAGTTGTAATAGGAAGTCGTCCATTTCCTGTAGATCGCTTTGAACTTCCGCTGCATACTCATAGCGAGCCAATCGTTGTAAACGTCTGTTTACCTGGCCGCGATAGTAACTTTCAACATCCTCATCAATAATGGGTAAGTCGACATCGGCTACTGTTTCAGTGGCAGAATTTTTACTGGCCATTTGCATGCCAATGACCATTCCAAGGCCGATGAGCAAGGCAACCGAAGCTACCATACCAAGCCATCTCCAACGGTTGATCGGTCGGACCTTGGCTTGACCGCCGCCGGAACTTCCGATTTCCTGATCGATGCGGTCCCAGATTTTTGGGTCTGGCACCCGATCATCGAAGTCGGGGCGGTTTTGGTGAATGAAATTTTCTAATTTGTCTCTCATCTTTTTATTGTGGTTGATTCATCTCTAATTGATTGTAACCATTGAAAGGTGGTCACTGTCACATCAAAATAGGTCAAGCATGGCTCTGGCTCAGTAGCTGTCTCATCTTCTGCTTTGCCCTGCTGTACTGTGATTTGGAGGTCGCTACGCTCACGCCCAGAATTTCTGAAATCTCTTGGTGGTCGTAGCCTTCCATACAGTAGAGAGAGAAAACGACCCGATAGCCATCTGGCAACAGCAATAAGGCATCTTGGATGGCCGCCACACTGTATCTGGACGAAGCATCGTCTTCCGTATCGCTCACATGTCCCAGGTTGTCTTTCAGCTCGTCAAACTTTAAACGCTTCTTTTTCAGAAAGTTAATACAATTGTTGACCACGATTCGCTTGATCCATGCACCTATTGAAGATTGAAAACGGAAGGTATTGAGCTTCGAAAAAATATCGATGAAAGAATGTTGGAGAACATCTTCCGCATCCAGTTCATTCCTCAACATGCGCAGGCAAAGATTGTACATGGCCTTGGAGTATAAGCGATAAAGTTCGAATTGCGCTTTTCGGTCTCCATTTTGACAAGCCAAAACGATTTCCTGATGAATGCTGCTGTATTTCAATGTTGAAGTTTCGTTGTGAATAGCTGAGGGAGCCACTATTTTGATGTTTCGTTTCCTTTAAAGACAGAAGAGCTTTCGAGGGGTTGCACCAGGCCGTTTTTTTTATTCCCTCTGCGATTTTTCTTCCTCACTACCCAATAATAAGTCCAATTGCATTTGAACGATCTCCCTCAGCTTAGAAGGGTCTTTTTCCAATTTGGAGACCACCTTTAAGCCATTTTGAAAGGTAAACAAATGGCGAGCAAGTACCTCTGGCGTCGCTCGACAACTAATTTCTCCCTTTGCTTGTCCTCTTTGGATCACTTTGGCAAAAAAGGCAATAGCCTCGTTCATATTGTCATACATCAGGCCGTGTATAGACGCTGATTGGTTGGACAACTCTGTGGTTGTATTCACGAAAAAGCAGCCTCTGTCACTCTTGTCCTCCAATATCCCTTTGATCTCCTGATCAAAGAAACGGGTGAGAAATGCTCTTTCTGAGCCATCTCCGGAGGATAAAATGTCTTTAGAGTCCTGCCCAGTTTGTTTTTTATAAAGTGCCAGAGCTTCCTGGAACAATTGTTCCTTGCCTCCAAAGGTATTGTACATGCTACCCCGATTGATTTCCAGGTGATCTACCAAATCTTGCATGGAGGTAGCGTGGAACCCCTTTTGCCAAAAGAGTTCTACTGCCTTTTGCAAGACTTCTTGCCGATCAAAATTTTTGCTACGTGGCATACAATGCTTGTACTTTAAGACAAAGTTAGTTTGTTCCCATCAATTTTTGGAAAGATTTCGTCCACCTCTTTCAGCTGTAGACTCAAAAAAATCAGAGAGATGCATATGAGTCCGTCCA
>JBCCSZ010000080.1:0-26421 GCA_039199225.1 Bacteroidota bacterium
GAAATTTTCAACCGTACAGATAATGACGACATTGTCATTGGAATCCCGCAACAGCTCCAACTCGAATTCTTTCCAACCCAATACTGCCTTTTCTACCAATACCTCGTGGGTAGGAGACATATCCAACCCTCTGCGCAGTGCTGCATCGAATTCTGATTCCTCGTGGACAAAACCACCACCTGTACCTCCCAAAGTGTAGGAAGGACGGATTACCAATGGAAAACCAATCTTTTGGGCAGCATCTTTTCCTTCGAGGAAGGAGTTGGCAATGTAAGAAGGCGCGACGCTCAGGCCCAGTTTGACTACATGCTTCCGAAATGCTTCGCGGTTCTCTGCCAATTCGATGGCATCGAGGTCTACTCCAATCAATTTGATGTTGTAGCGTTCCCAGACTCCTTGCTTGCCAGCTTCAATGGCCAGGTTGAGGGCCGTTTGGCCTCCCATCGTTGGCAAAACAGCATCGATTTGCTGCTCTTCGAGTACGTGAACAATGCTTTCGACGGTCAGCGGCAACAGATAAATATGGTCTGCTGTGACCGGATCGGTCATAATGGTTGCCGGATTGGAATTGATCAGGCTCACTTCGATGCCTTCTTCGCGTAAGGACCGAGAGGCTTGAGAGCCGGAATAATCAAACTCGCAGGCCTGACCAATGATGATGGGGCCGCTTCCAATGATAAGTACAGATTTGATAGAGTGATCTCTTGGCATGCTTGGTTGTGATTGTTACTACGCAGCGCACGATGGAATGCGATGAATTAATGAATATAACTCGACCTGAGATGAATCCTAGGTGAACAAATTGGCGCAAAGTTATAAAACTAGCTGTAAAAGGTATGGGCAATTGAGGTGAAATTTGATAGAATCAAACTACTTTTGTGCTAATGAAAAAAGTATTGATCACCGACGGCGTCCATCCATCGCTCAAAATTGGATTAGAAGCAATGGGCTACCATTGCGATTACGATCCCGAAATTCCACTGGAAAAAGTTCGGCAAATCGTCGGAAATTACGAGGGCCTGATCATCAACAGCAAAATATTGGTAGACCAGCAAATGTTGGATGCAGCCACTGCCCTGCGTTTTGTCGGTCGGTTGGGGTCTGGTCTTGAGATCATCGACTTGGCGTATGCAGCTGAAAAGGGGGTGGCCATATTGAATTCTCCAGAGGGCAATCGCAATGCTGTGGCAGAACATGCTCTGGGAATGTTGCTGGCTTTGAACAATAAATTTTTACAATCTGACAGAGAAGTTCGCGCCAATGTATGGGAGAGAGAAAAAAATAGGGGTCGGGAAATAATGGGCTCAACCGTAGGAATCATCGGGTTTGGCCATACCGGTAGCAGTTTTGCTCAAAAATTGCTTGGAATGGGCGTGCGCATTCTTGCATTCGACAAATACAAGTCAAATTACACAGCCAATTTCCCTTTTGTCGAAGCCGTTGGGCAGGAAACACTCTGCCAGGAAGCAGACATAATCAGCTTTCATTTACCGCTTACTGAGGAGACCTACCACCTGGTTGATACGTCCTTCATTCAAGCTTGCAAAGAAGGGGTAATTTTGCTCAATACTTCTCGTGGCAAGGTGGTCAAAACAGCCGATCTGCTGGTCGCTCTTCAGACGGGGCAGGTGGCTGGTGCCTGTTTGGATGTCTTTGAAAATGAGCGACCTACGACCTTTAGCGCAGAAGAAACAGCGCTTTATGCTGCTTTACACGAGCAGCCAAATGTGATACTTTCGCCCCATGTGGCTGGCTGGACGGTAGAGTCCAAAAGGCGACTGGCCGAAGTACTGTTGGAAAAGATCAAAATCAGTCTGTCAGCTTAAAGAAATTAATCAGAAACCTGACTTATTCTGAAAATAGGGCAGGATAGTACTAAGCCTAATTTGTAATTTGCAAATCATTGAAGGGGCAAAAGTGTGCCTACCCAAAACCCGACAAACAGAAGTATTCGCCGGATTTACGACAAATAGCTATAGAAATAGGGAAATTTGAGGAAATGGCAAACAGCGTTATTATTTCTTAAAAGTTTATTAAATAAACAGAAATATGAAGGCTAATTTGCATCTGTCAGGCGTCTGACATGAAGTATGGTATTTTTTGAATTATGTGTTAATTTCCTTAACATTGCATGATTTTTCAGCATCCTCATATTCACAATAAAAAAGAATAAAATATGGTAAGGTGTTTTCTACTCTCACTAATGTTAATGATCGGTACGGCGGCGGTGGCTCAGACCTCCTCCGGACAGATCTACGGTAAGATTACCGATGAAGAGACTGGGGAGGAACTGATCGGTGCCAACATCCTGTTTGAAAAGAACGGGGTATTTGCCGGTGGTAGTGCCACTGACTTTGAAGGAAACTTCAGTATCAGTGTAGATGCCGGAACGTATGACGCGACCATTTCCTACACAGGTTACTCCGACAACAAAATTACAGGTGTCTTGGTCAAGAGTGGCCAGAACACAAAACTGGACATCACCCTTAGCCAAGGGGTCACACTGGAAGAAGTGGTGGTTCGAGGCTACGTTGTTCCTCTGATCGAGCAAGACAATACGACTTCGGGTCAGACGATCACCGCAGAGCAGATTCAAAACCTGCCTACCAAGAACATCACGGCGCTTGCAGCTTCTGCAGCCGGTGCTTCTCAAGCGGACGAAGGGGACGATGTGAACATCAAGGGGTCTCGCGACAACGCAACGGATTACTATATCGATGGTATTCGCGTTCGTGGTGCTGCCAACCTTATTCCTCAATCGGAGATCGATCAGCTCCAGATCATTACAGGGGGTATCGAAGCCCAGTATGGTGATGTTACAGGTGGTATCATTTCCATCACAACCAAAGGGCCTTCTGCCAACTACTCTGGTGGATTAGAAGTGGAAACGTCTGAATTTTTGGATGCTTTTGGTTACAACCTATTAAGTGCCAACGTCAGTGGGCCGATTCTCAAAAACAAGCAGGGTGAGTCCATCATCGGTTTTCGTGTTTCTGGTCAGTATCTCGACCTAGAGGATGATGATCCAACAGCGGTTAATGTCTTCCAAGTGAATGATGAGAAATTGGCGGAATTGGAAGCCAATCCGATTTCTGTTATCGGTTCTTCTGTCATCCCAACGGCAGAGACACTTACAGAGGATGATGTAAACGTATTGGATGCTCAACCAAACGAGCGTTCTACACGTTACGATTTCACTGCAAAAATTGATGCTCGCTTGACCAAAGGAATCGATGTGACATTTACAGGAGCTTACAACTACAGTGAAAATAAATTCACCCCATTTGAAAACAGCCGGACCAGAGCCAACTGGAGATTGTTGAACTCTCACAATAATCCGACCTCTTTTGAATCTCAATATCGTGGAAACTTCCGCTTCCGCCACCGCTTAGGTGTTGGTGGCCTCAAGTCTGAAGGAGATGGGGAAAGTTCTGACAAAACTTCTGTGATTCAAAATGCAGAATACACCATCCAGGGTGGATATGAAAAGCGTTTGTTTGAAAGATATGATTCTCGCCACGAAGATCGCTTCTTCGACTATGGCTACATCGGAAACTTTGCGAACGATTATGTTCCTCAGGTTGATGATCCAGACAATGATGGTATCTTCCAGCACGTAGGGTACGCTCCACAGCTTACCGGATTTACACCTGGTACACAGAACCCAGTACTGGTTAATTACAACAATATTTCTGACCTAGGAGACTTCAACGATTTTGTGGCCATCAACGGACAGTACCGCGGTAATGTAACTTCTGCTTGGGGGTTCCATACCAATGTTGGTCAGATATACAACCGCTTTGAAAAAATCGATAACGACATCGTTACCATTAACGTAAAGAGTTCTTTCGATTTGTTGCCAGGTGGCTCTGAGAAAGGCCGTCACTCCATTCAATTTGGTATCAACTACGAGCAGCGTTTCAACCGCAACTACATCTTGGTACCACGTACGCTCTGGCAGGTTGCTCGCCAGCAGGTCAACAGAAACATCCTCGGGCCTGGAACGGATACCATCGGTTGGATCACAGAAACAGGCATCCCAGGTGTAGACTCTGTCGCCCTGGTAAACAGTTTGACAGAGAATCCAGACGAGTTGTTGTTCTACCGTCGCGCCAGAGATATTACTGGCCAGGCATTGGATGAATTTGTCAACATCGATGGAATCAACCCAGATCAGTTGTCTCTCGACATGTTCTCTGCACAGGAATTGACGGATGTCAACCTGGTAGACTACTATGGTTTCGACCACACAGGACAGCTTTTGGGCAACAACGTTGGATTCGACGACTTCTTTACCGCAGAGGAAAATGGTATTCGAACCTTCCCGGTCGCGCCATTTAACCCGATTTATTTCTCTGCATATATTCAGGATAAATTTACTTTCAAGGACATCATCTTCCGTTTGGGACTTCGGGTAGATCGCTTCGATGCGAACACCAAGGTCTTGAAGGATATTTACTCTCTATACGACATCCAGACTGCTGGAGAATTCTACGATCAGACAGGTCGTACACAGCCTGCTGCTGTACAGGATGACTACAAAGTTTATACAGAGGGAGAAGAATCTGAAATCGTAAAGGCTTTCCGTAAGGGAGACCAGTGGTACGATGCAAATGGTACGGCTGTAAATGGTGGTAACGTGATCTTTGGTGGTCAGGTTGTTACGCCAAGACTGAAAAATCCAGATGCCAACATCAAGGAGGATGGATTCAACCCAGATGAGTCATTTGAGGATTACAAGCCTCAGTTCAACTGGATGCCTCGTTTGGCTTTCTCTTTCCCAATTTCGGATGAAGCCAACTTCTTTGCACACTACGACATCCTGGTACAGCGTCCACCTTCAAATGCTATTTCTACAGCATTGGATTACTACTACTTCAACGAGCGTCCAGGTTCAGAAACAGCACCTTTCGATAACTCCAACCTGAGACCAGAAAGAACAATTGATTACGAAGTTGGTTTCCAGCAAAAACTGGGTAACTCTTCTGCCATCAAATTGGCTGCCTACTACAAAGAATTGCGCGATATGATCCAGCGCCGGACTGTTCTGTTCGTACCGGCTCCGGTCAACAACTACGTAACTTATGACAACCTCGATTTCGGTACTGTAAAAGGTTTCACCTTCCAGTATGATCTCAGACGGACAGGCAACGTTTCTTTGCAGGCCAACTACACATTGCAATTTGCAGATGGTACAGGTTCGGATGCAGACTCACAGCGTGGTATCACCAGCCGGGGTAACTTGCGTTCTTTGTTCCCTCTCAGCTTTGATGAGCGCCACCGGATCGTTGCAACGCTGGATTACCGTTATGGCTCTGGTAAAAACTACAATGGACCTCGCTTATTCGGAAAAGATATCTTGTCCAAGTTTGGTGTGAATATCCAAACAATCGGTGTATCCGGTCGTCCTTTCACGGCTAAGTTCTTGCCAGAAAAGTTTGACGGTTCTGGAACAGTTGGTCAGCTCAACGGCTCTCGTTTGCCTTGGAACTTTACTGTTAACCTGCGGATCGATAAGAGCTTCAACCTTGTCAAAAATCCTGATAAGCGTCAATTGGGACTGAATGTTTACTTCCGGGTTCAAAACGCACTGGATCGTCGCAATACCATCGCCGTATATCCTTCTACTGGTTCTCCATCTGATGATGGTTATTTGTCTTCTTCTTTTGGATTGGATGAATTGGAGACTTTGGAAAGATCAAACAGAGACGTACAGGCATTCTTATCCTCTTATCAGTGGAGAATCCTGAATCCTAACTTCTTTGCTTTGCCACGTCGGATGTACTTGGGGGCCATCTTTGAGTTCTAATACATACAGACTGAAGAAAAACAATTAAAACATAGCATTAAAATCTTAGATCATGCGTTTCTTTAAATACATTTTATGCTTGCTCGTTTTCACGATTGGGGCTATGCCGCTTGCGGAGGCACACGTCAATCCTGAAAAAGAGAACAAAAGGAAGGCGGCTGCCAAGAAGGCTAGAAAGGCCAATCTTCGAATGGACTGTGCGCAGTCGACTGCACAGATCGATATGGACATCAACAACGTTCGGGCGCGTTTGCTTGCCGGTGGAGACATCTGGTGGGATGGAGACGACGGACGCTATATCGTCCCCAAGGTAGACCCTGCTTCTGGTTTGCCAGAAGTTTCTTCTCTATTTGCTGGTGCTGTTTGGCTCGGAGGAGTCGATGATGCCAACAACCTCAAAGTGGCCGCTCAAACCTACGGAACGGCAAGTGGTCAATCGGATTTTTGGCCTGGGCCATTAACACCTGACGCCGGTACGGTCGATGCCGAAACCTGTATCAACTGGGATAGATTCTTTACTGTTTCAGGTGCCAACATCGATATTCACTTAGCCAATTACGAATTGTTTTCCAGCCAGGGATTAGAGTACGATCCAGACCTCATTCCAGCTGATATCAAGAACTGGCCGGGTCGCGGTAACGAGTTTTTTGCAGATGCTTTTGATTTTGATCTGCCAAATACCAGCCAAGGATTGGGTGCCTTCTTCGATAGAGATGGTGACGATATTTACGAGCCACAAGATGGTGACTACCCCGTCATTGAAGTAGCGGGCTGTGATGATCCTCAATATCCGGATATCATGTATTTCAACATCTACAACGATGCGGGTGGTATCCACACAGAAAGTAATGGTGCGGAAATTCGTATGGAAGTACAGGTTCAGTCTTTTGCCTACGCTACCAACGATGAGGTCAACAACATGACCTTCCAGCGCTACAAGCTGATTAACCGGGCGGTTGCTTCCATTGATAGTATGTTCTTTGCCATGTGGGTCGATCCAGATTTGGGATGCTACACGGATGATTATGTCGGTTGTGACACTTCCCGTAGTTTGGCATTCGTATACAATGAAGATGCTCAGGATGGTACTTCTGGTTGTACTTGCGATCAAGGGGTGAACACCTACTGTAATGAAATTCCATTGATCGGTGTGGATTACTTCCGTGGACCTAGAAACGAATTTTTCGAAGAACTCGGAATGTCTTCCTTTACATACTACAACAACGGCGCGGTAGGTAACAACCCTCCAGGTACAACTGACCCCGATAATGCTGTAGAATATTATCGATACTTGTCTGGATCGTGGCGGGATGGAACGCCCTTTACATTTGGCGGAAGTGGTTATGATGTTGCTGGAACCAATACCATTAAGTATGCCTTTACGGAGGCACCTGACCAGATCGGTGGTTGGTCCATGTGCGAAGAGAACCTACCTTTTGGTGACCGTCGTACAATCCAGGCAACGGGACCTTTCCGTTTGGATCCGGGTGCGGTTAACGAATTGATCGTTGGAGCCGTTTGGGTACCATTTGCCGATTATCCTTGTCCTGACATCAGCGACCTTTTGGCTGCTGACGAATTGGCTCAGGGTTTGTTTGACAACTGCTTCGATATCTTGGACGGTCCAGATGCACCAGATGTAGATTGGCTTGAGTTGGACCGCGAATTGGTAGCTGTTTTGACAAACGACACTGTTACGACTTTCAACAACCGTTTCGAGGAGTACGAAGAGGTCGATCCTCTCGCTCCAAAAACATTGACTGAAGATGCGCGGAAATACAAATTTGAGGGATACAAGATTTACCAATTGAATGGACCTAACGTCGGTACAGGTGACATTGCAGACCCTGACAAGGCACGTATCGTTCAGGTAGTAGACATCAAAAATGGTATTCGCGAGATATATAACTGGAATGCTGTCAGCAATCCAAGTAGAGACCCGAATGCACCTAGAGATATCTGGGTTCCAGAGATTCAAACAGAAAATGCAACAGATGAGGGTATTGCACATACCTTCCAAATCACAGAAGATCAATTTGCACCGAGTGACCGTCGTTTGATTAACCACCGGAAATACTACTTCTTGGTGATTGCCTATGCACACAATGAGTACGAAGAGTTCTCCCAGGACAATGGGGTCTTGAGTGGTCAGCGTCGTCCATATTTGGTTGGACGTAGAAACATTAAGGTCTACACTGTGACACCTCGTCCGATTGTAGATGTTAAGTTGAATGCACAGTATGGCGATGGTACAATCATTACCAGAGTGGATGGTGAAGGTGCTGGTGGACGCTTCATTGGTGTCACCAAGGAGAACAGAGAAGCAATGTTGGTGGATGGCTTTGACGGCAGAGTGGAATACCGCCCTGGTCAGGCTCCAATTGAGGTTAAAATCTTCAATCCACTGGGTGTACAAAATGGAAATTATCGTTTGACCTTCATCGATGAAGATTTGGCCAACGATCAACTTGACAGTGAAGTTCGCTGGGAGTTGACCAATACAGATAACAATGAGGTGATTGTTTCTGAAAAAACAATTGATCGTCTCAACGAAGAGATTCTACCAGAATATGGTTTCTCTATTTCCATTGAGCAATCAGGTGATGCTGGTGATTTGTCAGAATCCAATGGGGCCATTGGTGCCAGCTTGAACTACGAAGATGAAAGCCTACAGTGGTTGAGCTTCTTGCCAGATGGTGCTGGAGCTGGATTCAATGGTTTTACCAACTTTGTGAGAACAGACTTTGGAGAGGCTGACTTTGACTTGGATCCAAGACAAGCATTGACCAATGTGGCGGGCAGAACCTTCGTTCCTTTCTACTTGACCAATTACGTCGTAGCGGATGCCCCAATTCTTACGCCAGCCTGGTTGGACAACAATGGTCGTAACGTCAGAAGACGTGCAGACTTGGAAGACTTGAATAACGTAGACGTTGTATTTACATCTGATAAGACGAAGTGGAGCCGTTGTGTGGTTGTAGAAAGTGCTTCTCAGCTTTGGACAGATGCCAACTCCGGCGTTGGAGCTGCATCAGAAGGAGATGCAGAGCAATTTGATTTGCGTGCTGCTCCAGCGGTTGGTACAGAAGATGCCGACGGTGATGGCTTGCCCGATCCTGATGGCTCTGGTTTGACAGGTATGGGTTGGTTCCCAGGTTATGCTGTAGATGTAGAAACTGGTGAGCGCTTGAATATCTTCTTCGGTGAAAACTCTACATACAGTGTAGAAAATGCAGATCGGGTAGGTGGTGTCGAAGCGTATGATGAGGCACCTAAGAATGGTAAGTTGATCGGAAACGATATGATGTGGAACCCATCTAGTCAGAACTTCCTCAACCCTCCAATCAATGGTTTGTACCAGGCATTCTTCGGTGGTCATCACTTCATCTATGTAACCAATGAGCCATACGATGAATGTGAAGGCATCCGCGAATTGTTGGCCAACAACCGTAGTTCCAGTAAGATCAATGCATTGAGAGACATTACTTGGACTGCCATTCCATTGTTGCAGCCAGATCAACGACTGCTTTCTTATGCAGATGGCTTGATTCCGACTGAAACAGTTATGGAGTTGAGAGTTGACAATCCATACGAAGTAAAACTGGGTACAGGAGAAGCCAATGGTTATCCAACCTATGAATTCTCTTTCGACGGTGTAGAAGCACAGGCATTGACTACTGAATTTGAGATCAACGAGCAATTGGATCAAATCAACGTTGTGCCTAACCCATACTATGGTTTCTCCAACTACGAGACTTCTCAGTTTACAACAACTGTGAAGATTACCAACCTGCCGGCTGAGTGTACAGTGACCATCTTTACATTGGATGGTAAGTTCATTCGCCAGTACAAGCGTAACGAAGTAGGAGCAGACTTGTCCATACGAAACAACAAAGGTTTCTTGACGGGTCAGGTTATTCCAGCCATTGAGTGGGACCTTAGAAACAACAAAGGAATTCCTGTTGCAAGTGGTACCTATTTGATCCACGTCGATGCACCGGGATTAGGTGAGCGCGTGATCAAGTGGTTCGGTATTGCTCGCCAGTTCGATCCATCAGGATTGTAATCAAATAAATCTTTCCGGAAGCATTTCAATGAAATGTGGAAATGCTTCCGGAATCTTTTTTAAGTTGATGCTTTGTATAAAAAAAAGATTATGAATAAAGTTATTTACTTTTTTGTCATATGCTTCTGTTTCGGTGCGGCAACGAGTGTGTTTGCTGGTAACCCGGATCGACAAGGGGAGTCCGGAGCTGCTCAGTTGTTGCTCAATCCTTGGGCCAGAAGCGCCGGCTTGCATTCTATGAATACAGCCAACATCAGGGGCGTCGAGGCGATGCGGGTTAACGTTGCCGGTTTGTCTCGAATTACCAAAACAGAATTTGTATTGGCGCACACTCGCTATTTAGAAGGAACAGATATTGGAATCAATGCTTTCGGCTTTGGTCAGAAGGTGGGTTCCAACGGAACAATCGGTGTGAGTTTGATGGCTTTGGATTTGGGGGACATTGATGTAACGACTACGGAACAGCCAGGCGGAACTGGAGCGACTTTCTCTCCACGCCTGATCAACATGGGCTTTTCCTACGCTCATATGTTTGAGAATAAGGTTTCTGTAGGTATTACCTTCAGAGGTGTTTCTGAATCAACGGCGGATGTTTCTGCCTTCGGTATGGCCTTGGATGCAGGTGTACAATACGTCACCGGTCCAGAAGATAACTTCAAGTTTGGAATTGCGTTGCGCAACGTCGGTACGCCAATGACCTTCCGCGGTCAGGGATTGTCCGAGCAGCGTCCAAATCCACAAAACGATCAATTGAGCTACGACCTTTCTTACTTTCAGCGTTCTCAAAGATTTGAATTGCCTTCAATGTTGAACATTGGTTTGTCTTATGACTTCATTGTTCAGTCACGTCACCGCATCACCGTATTGGGTAATTTCACCTCCAACTCTTTCTCTCAGGATCAAGTGGGTGGTGGAATCGAATATGCGTTCAACGACATGTTCTTCCTGCGTGGTGCCTACAAGTATGAATTCGGTTCGAATGAGAATAATGGAGAAATGGCTCCAGTTGAAACAGGTCCTAGTGCCGGTGTTTCTTTGGAAGTGCCAATGAAAAAAGGAAGTGATAACCGCTTCGGTATTGATTACGCCTATCGCGTAACACAGCCTTGGGGTGGTACACACAACCTTTCTGTTCGCATCACTTTGTAAGCTAATCTACCAGCTCGTTTTTTAAAAGGAACGAGACTTCAAAGGGTGTTCTTCTGTAAAAGGAGGACACCCTTTGTCTTTTAGAAATTCACAAGAAAATAGGTATTCAAAACTGCAAAAATAGAAAACTGACTTATGTGAAAAGACGGATTACGGCGATGGGGGTTATATCCTAAATTGAACGTGTTCATTCATTTTGTTAAGCCTGAAAACACATGAATATGCGTTCTTTTATCTATACCTTATTACTGCCCGTTTTATTAATCTGTGTTTCGCTTAATAATGTTCATGCCCACGTAGGTCCTGGAAAAAATAACAAGGCTGCAAAGGCTAAGAAAAAAAGAGCTTCTCTCCGTACCGATTGCGCCCAGGCAACGGCCCAGGTAGATCAAGCCATAAACAACGTCAGAGCCCGTCTGCTGACCGGAGGCGATACTTGGTGGGATGGTGACTCCAATGGCCGCTACGTAGTACCAAAAGTGGACCCGTCCTCTGGTCAGGAAGAGCGCTCCTCCATCTTCGCAGGAGCAGTTTGGATTGGAGGCGTAGACGATGCAGGTGTTCTTAAAATCGCTGCTCAAACTTATGGATCAAGTCAAGGCCAAACAGATTTCTGGCCAGGACCCCTGACCGACGAAGGATTCGTAGATGCCAATACCTGCGTAGACTGGGATCGTTTTTTTAAGGTACTCGGTACAGAAATCGATCAACATCTAGCGAATTATGAGTTGTTTAAAAGTCAGGGAATTGATTACGATCCTGACTTAATCCCAGATGGCGTAAAATATTGGCCAGGGAGAGGTAATGTTTACTTTGCCGAAAAATATGGCTTTGATTTACCAGACAACGTTCAGGGTTTGGGTGCTTTCTTTGAAGTGGAAGCCAATGATGTTTATGAACCTGAAAAGGGAGAATTTCCCATCATCGAAATTGCCGGTTGTGATGATTACGTTTATCCAGACGAAATGTACTACTGGATTTACAACGATGCCGGAGGAATTCATACCGAGTCGGAAGGCCAGGAAATTCGTATGGAAATTCAAGTGCAAGCATTTGCCTATGCTACCAATGATGAAATCAACAACATGACTTTCCAGCGCTACAAGCTCATCAACCGGGCGGTGGCATCTATTGACAGTACGTTCTTTGCCATGTGGGTCGATCCCGACCTTGGTTGCTATACGGACGACTACATTGGTTGCGACAGTTCCCGTAGTTTTGCTTACATCTACAATGAGGATGTGCAAGATGGTCAATCTGGTTGTGACTGCCCCCAAAACGTTCCCACCTATTGTACAGAAATTCCTGCCTTGGGAATCGATTACTTCAGAGGACCGCGCGATGAATTCTTCGAAGAGTTGGGGATGTCCTCTTTTATGTATTACAACAATCCCGTAATATCTGGTTTGCCCGGCACCACCGATCCACAAACTGCTGTGGAGTTTTACAGATACCTTACCGGACACTGGAGAGATGGAACACCCCTGACAAAAGGTGGCAGTGGCTACGATGTGGCCAGCACGGACTATACGCGCTATGCATTCACTGGTGAGCCTGATGATGTAAATGCTTGGTCGATGTGTTCGGAAGGACTTCAGTTTGGTGATCGCCGAACCCTACAAGCCACCGGCCCATTTCGGTTGGACCCTGGTGCTGTTAACGAATTGATCATAGGAGCTGTTTGGGTACCCGAGTTGGAATACCCATGTCCTGATATCAGTAGCCTGCTGGCAGCCGATGACTTGGCACAATCCCTCTTTGACAATTGCTTTGAGTTGCTGGATGGTCCAGATGCACCAGATGTAGATTGGGTGGAATTGGATCGGGAGTTGATCGCCATACTGACCAATGACATTACAACCGTGGCCAACAATACCAACGAAGAATACCAGGAGGTCGACATCTTTGCCCCAGAGGATGTGCCGGACGAAGATAAAACGTATGTCTTTGAAGGCTACCGCATTTTTCAGCTCCGGGGTCCAGGTGTTGGTTCTGGGGATTTGGATAATCCAGACCTGGCGCGCATTGTCGAAACAGTAGATATTAAAAATGGGGTTCGTCAAATATTCAATTGGAAGGGTATTCCCAACCCCAATACAGACCCTTTCGCTCCCGATTTGATCTGGCAGCCCACCGTCAAAACAGAAAATGCTCAGGATGAGGGCATCCGGCATTCATTCAGGATCAAGGAAGACCAATTTGCACCAACAGATCGCCGACTGATCAATCACCGCAAATATTATTACATGGTTATCGCCTATGCGCACAACGAATACGAGCGCTTTTTACAAATTGGGGATAATATAACCGGGCAACGAACACCTTACTTATCTGGACGCCGTAACATTCAATTGTACACCGTTATGCCTCGACCAATTACGGATGTCAAGTTGAATGCCGCCTATGGGGATTTAGCGCGTATTACCCGACTGGACGGAGAGGGTGCCGGAGGCAACTATCTGAGCATTGAAAAGGAGACTCGGGAGAGCATGCTGGACCCACAGTTTGACGAGCGCATTCCATATCGGAGTGGACTGGGACCAATAGAAGTAAAGGTGATTAGCCCACTCAGTATTCGCGATGGAAACTTCCGATTGGACTTCTTTGATGAAAATACGGATAATGATATTTTGGATGCAGAGGTGGAGTGGACCTTGACAAACCTGGACGATAATACAGTCATTGCTGCAGATCGGACAATCGATCGACTCAACGAGCAGATTATCCCAGAGTATGGTTTTTCCATATCCATAGAACAAGGTCAATTACCCGGCTTGGGAACACCTGACAATGGAGCCATCGGTGCTGGCTTGTCATTCGAAAATCCGGATTTGAATTGGCTGACTTTTATCAGTGATGGAGAAGGGGCTGCTTTCCGTGGCGTGTTCAACTTCGTCCGAACGGGCCTGAGTGAAAAAGATCAGGAGAAGGATCCCCGCCAGTCATTGACAAATCTTGCGGATGGCAACATCGTTCCTTTTGCTTTGACATGTTATGAAGACAGTGAGGATGAACCGATTATTTCTCCTGCCTGGATGAACAACAATGGCAAAAATTTGCAGAAAAGACTGGAGATAACCCAGTTAAACAACGTTGATATTGTCTTTACACCAGATAAGACGAAATGGAGTCGCTGCGTTGTCGTGGAGACGGCCTCAGATTTGTTGAGGAATTCGACGAGCTCGTTGGAAACAGAAGGCGACACAGAGCAGTTTGATTTACGGGCTGCACCTTCTGTCAGTAAAGAAGATTTGGATGGAGATGGTTTACCTGATCCGGATAATGAAGTGGATGAACAGGGCAATCCGTTGATTGGGATGGGCTGGTTCCCAGGCTATGCCGTCGATGTGGAAACAGGGGAGCGCTTGAATATCTTCTTTGGTGAAAATACGCTCTACAGCGAGGAAAGCGAGGAGTATTTTGGGCCGGGAGTGTATGATCAGCCTGCCATTTCTGGTAAGCGTTTGGGCAATGATATGATGTGGAATCCTTCCAATCAAGTCTTCCTGGCCAGCAATCGAAGGGTATTGCCGCAATTTGTGGCTGGAGGTCAGCACTTCATTTATGTAACCAACGAAACCTACGATGGGTGTGAAGAAATGCGGAAGCTGTTGGCAGATGGCAAAACCATTAAAAAAATCAATGCGCTAAAAAACATCACCTGGACAGGTATTCCCGCTCTGGCAAGTGATCAGCAGTTACTTTCCTACGCAGATGGTTTGATTCCAACGGAGGCTGTCTACGAAGTCAGAGTGGATCGTCCTTTTGAAGTGAAAGCAGGGACCAACGTCAACAAGGGCTATCCTTCCTACGAGTTTACTTTCGAGGGCGTTGCGCCGGAAGCGATGACGACAAAGATGGAAGTCAACGAACAGCTGGATGCGATCAGTGTCGTACCGAATCCATATTATGGTTACTCCACTTATGAAACTTCTCAGTTTACCAAACGGGTTAAAATTACCAATCTGCCTGCAAAATGTACCGTAACTATTTTTACCTTAGATGGAAAATTTATCCGAGAGTATAGACGCAACCTAGAAGGAGCAGATCTGTCCGATCGCAACAAAAAAGGTTTCTTGGTCGGCCAAATTGAACCAGACATCGAATGGGATCTCAACAATCACAAAGGAGTTCCCGTTGCAAGTGGTGTCTACCTGATTTATGTAGATGCCCCAGGATTGGGTGAACGAGTGCTAAAGTGGTTTGGCATCGGGCGACAGTTTGACCCGTCCAACTTGTAGCTGCAAATACAAATGAAAGCATATGAAAACAAGCCTCCCTCTTCTATTGACGTGGGGCTGCCTGGCGGTCTTCGGTTTTTCTTCATCCCTTAAAGCCGAAGGCCCGCCGACCAGGCGTGCCAGCGAAAGGATACGATCCGACTGCATGCCGGCAGTCTCCTCAACGGACTTAAATATCAACCAAGTGCGCGCCCGCCTATATGCGGCCGGAAGCCTCTTCCAAGACCCTAGCGAGGTCGGGCCTGCATTTGTGACGCCAAAGGTGGCGGCATCGGAAACGGCGGCCGGTACCAACTTAATGTCTGCCATCTGGATTGGAGGGCTGGACGATGCTGGAAACCTCAAGGTGGCCGCGGCCCGCTTCGGAGGTACAGACTATGCTCCTGGACCACTGACTCCGGATGAAGGTTTGACAGACGCTGATAATTGTCGCAACTGGGATCGCTTTTTCAAGGTCAGAGGGGAGAACGTACACAAGCATTTAGAAGCGTACCAGGCGGCTGTTACAAGTGGTGCTGCCTACATGGAATCCGATCTCCCAGAGGACATCAAGGGCTGGCCGGCCCGAGGCAATCCCTTCTTTGAATCGGTTCATGGTTTTGCTTTGCCGAACAGCATCCAGGGTTTGGCGCCATTTTTCGATCGGCAGGGCGACGATGTTTACAATCCCCTAGAAGGAGATTATCCAATCATTGATCAAATAGGTTGTAGCGAGTTGTTAATTGCCGATGAAATGATCTGGTCGGTATACAACGATGCTGGCCGGGAGCATACGTTGAGCGGGGGGACGCCCATCCGAGCAGAGGTGCAGGCCATTTCTTATGCATTTACGGGGAATCCGCGTTTGGAATACGCCACCTTTCACGCTTACAAACTGATCAATCGAGCCATAACAGCCATTGATGATGTACACATTGGCTACTGGATGCATCCGCTGATGGGGTGTGCGGAGGACGATCGCTTTGGTTTCGACAGCCTTCGGCAGATGGTTTACTTTTACAATGAGGATGCAATAGATGGAGATGAAAATTGCGAATGTCAAAACGACCAGAATGCTTCGTATTGTGAGCATACACCTTTGTTTGGCGTCGATTTGCTCCGAGGGCCACGAAATGAATTCTTTGAGGAATTGGGTTTTTCTTCTTTTACCTATCACTACAATGGCGACATTTTCCAAACACCAGCTGGCCTTCAGCGACCTCAGAATCCTGTGGAATACTATCGATGCTTGAAAGGTAAGTGGCGGGATGGCACCTCATTGACCTACGGAGGAAATGGTTACGACCCCACCAGCCCGCTATCTGTATCGTATGCTTACGACGGTCCACCAAACAGCTCCTCGGATTGGTCGATGTGTACAGCGCCGACCAACAGCCTCGACAAATCCTGTCTGGCATCCTTTGGCCCATTTCGTTTGAATCCGGGAGCTGTCAACCAATGGCTGCTGGGGACTACCTGGGTGTCTGACATCGAACATCCCTGTCCGGACATACGCCCTTTGGTCGAATCCGATGAGTACATTCAATACGAATTTGACAAATGCTTTACTCAGTTTGAACAGGGGCCGGACGCACCAGATGTTGTATTTACAGAGTCGACATCGGTGATTCAGGCAAGCCTTTCCAACGAACAATTTTCCAATAATGCTTTTGAGGATTACAAAGGGACCGATGTGCATCTTTCTTCTTTTTATCCCATAGACGATCAACTCTATCAATTTGAAGGTTACAAGCTCTTTCAGTTGTCAGGACTAGATGTAAGATTGTCGGAATTGGATGATCCTGAAAAAGCACGTTTGTTTGCTCAGTCCGACATTGAGAATGACATCGAGGATATATACAATTGGGAATATACCTATGCTCCCAAGCAAGACCCCTATGAAGAGCAATACGATTGGCAGGCTGTTCTAAAGGTCAAAGGTGGCAACCAGGGCTTGCGCCGACAAATCGATATTACCGAGGACCTCTTTGCAACGGACTACCGACCACTACTCAATGGTAAAACTTACTATTACACGGCTGTCGCCTATGCCTACAACGAGTATGCTCCATTCGAACATCGGATGTCTTATGTGGCTGGTCAGCAAAGGCCCTATTGGCAGGGGAGGGGGAACGTCAGGGTGTACGAAGTAACGCCAAGCCAATTTCCGCGAAGGGTTCCGGAGGAACCTCCCAGGATTTATCCCAATCCCTATTTTATTTCGGCTGCAGGCAGTACTTCGGAGATAAAGATCGATAATTTACCCGAGGGTGGGATGTTGAATGTTTACGCTTCCGATGGTCGCTTGGTGGGAGAATGGATGGTGTCAATTGCAGGCAGCGTTTCTTTCAAGCTCGAGGATGTGGAAGGGCGCAGTCTTACCCCCGGTGTATACTTCATTAAAGTCTCGTTAGAGGGAGAGAGAAAAGCTTTGTTGAGGTGGATGGTACATTGAGCATTTAAGTTTCATAGAATCCATATATTGGCGGAATAGCCCGTAAAATTTAGATTGTTTGCCAAAAAGTTATTAACTTTGTTAAAATACAATTAGAGAACGTTTTTGCTGAGCTGCAAGAGCGTTCTCTAATTTTATCTTGAAAACTGTCATCGGATCGCTGTTTGCGAAAATATTATTGAGGTTCGACCACTGTTCCTTATCTTCAAAAGTGGCACCACCTGAATTTTAGTTTTGTATGTATTATCCGGAAAGGTGTTCAAACATCACCTGAGCAACCCTGTCGCGGTTGTCATCCGATTCAAAATAAATAGGTTTTATTATGGCTAACTACAACTATCTGACACAGGAAGGATACGATAAAATCGTTGCTGACTTAGATGAAATGAAAAGTACAGGCCGCCAAAAAGTTGCTAAGGCAATCGCGGAGGCCAGAGAGAAAGGAGACCTTTCTGAAAATGCTGAATACGATGCCGCCAAGGATGCTCAGGGCATGCTCGAACTGCGTATCAATGAGCTAGAGAAGACTTTGGCCAACGCCCGCGTCATCGATGCCAGCCAACTGGATACGTCCAAAGTAACGGTTTTGTCGAAAGTGACCATCAAAAACGTCAAAAGTGGGAAATCCATCACTTACCACCTCGTCTCAGAGTCTGAGGCAGATTTAAAAGCCAAGAAGATTTCCGTCAATTCTCCGGTTGGGAAAGGTTTGCTGGGTAAGAAAGTAGGAGAGGTTGCTACGGTGGAAACTCCCCGAGGCAATATCGAGTTTGAGGTTGTGGACATATCTATCTAATCCATCACAACTCTTTAATCTACACAATATCTTCGCTCTTATGGCCAGCATTTTTTCACGCATCGTACAGGGGGAAATTCCCTGCCACAAGATCGCAGAGTCAGAAGGCTACCTGGCTTTCCTGGACATCAACCCTTTGGTAAAAGGACATACGCTTTGTATTCCCAAAAAAGAGATCGATTACCTATTCGATTTAGACGATGAGACGCTTGCGGGCTTGATGATTTTCGCCAAAGGAGTGGCTAAAAAAATCGAGGCAGTCATTCCTTGCAAACGTGTTGGCGTATCGGTGATCGGAACCGAGGTCCCGCATGCGCATGTTCACCTCATTCCTTTTGCTCAAGAGGCGGAAATGAGTATTACCAGACCAAAGTTAAAGCTGAGCCAAGAAGAGTTGGCGTCAATTGCTGCGCAGATCAGGGGTTGATCTGTCGTTTCCACTTCCTAATCATTTTTCTAACAGCCGATGCCACTTTTCTGTAAGGCATGGGCTCCTTGGCAATGTATATGACCATGAAGGCATATTGCTGCTGGTTTCCTGCTGGCAGGTGTTCGTACAATAGATGCTTGTGCAAGCGATATGCCTCTTTCAGCTTCCGGCCCAGCCGATTGCGATCTACGGCCTTTGGAAAGGCGCGCCGTGGAATACTATGAGCAAATTGGACATGGAATTCGCCTTCGGCTTTGTCTATAGGCATCCAAATAAGGCGAAGTGGGTAGGCACTCAGCGATGAGCCCTCTCGGAACAATTGTCCGATGAGCTTCCGACTCTTTAATCTTTCGGCTTTGTTGAACGTAAAAGCTGGCATGCAAGGGATGGAAAGGTGAAGGGTAAAACTTCAGCATTCCAAGAGCGATTTACTTGACGATTTTTTCGTCTGAGACGGTCAATTTATGACGACCTTTTGCCCGGCGGCGAGCCAGTAGCTTGCGTCCATTCTTACTACTCATGCGCGTGCGAAATCCATGCTTGTTGGAACGCTTTCTTTTGGATGGTTGATAAGTCCTTTTCATTTTAATAAATTCTTTTCCGAGTTACTGGCCAAAAAAGCGGGACAAAGGTACAATTAATTTTTGAGCTATACAACTGTTGGGTTTTTCAAAAAATATTGATTTCCGTAGCTGATCCTGCTCAAGGAGTCCGACTGCACTGAATACTGTTCCTTTTTGGCGGCTCTATGGGTTAATTCCGTCATTATTAGGGAGATATGTTATAAAAAATAGCTTCATTTTTTTATTTTCACTGTGGCAGCGAGTAAAAATAAGTTCCCTTAGCTGAACGGCCGCAGCCTTTGTTCCATCATTTAACAAAACGATTTCAAAATCAAAATTCAAACAACTATGGGTTTTTTCAACTATTTAAAGGGAGTATTCGGTTCGGCAAAAGATGCCGCTGATAAAGTTGCCGAACAGGCTGGTGACTTGGCTGAAACAATGGCCGATAAAGCAGAAGATGCACTGGAAAATGCGAAAGAGGTAGCCGGAGATATGGCAGAAAAGGCAGGTAAATACTACGAAGGTGCCAAAGATGCAGCAGAAGATGTACTGGATAAAGCAGAAGATACACTCGAAGGCATGGCAGAAAAAGCCGGTGAGGCCATGACCAGCGCCAAAGAAATGGCCAGCAGTGCGATGGAGGGTGCCAAGGATATGGCCAATAGCGCGATGGAAAAAGCGGGTGACGCCATGGATGTTGCCAAAGAAAAAGCCGGTGATGCCATGGAAAGTGCCAAGGAGATGGCCAGCAATGCAATGGATAAAGCGGGTGATGCTGCAGAGGTTGTGAAGGAGACTGCAGCGGATGCAATGGCCGGCGCAAAAGAAACGGCTAAAGGGGCAATGGAAAATGCCAAAGACGTCGCTGAAAATATGAGTGAAAAAGCAAAAGACATAATAGGGGATAAGGATACCCCTAAAGATGCTTAAACTTGAGTTCTAAATGATGAATGCCATTCTGCCCATTTCTAAAGCGGAATGGCTTTTTTTATGGAATAGCCTGTAGGCAAGAAACATACTGATCGACGTATTGGTCCATCGTCCGTCTGCGATATTGCATCACCCAACGCGGGTGGGGTAGCGGAACGACTTCCCTAAACAGCTCAATGCGGTCATTCAATTTCTTTAGGTATTTATAATTCTTCCCCTGGCCTAGGCAAATCGCCACATCTCCCGTGCAGCCAAAGGCGTGTTGTACGCTCAGGTTTTCGATGATGTAGGGCTCTACACTTTCTTGCAATTGGCGATCGTCATAGTAGTTGCAGTTAATGCCATTGCGGGTAAAGCCGAGAGGACAGACAGAGCTGATGTAGCACTTTTGGTAAAAGCTTTCCGGACCACCCATGGCTTCTACAACTTCGTAGATGAAAATGGAGGACAGCTCCGATCTTTTGTGAAATGGATTTGGGATGCCACAATCATCGGCCAAGCGGATGGGGTCGGTAAAGGCAATGCCAGTGACCCCAGCACCAAATCGGCCTGGGTTGATGCCGAGTAATAGCTTTCGAGGATGGTGATCAGAGAAAAACTTTTCATAAAATGCCGTCATGGCAGAAAGTGTATCGGCTGCTTCAAAGGGATAAAGTAACTCAAAGCCTGTTGGAATGCGCCAGTTGGCCTGCAAGGAGCGGTGGAATGCCAGTACTTTTTGGGCAAAGGTCATAGCTGAAATGGATATTTGTAGTCTTGGAATTTCGGGTAGCCACTGTCTTAGAATGGCATGGTTTGTGAAAATCCAAGTTAAATAAACAATGCGCAACTATGTCCCCTAAGTACACCTCTTTTACACTGTTTCTACTATTTTTTTGCTTCTGTTTGGTCTCAACAGCAGAGGCACAATACGCCATTCCTGCCAAACAACCCCGAAATCCGGATTCCATCCGAGTCATTTCTGTCACTTCTAGTAAGGAAGATCAGCAATTGATGATCAACTTTAGTCAACCCATCAAGAGCGATGCTTCTCTGAGCTTATTCAACCTTCACGGTAAGGAAGTGCAGCGGACAGAGGTGAAAAGCAATAAAGAACTGGTTGAGTTGGATTTATCAGAACTTCCAGAAGGCATGTATGTGGCAGTTATCAGTGGCGATGAAGTCCACCTAAGCCAATATGTTTTCAAGGAATTTTGATGTTGTTGATCTAGCGCACAATCTCGAACTCCGTCCGGCGGTTTTCCTGCCGGCTCTCGGCGCTCTCGTTGCTCTCGATGGGACGTGTTTCTCCATATCCTTTGTATCGCAGTCGGTCGGCTTCGATGTCCTTTTCAACGAGGTAATCGAATACAGCTTTGGCCCTTTGTTCGGAAAGACGGAGGTTGTCTTCCTCTGATCCCACATTGTCTGTATGTCCATTGATTTGAATGACCAGTTGAGGGCTGTTTTGCAGCAAAGCCTGCAGTCGGTCCAATTCGTAGTAGGAGCTGGGGCTGAGCTTAGCCGATCCGGTATCGAAAAAGACATTTTTGAGAATGATGGGTTTGCTTTTCTCTGGCAAAGGGGTGCCATTGTCCGCCACAAGCTCTGGGATGGCTTGAAGCGCTATTTCCAGTAGAAAAGGTTGGTTGAGTTGATTGGAGCCCTTCAGTGCAAAATTTTCGGAATGGAACAAAAAGCCCTCTTTGGAGACATTCAGCGCGTAATCGGTACCTGCCGGTAGACAGATGAGGAATTCCCCATCGCTGTCGGTGACAGAGGAGGTGTGTGTTTTTCCACTTATCAGGTCTATGAATTCCACTTTTGCTTTTAGGGGCGATTGGCTGTCGGCATCGATGACTTTGGCCTTTACGTAGGTGACAGCATTTGGTCGGGCTGCCTTGTAAAGTTCGAAGCTGTACAGATCGGTGGTGGGTCTTTCATCCTCTGTTGCCTTTTGATAATCCCGGTCGGAGGCAAAGTAGGCCGTTTGCCCGTCGAGGCTGATGACGAGTGCCGCATCATTGGCGCGGGTATTAATTGGATAGCCCAAATTGGTGGGTGTTTCCCACTGTTCTTCTGCCTTGAGGCGGGTAAAGTACAAATCGAATTTGCCCATGCCCGGATGCCCGTCGGACATGAAGTACAGACTTTTACCATCGGCATGTATGAAGGGAGTGCTTTCGTGATCGGGGGTGTTGACGGTTGGGCCGAGGTTGACGGGCTTGCCCCAGCTGCCGTCTGCCTTTCGTTGGCTGGCCCATAGGTCGTAACCGCCATGGCCGCCAGATCGATTGCTGGAAAAGTAGAGTGTTTGACCGTTGGCAGAAATGGAAGGTTGGCGGTCCGAAGATTTGGAGTTGATTTGGGCGCCCATATTCAGTGGCTTGGTCCAGCGGTTGTTTTGGACCTCTGAGTAGTATAGATCGCAGCGTCCGTAGCCATCTTTGCGGTCACAGGCAGTGAAGATCATCAACTTGCCATCGGCTGAGATGCTTTGAGCCCCTTCGTTGAGGGGGGTGTTGATCGCTTTGATGGGTTGGCCTTTTTGCCACACGCCATCGATTTTGCGGCTGATGAAAAAATCTTCGTTGCTTCTTCGAGCGTCCGCAAAGGTATACACCAGCAGGTTTTCGTCTGCAGTGAGAGAAGGTAGATATTCCCAAGCGGGTGTGTTGATCTCGTCACCGAGGGAGAAGGGTGCAAAAGGAACAGGGTTTTTGAGCGCTTCGACGATGAAATTACAATTGTTGAGATGTTTTTTGGCCTTCGTCAAAAGCGTCTTATTGCGTGGATTGGTATCAATGTAGGCGATGTAATGTCGGGCTGCTTCCTCAAACTTTTCCTGCTTCATTTCCGTCAGTGCCAAGGTGTAAAAAACCTTTTTATTATAAAGCGGATCTATTTCAATGACCTTTTCAAATCCCTTTTCTGCTTCTTTAAAATTGGCCATGGCGTAGTAGCATGCTGCTCGCTGTAGGTGGGCATTGATAAAGCTTGGTTCGTATTTGAGTGCCTTTTCAAATTCTTTGATGGCGGCTTCGTTTTGATCTTTGAAATTGTGCTCCATACCCTTTTCGAAGGCTTTTTTTGCTTTGCCCTTGACCGTTTTTTTGGTGATGTAAGGAGGAGTGCTAGAACTTTTTTGAGCAATGGCTTGATGGAGGAAAAGGCAAAAGAAGCTGAGAAGTAAAAGTCGGAACAATTCCATTATCAATATTTTTCTGCAATATAAAGCGTAACTGGATATATAACGTCGAGGATGGGTGGAGCAACATAAATGAAGCGGAAAAAATCTTATTGGAGGAACCAAAAAAGGGACATTGACCGCTGCCAATGCCCCTTTCCAGATGACTTATAAAATATAAGCAAATATCATGCGATGGCTGCCTCGTAACCTAGAGAGGCGGCCTTGCGAAAATCTTCCTTAAAACCGGGCTTTCCACAAGCTTTTTTCGCTTTAGCCAGGTGGTATAGTAGTTCCCCTTTTTCACTGTTTGGAACACAATCCTTCGCAAGGGCGGATTGGAATATCTCAACAGCGTCCTTTGGGTTATCTGTATCGAGTAATACTTTTCCATACTTCATGTGTACTTCCCCTAGATACTTGAAGTTTGGATCATTGGGTTTGAATGCTCGCTTGCAGAACAAGCGCATATCGAGCATGGCGCCCCTTGGATCGTTCAGGCGTAGGTGGCATTCAGCCTTCAGTCTTCTAGACTTCCAGTATAAAGGCTGAAGCGGAATCGACATTTTGATAGAGGTCGAAAAATCTTCGATGGCGCGCTCGTAATTGCCCATGATGTAGTTGACATTGGCGCGGCCAAAGTAAGCCTCGTGGTTGTTGTTTTTGGAAATGTCGATGCTCTTGGTGTAGTCGTAGAGCGCATCCTCATAGTTTTTGAGGAGTAAGTTTACATACCCTCTTCTTTCGTAAGCTTGGGCATGACGCTCATACTTTTCAATGGCTTTGCTGAGTGCTGCCATCGCTTCGCTTTCGCGTCCTTCCTCTTCAGACAAAGAACGGCCCTTCAGAAAAGCCTGCACGGCCACTCTGTCGCTTTTGGGTTCAACCAAATCGTGGTGAAGAATTCTTCCTTCAGCCGTCATCCAAGCACCCAACCGGCCAGCAACTGCAAACTGAGCTACATACTCTAGCAGGCTGATGGTGTTTTTCCAGCTCTTCTCGGAACCTTGGGTGATAAATTGGGGAACGTTGAGAGAGGAAGAGGCTTCATCGAAAATCTCTTCTTCGTTCAGCAGAATATCGGACTTGTAGTAGCTCTCGACCCGGTGCTGATACATTTTCAATACTTTGTCGTAGCTCTTGGCACTACCGAATTCTAACCGACCTTTAAAAATTGTTTTGTAAGTCATCTTGCTGTTTTTGAGGAATAAAAATTATTACTGCTTCCCTTCCACTGAGAAGCCTATTCCGATGTTGTGAATGTTTTTGCTTAATGAGTTTTTGGTCCTAATACATTCAAATACCGGTTAACTGAGTGCAGTTCCTCAACTGTTTGCTTTCTGACTATTTGAAAGAGTGATCGCCTGAATAACAAATCTCTATTAGAGAATTATTCTAATCGATTCCGAGTCATCTGTCAAACTTATGTTAGTGTGCATACAACTTAATTGTACCTACACACAGTTTTCTCACAGTATTTGTCAACTTGTAAAAAGCATGTCGCTTTGATGTCTATGGGATAGATTATAACTTTTTTACAAGTGAAGGAATACAAATTTGAGGTTTTTTTTTGGAAAAGTCAAAAAAATGCTAGAGATTGCGCCCCTTTTGGATTCTATTTATTTATTTAATATACAACTTAGTGCGAATTTGAAGAGTGCTTTTAGTGTAAGTGGTTGATTATCAGGGTTTATGCCCAAACCTTACATCCTTCCGTGCAATTTGTGCAAATATCTATCTGTTCCCGCCCCATTAACAGCTTTTTTCGGAAAACCTGGTACGCACCTCCCTGCCATATTTGAGCAAAAGTTTGGGCCTTCAAATCGCCCAAGCGGTGGTCGGCATCCTTGTCAAAGCAGCAAGGTACAACCACTCCATTCCAGGTGATTACGCAGGAATGCCACAGCTTCCAACAGTGGTTGAGTAAGCGATTTTTGACCTTATAGGTTCCGTCAGGTAACTGTTGGTAACGGGCATATTTTTCAATGGTCGGGATGAGTGGATTGCCATTGACATAGTCGTAGACCTGCGCAGTCTTCAGCTTGACCTCGTCTACACCGATCTCTTCGGCCAGGCGATATACCTCGGGTATTTGATGCTCATTGGGCTTTACCACCAGGAATTGAAAAATGACATAGGGCTTTTGAGAACTCATTTTCTTCTTCCATTTGACGAGGTTACGCGCACCTTGAAGGACGTTTTCCAAGCGGCCGGCCTTGCGATATTGCTCGTAAACCTCCTGCGTCGTACCGTCCACGGAAATGATGATGCGATCCAAACCAGACTCGATGGTCTTCCGGGCGTTTTCGTCGTTGAGGAAGTGACCGTTCGTAGAAGTGATGGTGTATATCTTTTTCTTATGGGCATAAGCCACCATATCTAGGAAATTGGGATTGATGTAGGGCTCGCCTTGAAAGTAGAAAATCAAGTAGAGCAGGCGATCAGACAGCTCGTCGATGGTCTGGCGAAAGAAATCCTCCTTTAAATTGCCCGTGGGACGACTGAAGGCGCGTAGGCCACTAGGGCATTCGGGGCAGCGAAGATTGCAGGCAGTGGTTGGCTCTATGGATACAGTCATCGGCAGTCCCCATTGAACAGGGCGGCGCAACCATTTGGTCACATAAAATGAACTGACCAATTGGAAGGCATTCCAAAGTCGGCGGATGCTGAGTTTGGACAAAAAATTCAGACTGTCTGACATGCGAGGATTCATAGCGGCAAATATACTCAATCAGCAAAGAAATTTTGTCACGTTTCTGTCTATCTCAAAGGCGTATGTTTTCTCCTTTAATGTATACAATTTTATCAACTATTTAATCAGTAGCTTGTCAAAA
>JBCCSZ010000081.1:0-26259 GCA_039199225.1 Bacteroidota bacterium
AGAGAGTTCTCTTCATCACAAACACGATGAGAGTTTGATGAATGCTATGCGAATAAAGGTCAGAAAAGACTTAGGTACAAAAGGCATAAAAATAGAGAAAGGGCGCGAGCGCTACGGTACGCAGCTTTACTTAAACATATAGTATGCTGGCAATTAAATATGTATCGCACGGGACTTCATTCAAGCGTCCCCTTATTATGACGAGAGGCAACTAAGCGAGTTGTATCGGCCCCACTAAACCACAAAATGTTTACACCCTCTCATTCAAAAACATTTTGTATCTTAATAGTGTTAAATACTCTTTCATCCAAGCTCATACTTATGCACACAGCATTCGAAACCTTCCGTCCAAAAGGCTTTACCAGCGTTAACACTTACTTATTCACTGAAAATCCACAAGAACTTATCGACTTTTTGAAGGCCGTCTTTTTCGCTGAAGAACACAGTCGAGTCATCGGAGATGGTGACCTCATTAGAAATTGCATTCTCCAAATCGGTGACACTTGCATTATGATCGCCCAGGCCAGCGGTCCATTCTTAGGCATGCGTACAGCACTTTATCTATATGTCAAAGATGTGGATGCTACCTACCAACGCGCCCTGGAAAAAGGAGCTAGCACTGTATTCGCAGCAGCAGATATGGAATTTGGTGACCGGCAGGCGGGTATTCAGGATGTGGCGGGTAACTATTGGTGGATTTCCACCCGACTGGTCAAAGGCAGTTATTAAAAGTAGCTTTCATTTAAGCAGCACGAAAAGCAACGCTAAAATGGCAAAAGAGAGCAATCGCATTGTCTATCTTTTACAAGAGATCGTCATCGTCGTCATTGGCGTACTGATTGCCGTGTCGATCAGCAATTACAAAGAGAGAACACAAAATGAAAAATACATTGAGAAAATTTTATTGGCCGTTGACAATGAAATCAAGCTGAGTAAAGTTCAGGTCGATACCATTTTAAATAGACATTTGAAAACCATCGACTATTTACAAAACAACATCACGGAACAAAATAAGGACAGACCCCTCGGAGAATTATTGCAAAGTCTGGGCGGCATTCAATCACCAGATATCAAAAGTATCAGCCTGAGATTTTACATTTCCAATAAAGCAGAATTGGTAGATTTCCAAATCATCTCACAACTATCAGATATTGAAATTTATAAAAATTCTCTTTCGGAGAAAATGACAAGATTGATCAATTTTATTTATGAGCACATCAACGATACAGACGAAGACACAAAGAAAAAACTTGTGTACTACTTGGCCAATGTCATCGACAGTGAAAAAGCACTGATAAGAATGTATTCCAATTTTATAGACGAAAAAAGCAACCTACTAACAAAATAAATGACAGCCCCCTCCCCGCTTGCAATCACTTTCTACTTCTGCACCTTCACAAATTCAATAGGGTCTTTTTGAGAAAAAAGATTTAGCCGGGAAAGATTCCCCTCTTTTTGACTGTAGACAGCATTTACCGCTAGAAAAAGCAGTAGGGCAATAATGGATTTATGCATGACTTTGTTTTGCGTTCTTTGTGGCAAATGGCAACCTTTTTTACCGCCTTGCTTTGAGGCATCTCTGAAAGCAAAACGACCAGTGGCTCAATGCCTACCGGTCGTCTTACTCAATCATTTCTTGTTATTTCTTAGATGTGGATCGCCCGATCTTCCGTCGCAGCCAAGGCTGCTTCCTTGACCGCCTCTGCATAGGTTGGATGCGCGTGACTCATCCGGGCAATGTCCTCAGCCGACGCCCGGAACTCCATTGCCGTTACGGCCTCCGCAATCAAATCTGCAACGCGCGGCCCGACCATGTGGACCCCCAATACCTCATCTGTTTCCTTGTGTGCCAATATCTTGACCATGCCTTCCGTATCCGTACTTGCCCGCGCCCGGCCCAATGCCTTCATCGGAAATTTACCCGACTTGTATGGAATACCGGCTTCCTTGAGCTGGTCTTCCGTCTGGCCAACACCCGCAACCTCCGGCCAGGTGTACACAACACCAGGAATCAGGTTGTAGTCGATGTGCGGCTTCTGCCCCGCCAGAATCTCTGCCACCATAGCACCTTCCTCTTCGGCTTTGTGGGCCAACATAGCCCCCTTGATAACATCGCCGATGGCATATACGCCAGGAACGTTGGTCTGTAGATGACCATCCACCTCTATTCGCCCCTTCTCATCCTTGGTCACACCGATGTTCTCCAGACCCAGATTATCTGTATAAGGACGACGACCGATGGCAACCAGGCAGTAGTCAGCCTTGATGGCAAAGGTATCTTCACTATCTCGCTTTTGGACATCCACCGTCACCGAGCGGCTGGTAGCCTTCACCCCCGTAACCATATGCTTGAGATGAAATTTGACCCCCAGCTTTCTCAAGGCTCTTTGCAACTCCTTGCTGCAATCCTTGTCCATACCGGCAATGATGCGATCCATGTATTCCACCACTTCAACTTCTGTCCCCAAACGAGCATACACCGACCCCAGCTCTAGGCCGATGACGCCACCACCGATGATTACCATCCGCTTGGGCAGCTTTTCGATATTTAGAGCTTCCGTAGAAGTGATGACCCGCTTTTTATCATAGTTGAAAGCAGCAGGCGTAATGGGCTTGGAGCCCGTTGCGATAATGGTCTTGTCCGTCTCAATCTCTTCTTTACTACCATCGTCTTTGGCGATGCTGATCTTGTTGGCAGTAACGAAGCTTCCGTGGCCGTGGTAAACGTCAATCTTGTTCTTCTTCATCAGGAAAGCCACCCCGTTGCAGGTTTGCTCAACCACTTCGTTTTTGCGCTTGATCATCTGTGGCATGTTCAGTTCCATACCGCTGAGGTCGATTCCATGCAGTGCAAACTTGTGCTTGGCATTGTGAAAATGCTCGGACGAATCCAGCAGGGACTTAGAAGGAATGCAACCTACATTGAGGCAGGTTCCGCCCAAGGTCGCATAACGCTCGATAATGGCTGTTTTCATCCCAAGTTGCGCAGCTCTGATGGCTGCCACATAGCCCCCTGGGCCAGAACCGATGACGGTCAGATCGTACTTCATTAGTCGTGTGATTTAACTCTTATCGTTGTTGTTATTGTTAGAATTCGTATCCTTTTGGTTGTTCGAGCCATCCTTTTTTGGCCTCCTTCTTTTCGAACGGTTTGGACGGCGGCGTTTATTGGACGACTTTTTGGCATCGCCAGATTGTCCATCCACTTTTGCTTCCGGCGTTTTGGGACCAGTAGATTTAGCCGGAGGCGACTTAGCAGATATGACCTTCTTTGAACCGGAAGGTTTTCTACTGACACTTCTCTTTGGACCACCCTTTCTCTGAGGCTTGGCATTTTCTTTCTGTCCCTGCTCCTTGGCCTCTGTTCTCTTATTCCCTCCTGTTTTGGGAGCATTGCGTCCTTTGTTGGAGTTATTGCGCTTGCCTCGGCGGCGTTTCTTCCGCTTTTCTGGTGGCAATTCGATGACACCTGTCAAGTCCTCTTCAAAGTCCATGGCCTTTTCGGTTAAGTCGGCAGATAGAGACTCGAGATCGACGAGGTCCATTGGAAATTCTCCGGCCCTATTCATGGCCTGTATCTCCTTGACTCTTTCGACAGAGAGATTGTACACCTTCCCCCCTTTGCCATCTTTCTTATCGTATATATAGAACATCTCTCTTTTGAAGATGTTTGTTTTGATCAGGTTTGCAAAGCCAACTGTTGTTTTGAGCTTATCCGCATTCTTTGGAAAGTCTTCGACCGCCTCGGCATAGGTGTCTAATTCGTAGTTGAGGCAACACTTGAGTCGGCCACACTGACCGGAAAGCTTAGACTGGTTGATGGCCAAATTCTGATAACGAGCAGCGGCTGTGGAGACGGATTTAAAATCTGTCAGCCAAGTGGAGCAACACAATTCTCTGCCGCAGGACCCCAGTCCACCGATGCGGGCAGATTCCTGTCGAGCGCCGATTTGACGCATCTCGATTTTGACGCGAAATTCTTTTGCATAGTGGCGGATCAGCTCCCGAAAGTCCACTCGGCCATCCGCTGTGTAGTAAAAAGTTGCTTTGCGCTTATCGCCTTGATATTCGACATCTCCGACCTTCATGTCCAGGCCGAGTTGGCGCGAGATGACTCGGGAGCGTACCATCGTTTGGCGCTCCAACTGCCGAGCTTCCTGCAGTTTTTCTAGGTCGCGTTCATTGGCTCTTCTCAGTATTTTGTGGGCAATATTGTCTTCTTTGAATCGCTTTTTACGCATCTGTAAGCGTACCAACTCGCCCGAAAGCGTTATTTGACCAACATCATAGCCGGCCGCCGCCTCTACGACGACCATGTCGCCAGTAATGGCCCGAGTATGGTCGGGATTCTTATAAAAACTCTTGCGAGAACCATTTTTGAAGCTCACTTCTACTACATCGAACTGTTCTGGTTCGTGTATGTCCATGACAGCAAGCCAATCATATGTATTGAGTCGATTGCAACCACCAGTACCACAGGAGCCATTGCTTTTGCAGCCGTTCGGCTTGCCATTTTTCCCTGTTGAACATCCATTACATCCCATATGCTATCTTTAAGGGTTTTTGAGAAATCCGAGGACCTTCCGGTCACCCGCTTTATATGTTTCGTAGCCTAACTATCGGGCCGGTATTTACGGCCCGGCCGATCATCTGGTAGCGGCTTTTAAGCGCGCTGTTTTATCTGATCGTAGTATTTTATGCAGTCGAATGGAAGCATCCAAAAAGAGAATTTTCGGATTGGCATTTCGTTCGACATAGAAAGAACAATCGTTGAAGAGGGCCGAAAGGGCCTCTATCTGTTCAAATTCTATCACCTTTATCAAGTTGCGGGCTGTTTTTAATTCATCCGGCCGCAGACGGACTTGATCTTTAACGTTCATTTTTAACAAAAGATACTCTCGCATGAAATGCAGGGCATATCGCAAAAAGTGCTTTTGATTTTCTCTTCCAATCTTGGCAAACTTGTCTACCCATCCCACCAATTCAACGCCATTGCCCTTGTAGCATTTACGCATCCACTCTAAGAACAATTGCGCATTGTCGTCACTTTTTTCCACCAACAGCTTGAGTGCCTCATTGAAATTGCCGTCGGCCAGTGGAGCGATCTGCAAGGCTTGCTCCCGGTTGAGCCCCTTGTGGTGAATGAGTCCATTGATTAGTTCCTCATCTCCCAATTGGTTGATTTTCACAATTTGGCATCTGGACAGAATGGTATTGAGGATGCGTTCCGAATCTTCGGCCACCAGTAGGAAAACCGTATTCTCTGGCGGCTCTTCGATGAGCTTCAGCAGGCGGTTGCCTTCTTTTCCTAGGTATTCAGGCATCCAGAGGATCAGCACCTTGTGGGTTGATTCGAAGGTCTTCAGGCTGAGTTTTCGGATGATGTTGAGACATTCTTCCTTGTTGAGGTTGCCCTGCTTGTTTTCAGCCCCGATGGCTTGCATCCATTGATTGATGTCCACATAAGGGTTTTCGCCAACCGCTGTTCGCCAATTGCCAAGGAAATTGTTGCTGGTCATCTTTGTACCGACAACGGGAAAAGAAAAGTGGATATCGGGATGGATCATGGCTGCTGCTTTGATGCAGGCAGGGCATTTTCCACAGGAATCCGCTTCAGAGCGATTTTCACAAAGGAGATATTGGGCAAAGGCCAATGCAAGGGAGAGCTTTCCACAACCGGTGGGGCCTAGAAAGAGTTGGGCATGAGGTAAACGCCCGGATTGTATCATATTTCGCAACTGATCTTTGACCAGTTGTTGTCCAATAGTCTGTTGAAATTGCATTGTATATAATTGATCCAATGCAGTTCAAAGTCCAAAGAAAGTCGATTTCAAGATTGCACCCAAGAAAGCACTTGAGTGTCTAATGGGCTTACAGCGGAAGCATAATTACCAACCAACTGTCCTTCCTCGTCGAGAAGATATTTGTGGAAATTCCAGCGGACATTGCTGTCTTGTACGCCATTGAGTGCTTTTTGTGTCAGCCAGCTGTATATAGGGTGTGGCTCGTTTCCTTTGATTCGGACCTTTGCGGCCATCGGAAAGCTAACGGCAAATCGCCGGGTGCAAAAAGCTTGGATTTCTTCATTCGTTCCTGGCTCCTGCCCACCAAAATCATTGGAGGGGAAACCCACTATGGTCAGTGTTTCTTTGAAATTGCTGTGTAGCTCCTGCAGTTGCTGGTACTGTGATGTATAGCCACATTCAGATGCAACATTCACGATGAGGAGCTTCTTACCCTTGAAATCAGCGAAATCTATCGTATTCCCGTCTATTCCTTCTGCTTTAAACTGATGTATGGAGGTCATTTCAGACTGTTTGCTCAAAATTAATTATTTTATTTGACAGATACCAATTGCTTTCAAACTATTGGTGGGGCCATCCGTTAATATAGCGAGCTTTGCCATTTTGGGCATCGCAAAAACCTATTTTTTCATGCTAACTAGCTGTTTATGAGGATTTCTGCATATCGTCGCGCCCATTTTAACGCCGCCCATCGGCTGCACAACCCCAACTGGTCTGACGAAAAGAACCAGGAGGTTTTTGGTCTCTGTAATAATTCCTACTACCACGGCCACAACTATGAACTGGAGGTCAAAGTCACCGGAGAGGTAGACCCAGAAACTGGTTATCTGATCGATCTGAAGATACTGAAAGATTTGATAAAAGAGGAAGTTGAAAATCGTTTCGACCACAAAAACCTCAATTTACAGACGAAGGAGTTCAAGGACCTCAACCCCACGGCAGAAAACATCTGTTTTGTCATCTACCAATTGCTGCGCAACAAACTGGATAAAAGGTATGATTTGAGTATTCGCCTTTATGAGACGCCCCGCAACTATGTAGAGTTTCCGGCATAAAAAAAGACCGGTTACTTTAAACTGCAGTAACCGGTCCATTGGTTTATGTGTGAAAATAGTTTCCTAAAGTGCTTAAGTTACGATGATTCTGGGAAAGTTGGGAGAAATTTGCCAAAAACTTTCCATTAGATACCTTTCCATCTGCTATCAGACGGGGATCGCAACTTCAAGAAGTGCTTTATTCTGCCTCAACCTCGAACTTCAATTCTGGCTTCACCTCATCGTGCAAATTGAGGATGGCAGTGTATGTTCCAAGCTCTTTTACCTCTGAAGGCATTTCGATTTTGCGGCGATCGACATCAATATCAAACTGCTCTTTGAGGGCAATGGCAATCTGAATATTGGTAACGCTACCGAAGATTTTGCCACTAGTACCTGCTTTGGCACCGATGCGCAAGGTAGCATCTTTGATTTTTTCGCCCATGGCTTGGTATTCTTCCAATTTTTTGTTGGCCATGGACTCTTCGCGACGGCGGAGGTCGGCCAAACGACGTAGGTTGGTATCATTGGCGATGAGTGCCAATCCTTTTGGAATGAGGTAGTTGCGAGCATAGCCATTCTTCACAGTAACCAACTCGTGCTTTCCGCCTACCTTATCTATGTTTGCTAATAAAATGATTTCCATTTCAAAAAAATTAAAACGTTGAACAAAGGCTGTGGTCAAAAGCCCAGCAGCATTATTTGAGCAAATCCGTTACGTAAGGCAAGAATGCCAAGTGGCGGGCTCTTTTGATGGCTGTAGCCACCTTGCGCTGGTATTTCAGCGAGTTACCAGTGATTCGGCGAGGCAAGATTTTACCTTGCTCATTGACAAATTGCAACAAGAAATCCGGGTCTTTGTAGTCGATGTGCTTGATGCCGAATTTGCGGAAGCGGCAATATTTTTTGCGCATTCCGCCGATGTTGGGGTTACTGAGAAATTTTATATCGTCCCTAGAAGCCATAATTGCTTAATTTTTATAGAGTTGCCCGAGGGCAGCAAGTGATCAAATGATGGTTATTCTCCGTCTTTCTTAGCAACTGTCGCGTCAGCTGCCGGAGATTCTTTGGCTGCAGATTTGTTCTTATCGGCCGCATCGTCTTTTCTAGCAGACGATCCGCCTCGAGAAGAGCCACCTCTGGAACCGCGGGAACGATTGTCTCTGTCTCTACCTCTGCTGTCCCGGTCTTTCTTCTTTTCTTTTTTCTTAACCTTTCCAATCAAGCCATTACGCTTGTCTTCATTGTACTTGACACCGTACTTGTCCAATCTGACAGTCAGGAAACGCATAATGCGCTCGTCCCGTCGCAAGGCCAATTCCATTTGAGCAATAAATTCTCCTGTAGCAAGTTGAAATTCGACGCAGAAGTAAACACCGGAAGTGCGTCTGTTGATGGTGTAGGCGAGCTGGCGCAGTCCCATTTCATCGACATGGACGATGTTGCCATCGTTTTTTTGGATCATCTCGATGTAGGTCGTAGCCGTTGCCTTGATCTCTTCGCCCGAAAGGACCGGGTCGACGAGAAATGTAATCTCGTATTGAAGCATTAAATATTAAGCTTTTGAAGCGCATACCAATAACTCGGCATTGCTTCGATGAATAAATGGACTTAACGGCCGGTAAAACCCGGCTTATTCGCAAAGCGCGTGCAAAGATAGGAAAAAATCAGAATTCTAGCAAGATTAGTATCAGTAGTACCCTCAAAAGAGATAGAGCGTCCCTTTCTTGATCCAATTAACCTGGTCTGCCTTCACTGCTGAGGCGTCAACAAGCTAGCGCAATACACCTACCGTCATCTTTGGGTCGTAATCCCCTTTGATGACTGGGCTCTGACGCAGCCCCGTGTAGGCACGTACATTATCGTGGATGTAATCGTATAATTCCTGTACAGAAACAACCCGGTCGTGGTCCATGTCGGCTTCCCCCTTCAAACCGCGAATGAGAAAGTGACTAAATACACCTTGGCGAAGCCCACTAGATTCCAGAGAAGTTTCATCCGACTTAGAGGACATAATGAGCGCAGTACCTGCCTGCGCCTGGGCGAGGGTTTTGTAATATTTGGTAAGTGCCGTTTCGTAAGTCCCTTTCATGGCGAATAGGCTCCCTGAGTGGCAAGCATCTGCGATGCACAGCTTGTATTTGGCGGGGCTTTGAGCAAGAATGGCATTGATCTCCTCATGGGCCAACTTGTTGTTGAAACCATCAAAGTCGATCGGAACGAAAGACCCTTTCAGACCGTGGCCAGAAAAGTACAGCATCACCAGATCGTTCGGCCCTGCCTGTCCAAAAATCTCCGACATGGCATCGATGATGCGCTGACGGGTGGCCTCTTCATCAATCAAAATCCGAATTTGATCATCCGACAAAGCCCCTCCTTCAGGACTTTTCAGAAAAGCATACATACGATATGCATCATCATCTGTATAACGCAGGGCAGGCATGTGGCTGTAAGACGAGATACCTACGACCAAGGCCCAGACCTTCATATCGCGAACATCCGGAGCTATGTCCTTGATTATGGGTGTATCTTCCGTATCAACGGCGGCCAATGTCTCTTCAGCTTGTGGTACTTCTGCAGGTCCCATGTAGGTCCCGTCCAACCATTTGCCAGCTACCTCGGTACCATCCTTCAAGTAAAGAGTACCCATACCATTAAAGCTCCCCATCACCCAGTCGCCCTCGTAGCGGTCGCCATTGGCATAATGGCAAATACCGCGGCCGTGCGCAACATTGTTGCGAAAAGACCCGATGTACTTGGCAGCAGCGTCCTGGTAGACATACGTCCCTTGTCCGTTGGCACAGTCGCCCTTGATACATCCTACGCGCCCTAGCTCCGACTGCCCATCACCGACATACTCCCCTTCTACCCAATCACCAGATGTTTTGGAACCATCTGCCGCGTAGAGGGTCCCACGACCATGCATAAAGTTATTTTTGAAAGCTCCGATGTATTTTTCACCATTTGGGAAATACCAGGTTCCCCAACCATCCAGGCGACCACTCCGAAACTGCCCTTCAAACTTGCTGCCATCGGCATAGGCAAAAACCCCTTCCCCCTCCTTACAATCACCGGAAATACAGCCAGACTGGATGTCTGTTCCATCATTCACCTCTTCTTCTATGCGAATTTCAACCAATTGACCATTCTCATCAACAGGTTGGCCTTTGAGCCAGTTGCCTGTCCACTTCGTACCATCCGGAAAGGTTTTCGTCCCCTTACCATGTGGAAAGCGGCGCTCCCAATTGCCAGAATACTTGCTGCCATCGGTATAATAACATACACCGACCCCGTGAATCTCTCCCTTGGAAAACTCACCAGTATACTTAGCGCCACTGGGATAGACGTAGGTTCCTTTCCCATTGATGCAATCCCCAGAAATACATTGGGCATGGATGGATAAGGCAAAAAATAGGATGTTACAAATTACAAGGATCAACTTGTTCATGTGCGGCTGTGGTTGAGATAATTGAAATGGCCGGATTGTCGCGGCACCTTTTCCTAACGTATGGAACGGCCCGTTTCTTTTCCAAAGGCTCAAAATTTATTTTGCAACAAATATATTACCAAAATTCCTTAAGTCATACAAAAAGCCAATCCCGGCCTTCTCTTTACGACAAGACCGGGATGGTAAAAGGTTTTACAATCGCTAATCAACTCAAACTTACATCTTCATAAACTTGATGGACCTTGTCTCACCATTTGAGTAGGCATTGATCCAATACATACCCCTAGGTAAATCGGACAAATCCACCGAAATTTCATCTGCTCCTTTTTCATTAACAACATCTAGCTTACGAACAAGCGCTCCAGTCTGGCCTATTATCGTAATCTGTAGCGCCTTTCCAAAACCTTCATGGCGGATACTCAAAGCATTGCGATCGCTCAAGGGGTTGGGATAAGCAGAAAGCTTAGGTCCTACACTATCACAGTCCTTATTGATTGCAATGACATTCGAGTATTCAACCGTCCCATTTAAATCCACCATTCTCAATCGATAGTAGTTGGTTTGGCCAGAGGGGTTGTGTTTATAGTAGTATGAACTGCCTTTTCCTGTCGGAGCAACCACATTCAGTGTTTCATACTGCTGCCCATTCGAGCTATGCATCACTTCAAAATGGGAGAAGTTAAGCTCTTCAGCGCTGGTCCAGGACAAAGCTACCTGGCAATTTTCCAACCTCGCTTCAAAGCCGGACAATTCGACTGGCAAGGATGGTGAGCTGCTAACATCTCGCCAATCGTTGTCTCCTCCATTGGCATTCGGAAGAGGAGAAATGGTCCCTCCGGCAGCTATATCAATGATGTCTGCAAGTCCATTGCCATTAGCATCTATCCAACTGGCACTGCTAGGAGTGAGAAACGGTGGACGTGAAGTTTCTGTATAGCCGGCACCATTGAGGTTGTCCAACCAATCTGGAATACCGTCGCTGTCTGTATCAGCCGCATTGTTGTATGGACCACTGCTGCCACCATTGTTAGTAGTATAGGCTGCTACCATATCTTTCAGGTCGTCTTGTGCCTCACCATCCATGTCAGCATCAAATCCTTCTGTCCAGTCAAAGGCGCCGTCTTCATCGGTATCTGTATCTAAATAATCCGGCGTAGTATCAGCCAGGTCATCGCCATCTAGGTGAGGACTTACACCGACATTGGTTCCACTAGCGGGTGCATTGGAACCATCCAATCCTTCATAAATGTCCCATACACCATTGTTATTCCCATCGGTTTCGCTACCGCCAGCAATGGGGCAACCACTGGAACATACGCCCTCCAAGTAATCTGGAATACCATCATTATCAGAATCCATATCCAAATAATCTGGAATATCGTCTCCATCAGAATCTGTTGTGGCTGAAGAAGCACTGTCGTGCCATCCATTGGTATCAGCATCCGTAATCGTAGCAGCATCGCCAAAAATACCATCCAGACTACCGCTGCTGTGATCGGCAGCTGTATTTCCAGCAGCGTTTTCCACAACATCCGTAATACCGTCATTGTCGGCATCCAAGTCGAGGTGGTTAGCCAGGGCGTCTCCATCGGCATTGACATTGTTCGTTCCGCCACCTGCCATGGATTCTCCACTGGCATTGACCTTACCATCGCCATTCGTATCGGCAGTTGTTTCGACCAATGCTGTTCCGTTGGTTCCAGAGCTGACAGGTCCATCGCCCACATTTTCATCATAAATATCTGCCAAGCCATCGCCATCCGCATCCCAAGGGGACAGTCCGGTATCGACCATGCCACTGCCGGCAAAATCACTTCCTCCGGCCTCCCGAATGTCCGGAATACCGTCGTTGTCGGCATCCAAATCCAGGCCATCAGCAAAACCATCGCCATCCGTATCCAAGCTGTTGCCAGTGCCACCTTCTTGCCAAGTACCACTGCCGTTGGTTTCCACCAAAGCAGTTCCATTGGTTCCACCAGAACCTGTACCATCCGATGCATTTTCATCGAATACATCCGCCAAACCGTCTTGATCACCATCCGTTGCAACATCCACCCGACCATCGCCATTGGTGTCTATCCCTCCGGCCTCTACCAAATCGGGGATGCCATCGTTGTCAGCGTCCAAATCCAGGTGATCCGCTAGACCATCGCTGTCGCTATCGCCAGGGTTTAGATCGGTTCCGGTGGTAGCAGGAGAACAGCCCCCTAGCACACAGGTACCATCGTATGTATCTACCAAACCATCGCCATCCGTATCGGTCAGATCATCAACCCGACCATCGCCATTGGTATCGACACCACCTGCTTCTACCAGATCGGGGATACCATCATTGTCCGCATCTAGGTCCATGTAGTCGGGGATGCCATCTGAATCAGCATCATATACATCATTGACACCATCGTTGTTCTTGTCGTTAAAGGTTGGAAAACCGCTTGTGGCATCGTCATCGTCCTGAAAGTTGGGGATGCCATCGTTGTCCGCATCTGCTATCGGATTGAAGCCAGTACCACCATCTTCGGCACTGTTCGGAATACCATCATTATCGATGTCTATGTCGTTGACTTCTCGCCAATCTCTTTCATTCGTACCAGCATCGTCTACGTTGGCATAACTTTCTGGTTCTAAGTTGCCATCTGTCGCATCCACCGAGCCGATGTTGTTGTCAAAACCATCGTCTAAGCCATCATTGTCTGTATCTACACCGGTCGCCAAGCCTGTGTTAGCAGCAGGCGTATCAGTACCATTCACCACACCATTCCCATCAGTATCATGTGCTTCAAGGATGTCCAGCTCTCCATCATTGTCAGAGTTGGTATCCAAATAGTCATCACCATCGTTTATGCCATCTGTGTTGACTGGGTCAATTCCAGCCCCTCCGAAGGTACCGACAGAGGCTAACGCCTCGTAGGCATCGACCAATCCATCGCCATCATTGTCCGGACCCGGAGCTATGTAGCTGGAATTGTTGGTTTGCTGTGCCTCCGAATTGTCTACAATCCCATCGTCGTCTGCATCAATATCCAACCAATTTGGTAAGCCATCGCCATCAAAATCAGGCTCACCGCTGCCCGTTGGATAATCCAGGCGTGTACCAGCATCGGCCCCATCGGCGTCCACAGTGATGACACCATTGTCGTAGTTGTCTTCCCAACCGTCATTGTTGGCATCTGTTCTGACACCTCCACTACCTGTACCATCGGCCATACCGTCTTTGTTGACGTCTGTACCATTAGACTCTGTGACATCGGTAATACCATCTGCATCAGAATCTAAATCCAAATGATTGGGGTAAGAATCACCGTCAAAATCAATCGCACCATCGGAAAGCGTTTGGTTGACCAGCGGCGATGCTTCAATGGCATCTGCCCAACCATCGTTGTCAGTATCGCCAGTCGTTGGGTTTGTCATTGGATCGGCCATACCATTGCCATCGGTATCAACACCTCCTACTTCCACCAAATCGGCAATGCCATCGTTGTCGGAATCGAGATCATACACATCTGTTATGCCATCCCCATCGGTATCTGCATTTGGTATCTTTACATTGCTATCTGGGTCATAGGTGTCGACCAAGCCATCTCCGTCGGCATCGGCCATTGTCGATGGATTGCCAGGGGTTGCGTAGTCTACATAACCGTCATTATTGGTATCTGTACCACCCGCCTCGACTAAGTCGGGAATACCGTCATTGTCAGAATCCAAGTCCAGGCTGTTTGGAATACCATCTCCATCTTTATCCAGGCTGCTTCCATCGCCTCCAAGCCAGTTTCCAGCACCATCGGTTTCGGCTAAGGCAGTACCATTGGTTCCACCACTACCCGATCCGTCACTGGCATTTTCGTCATAGACATCGGCCAGTCCATCGCTGTCGCCATCGGTGAGGTCATCGACAATTCCATTAGCGTCTGAATCGGTTCCTCCTGCTTCTATTAAATCTGGAATACCATCGTTGTCGCTGTCAATATCATAGGGATCGGCTAAGCCATCACCGTCGGTATCGGGAGCAGACAAATCGGTACCATTTGTGCTGGGCGTGCAAGATACATCTACGCAGTTGCCATCATAGCTATCGACCAAACCATCGCCATCGGTATCCGTCAGATCATCGGCACGACCATCTCCGTTGGTATCTATGCCCCCTGCTTCTACCAGATCGGGAATACCGTCATTGTCAGAGTCGAGGTCGATGTAGTCGGGTACACCATCGCCATCGGTATCATAAATATCATTGATGCCATCGCCATTGGAATCTGTGTAAGTTGGAAAACCTGGAGTGACATCATTGTCATCGGCAAAGTTGGGAATACCATCACCGTCGGCATCTGCAATGGGGTTGAAGCCGGAGCCGCCATCTTCTTGGATGTTTGGAATACCATCGTTGTCCAAGTCAATGTCGGTGGTTTCGCGCCAGTCCCTTTCATTGGTAGAATTATCATCTACATTGGCATAACTCTCAGGAGTCAATCCACCGTCGGTAGCGTCTCTTGATCCGATGTTGTTGTCAAAGCCATCGTCCAAGCCATCTCCGTCACTGTCCATACCGGTTGCTACACCTGTATTTGCAGCGGGAGCATCGCTTCCATTTACAAGGCCATCACCATTGGTATCGTGTGCTTCGATTTGATCGTTTTCCAGATCACCATCCGTATCTATGTCCAAATAATCAGCTGAGTCAACGCCATCTGTATTCACAGGGCTGATGCCAGCTCCACCAAAGGTTCCAATGGTTCCAGCGACTTCGTAGGCATCGTTCAGGCCATCGTTGTCGCTGTCTGTAGTCGGTGCTACGTAAATAGTACCACTGGTTTGTTGCGCTTCACTGTTGTCGACGATACCATCGTTATCCGCATCAATGTCCAACCAGTTTGGTAGACCATCTGCATCGAAATCAGCCTGACCGCTACCCGTTGGAAAATCTGCCAAGTTGTTGGCATCTGAGCCATCAGCAGTCGTCGTTAGGTAGCCATTGTCGTAATTGTCTTCCCAACCATCATTGTTGGTATCTGTTCGGGTACCGCCTGCGCTGCCATCATCGGCCATGCCATCGCCATTGCCATCTTGTCCACCCAATTCTGTCACATCAGCAATGCCATCGTCATCACTATCGAGGTCCAGGTGGTTAGGGAATGAGTCACCATCAAAATCAATATTGCTGTCGTTCAAGTCGGTATCCACAATCGGAGATGCAGTAATGGCATCCGACCAGCCATCCCCGTTCGTATCGCCTGTTACAGGATTCAACATATCATCTGCCATTCCATTGCCATCGGTATCAATACCACCCAATTCTACCAGATCGGCAATACCGTCATTGTCACTGTCCAGATCGTACATATCATCCAAGCCATCGCCATCGGTATCTGCTGGATTTAGGGCTGTACCTGTTGTTCCACCAGAGCAAGCAGGATTGGTGCAATTGTCATCGTATAAGTCTACCAGGCCATCGAGGTCGGTATCGGTCAAATCATCGGCTCGGCCGTCGTTATCGGCATCGGTGCCGCCAGCTTCTACGATGTCCGGCAGTCCATCGTTGTCGCTGTCCAAATCTGCATAATCTGGAATGCCGTCGAGGTCTTTGTCATATACATCGTTGATCCCATCGCTATTGGTATCGGTCCAAGTAGGAAAACCAACAGTTGCATCTGTTTCGTCAAAAGCATTTGGAATGCCATCCCCGTCGGCATCTCCAACCGGATCGAAACCCGTACCGCCATCTTCATCGGCATTTGTAACACCATCGTTGTCCAAATCGATGTCTGTCGTTTCACGCCAATCTCTTTCGTTGGTCGAATTGTCGTCAAAGTTGGCGTAGCTTTCTGGCTCTAGATCGCCATTGGTTGGGTCCTTGGAAGAAGTGTTGTTGTCGTACCCATCATCCAAACCATCGTTGTCAATATCCAAACCCGTTGCCATGCCTGTGTTGGCATTGGGCGTGTCGCTGCCATCGATCGTGCCATCACCATTGGTATCGTGTCCTTCGATGTTGTCATTCTCCAAGTCATTATCGGCATCTGTATCCAAGTAATCCTCGCCATCGACTGCCACGCCATCGCTGTTGACAGGGGTGAGTCCTGCGCCACCAAAGCTGCCAACTGTAGCGACCTGCTCAAAGGCATCGCTGAGGCCGTCGCCATCGGAATCAGTCGTTGGATCGATGATTCCTGCAGTAGGCGTTGCTTGGGCTTCGTTGTGATCCACCAAGCCGTCGTTGTCTGCATCAATGTCCAACCAATTGGGCAAGCCGTCTCCGTCTCGGTCTACCTCTCCTTGGCCACTTGGATAATCCAGTCGGGTACCTGCATCCACGCCATCCGCATCGACCGTTATAACACCATTGTCGTAATTATCGTCCCAGCCATCACTGTTGGCATCGGTCCGCGTTCCAGCCACACTGCCATCATCGGCCATGCCATCGCCGTTGCCATCCTGTCCGCCAGATTCTATGACATCCGTGATGCCATCTGCATCCGCATCCAAATCCAAGTGATTGGGGTAAGAATCACCATCGAAATCAATTGCAGCATCCGACAAAGATTGATTCACCAAAGGAGAGGCGGCCACTGCATCGGCCCAGCCATCATCGTTGGTATCGCCTGTGCTGCTATCGACCATTGTATCTTCCATGCCATCGCCATCAGCATCAACCCCTCCCACTTCGACAAGGTCTGCAATACCGTCATTATCGCTGTCCAAGTCGAAGAAATCAGGAACAGCATCCCCATCCGTATCTGGATTTGAAATGAAGCTATTTTGGTCCGGATCGTAAGCATCGGCTAGTCCGTCGTTGTCTGCATCGGCCATTGTGGAAGGATCGCCCGGTGTGGCATAGTCAACCTGTCCGTCGTTGTTGGTATCTGTACCACCTGCCTCGATGATGTCGGGAATTCCGTCGTTGTCATTGTCCAAGTCGAGGAAAGAAGGAATTCCATCGTTGTCCGGATCGAGGCTGGCACATATCCCGGCGCTATTGAGCGTACAAAAGTCTTCGTCCTGATAATTGGGAATATTGTCGTTGTCGGAATCAATGGTTGGATCAGCGCCTAGGCAGGAATAGAGATACGTAAATTCGTCGAACGTTTCCGTTGCAGAAGCCCCATAGTTGCCATTGCCTGGCCCACCGATGATCACAGTACTATTCAAAGTGATTCGATAGTAACCATTGCCCTGAGCGCAGCAAATGCCATCCCCAAAACTATCATTGATTGTAAAAGTATAGTTTTGATTGGGTACGGTAAAGGTCGCTGTCTGTAGGGCATTCGCAGTCGTGTAGCCGCTGCCGCTGGCCACTATTGTATTGGATTCGTTTGTCACTTGCCAACTAATATCTCCTGGAAAGTTATCGGTCATCACTTCAACCAAAACCGTCAGATTCTCATAAAAAGGCAGGTTGCAAGCTTCCATAAAATTGGGCAGCCCGTCGTTGTCCCAATCGATGTCTACTGGATTGTTGGCATTATCACCATCGTCATCTTCTCCACAATAGTTTCGCACAGTCATACTCGCCAGTTGGTCTTCTTGCTTGGCAAACCACCAGGTGTTAATGGTGTTGAGTTCTCCAAAATCAAAATCGTTCCAAGTGTGGCAAGCAGGAGTACATCCTTGGGTTTCTAATTCGCTACCAGATGTTGCTTCTGTGATGTTGGAATCGTCGTAGTAAAAACCCAAGTTGTAAGAAGGAGGCGGCGTAGGGCGCACAATGCTGGCTATAAAGCCGTTGAGATTGTATTCTGCATCATACACAGGAATGTGGTAGCCTCCCTGAGAAAAAGTAATCTTGGCAGGAACAGGATTTACAACATCTACGGCTGCACCAAGGCCATCCAGGCCGTCCCAGGGAACGTGGCGAATGTATATTCCAGGGATGGTATCTGTCAGTTGATCTTCCACATAGAAAGCAATCAGCCGATCGGCTGTTCCCGGATCGTATATACCTGAACCACTTGCTTGGTCTTGATCCAGCAAGATTTCAACGATACCTGTCTTCGTGGTTACGACCTTGAAAAAGTAACCCGTCGAAGCACAGCCGTATAACTCTGTGGAATCGGTAAGCAATTCTCCGAAGGTCCCAGAGGGGTAAATGGTAGCGTCCGGATCATTTAGGTAAACGGCATACTCAGGGATATTTCCTTGCGCTCCCTCCAAGGATTTGCGATCCTCTATTACATTGTTCCCATTGGCCGTACCAGTCGAATTCAGTGAAATGTTGAAAGCCCAGGGCTGAAAACCAGAGCCACTAAAATCTACCCTAGAGACATATTGTTCGTCGGTGTAAACGTAAAAAGCACCATTAAAGGGTCGGTGATAGTCACCATAGGAAGTCAAGTCCAGATTGTTAGATGGAGCAGCAAATGCCCAATTGTAGGCAAATACCCGACCGTCTATCGCCGAAGGCGTACTGCCACTTGTCGCCACTGTAATGTCAAAGTAATCAAAGGTAAGCCCATTGGCATTGTAGGTAGAAGAGTCGCGATTGAACTCGATGTAATAATCACCTGCAACCAGCCCGCTGGGGTCGAATACGAAAGGTGTATAACCGCTGCCCCCTGCAATGGGAGCTGGACCGGCATTGACCTGGTTCCAGTTGGTGATGTTGGCGGTTGAAGCATCTAGGCGCTGGGCTGTGTATACGACCGTCCCGTCGGGTGCTTTGATGCGAAACCAGCCAGTTGTATTGGAGCTGGTCGTAAAAATGCTGGTTCTTGGATGTGAAAAACCAAGGTAAACCTGTTCTGTATTGGGGTTTTCGATGTGAATGTAGAGTCGTGTGTCAGCATCCCCATCATAGCGTCCAAAATTGTAATAAGCACCGTTGTTACAGTTTAGCATGATGGTGTCTGTAGACGCGGGTGCCAATTGCTTGGTCCCCTCAGCCAGTAGCATTTGTGGTAGGAAAGCCAGTAGGAATATCCCAATAGCAAGCCTGTGATACGCGGGTGCGCATCTTAGAATCGTAGTCATTTCGTTTGAGTTTATGTTATAAAACCGAATGGCTCGCTACCAACCCCATTGAAGGGGGGATTGGGTCAATAGTGATATTTTGCAGCTTAGAGGAAATACAGTGGTTTCGAACAGTTGATGTTGATGATAAGCTTTGTTGAATTTTGTTGCGACAAAGTTCGTACCGTTGAGCAGCCTGAAAGCTTTACATATCCACAACATTGTGACGTGGAAACTTATTAAAAGTGCTGCTTTCTAATGGGCTGACGCTCGTAAAAGCAGCTTCATATTGTAACATATGCTTATAAAACTTTAGGCTAATTTTTATCGATTTCACTTGTCACAACTGCACACTTTTCGGGAAAAAGCTGTGCTTTTGGAAGGCCAAAGTTGGAAAAACGCCCTTCTGACGCCATTTTTCAGCCTCATATGGTCCTGCATTAAAATATCAAATAAATCCTGTCACAAGGTAGGCTCAAATGCGTATTTCACTAGTGGATGTAAAGCATGATCCACGGGGAAGGCAATAAAAAACCCCGGATTTCAATTGCAGAAACCCGGGGCTGCTCCATGCTCTTTGGAGCTTTTCCCCTCCATCATCCGGCTCTCCTCATCGAACCAATGCCACGGGCATAGATGGATCGAATTCGCCAGAGAGCTTCGGCGTCTGGGCGTTGGCCGTGTAGGACCGCACCTTTTTGTAGACAAAATTGAATAGTTCCTGGACTGTCACGATGCTGTTGCCGTTGTTGTCAGCCTCTCCCCTCAGCCCCCTGATGAGAAAATGACTGAAAATGCCCTGCCGCAGCCCGTGGTCCTCTAAAGACACCTCGCTTCCCTTGGACGACAGCAACAAGGCCGTTCCGCCGGAAGACTTTTCAAATGCTGTGTAGTAATCTTTCAATTCTCCTTCCAGGCTAGCAGAGCGCATGGCTGTCAGCGAACCTGAGTGGCAGGCGTCGGCCAGGCACAGCTTATGCTTGGCCTTGCTTTCTTTGAGTACTTTTTGGATGTCTTCGTGCTTCAAGCGATTGTTGAAACCATCAAAATCGACGGGGAGGAAGGACCCTGGCAGGCCGTGGCCAGAGTAGTAAAGGATAACGACATCATTTTCATCGGCTTTCAGGAATACATCCCGCATGGTTTGAAGGATGTTCTTACGTGTCGCTTCCTCATCAATCAATACCCTGATTTGCTCGTCTTTGAGTGCTCCACCAGCGGGACTCTTCAGAAAAGCGTAAATCTGATAGGCATCGTCATCGGTAAATTTGAGCACCGGCATATGTGCATAGCGCGCTACGCCCACTACGACAGCCCAGATTTTGACCTTGTCGTCGCGATCGACTTGCACCTTGTTATTCGGCACGCTGACGTCGCCAGCAGCTATCTCCCGAACCGGTGTTCCGTAGTTCCAATTGGCACCTAGCACCCGGCCGCTGGCAAAATGCATCACCCCTTCGCCATGAGGAGCATGCCTTTTCCAATTGCCGACATACTTATCGCCGTTGGTATAATAGCAGGTTCCTTCTCCTTCTGGCTTACCATTGCGGAAGCGGCCGACCCAGCGGGAACCATCATTGTATGTGTAAGACCCCAAACCCTCTTTGCAGTAATTGCTGTTGCAATTGCGCAATTTGTTATCTGCAGTAGTGGCGACCTCGGTTTGGGTATTGTTGTTTTGTTGCGGCTTGCTCACCTCTTCTTTGCCCAAGAATTTTCCGGCATTCCAAAGTCCGGCGATGACCTGGCCATTGGTTTTGTAGAAACGACCACGGCCATCTTTGTAGTTGTTCTTCCACAAGCCATCGTATTTGGAACCATCCACATAGAACATGGTACCCTGACCGTTGAGTTTTCCATTCTTGAAGCTGCCCTCATAGCGGTCACCATCTGCGTAGTAGTAGATTCCTTGACCATTTTGGAGATCGTTTTTCCACTGGCCAACGTATTTTTCTCCATCGTTGAAGACCATTGTGCCTCGGCCATTGAATTTGCTTTTGCGGAAAGAACCTTCATAAGTTTCTCCGGAGGCAAAGATCATCTTACCTTTTCCCTCTCGGTATTGGTTGACCCATTGGCCGACATACTTATTGCCATTGCTAAAGAATAGGATGCCATCTCCGTGGATTTTTCCGTTCCGGAAATTACCAACATATTTAGCGCCGCTGGGATACACGTAGGATCCTTGGCCGGAATAACAATTACCTCTGATACACTGTGCTTGGACGGAAGCGAGGAAGGACAGTAAACCTACCACTACAAAACACCATTTTTTCATCATTGCCGAAGGGTTTTAGTTGAGCAATTCTGTACAAAGTAGTGTAATGGTACGGTCTGATAGGCTGTGATGTATTTTCTGAGTGATTAATTGGCGATTATGGGAATATAAACTGATTGAAGACGCAGATATTGTCTGACGGCATTTTTTTTATTAACAAATTAACAATTGTTATCAAATATAAAGGAAGACCTAAACTTGATAAGTATCGACGGACAATTACTTTTCTACTGGGTAAAAGCCTGCTGTTTTCGTAACTTTGCACCAAGAAGCCAACTTGCGATTCAGTGTAAAGAGGAGAAGTGGTTTGGCCTTTCTCCCCAATCATTACAATTGAATTGAAACCAAAACTTTCCTTAGTTACGTTTAAATGATATTAAATCGAGTAAAATGAGAAATTTCATTCCTTTTATTTTCCTATTGTTGTTGGCAGCTTGTGCTGGTGAGACAACAACACAAGATTCCACAGCTCAAAAGGCCGAAACAACAGAAGAAGAAAAGCCGGCCAACAGCTTTGGAGAGCTTATCGATGAAAAAGATGCCATCACGCTTGCCGAATTACCTGCTCAACTTGAATCAGCTGACTCCGTACGGGTCAAGCTCAGTGGTACTGTAGAATCTGTTTGTCAGGTCAAGGGCTGCTGGATGAACATTGTTTCCAAAGATGCAGAAGGCCAGGAAGTCTTCGTCAAATTCAAGGACTATGGCTTTTTTGTTCCTGTGGATATTGCCGGAAAAACAGTCGTCATGGATGGCTATGCCTTCAAAGAAATGACCTCCGTGGATGAACTGCGTCACTATGCAGAAGACGAAGGCCAGAGCGAAGAACAGATTGCCGCCATCACCGAGCCAGTAGAAGAGCTTAAGTTTATGGCTTCCGGCGTACTGATTGTGGACTAAACTAAAAATTTTGACTAGCAGGACAGCATACTTTCGTCCGCTTATCGAAAATACCTTTCGGAAAGTTGGCCTCTTGGCTTGCCTGGTGTTATTTAGCATCGGGCAAGCCAATGGCCAATCCATTGCCGACAGCCTACTGCAATTGCTTCCCAAGGCAGCGGCAGACACCCACAAAGTCATCCTACTCAACGACATTGCCTGGGAGCTGAAGATCAGCGACCCGGACCGTGCCAGAGCATTCCTAACACAAGCTCGATCCCTTTCCAAAGAAATCGGTTACATCAGAGGCGAAGCGCAGGCGCACAACAACCAGGGAGTTGTCGAAGACATCGACGGCGAATACGACCTGGCCATGGACCACTATGCTCAAGCCTTAGAGCTTCGCAAAAAACTCAATGATCACAAAGGTATTGCCTCCCTGTACAACAACATCGGCTACATTCTAGCAGAAAAAGAAAGATATACTGAAGCCCTCGCCAATTTCAGAGAAAGCCTAAGGATTCGCAAACGCCTGAAAGATACCGTTCGAATTGCACGGGTTTCCTACAGCATTGCGGCGGCCTATGAAGAAACTGGAGATTATGTCAGTGCCATGGATTATGCGCTGACTTACCTGAGTTTGTCAGAACGCCTGGGGCTGGCCGATGAAATTGCCAATGCCCACAACATCAATGGCAACATCAAACGGGAAATGGAAGGCCGGGAGCGGGATGCCCTCGACCACTTTTTAAAGTCTGTGGAGGGCTACAAGGACCTGGGCGAAGATTATGAGATTGAACTGGGGCAGGTCTACCTCAACCTGGGCAACATTCTTGGTGATTTTGCGGAAGATCACTACAAAAACGACGCTTTCACGGAAGCAGGCGGGGAGTTCAAAGAAGCGCTGACGTACTACCAACGGTCTATGGACATTCAGGTATCCTTGGACGACAGCATGGGCATCAGCGATGTGTTGAACAACATCGGTGTGCTGTTCAAAGATCAAGGCAGCTATTTTGTAGAGCTGGATCAAAACGATTCTGCCGCTCTCTACTTCGACAGAGCCCATGAATCCTTTCAGCAGTCGCTGGCCATTCGCCGCTCTGACGACGACCGCAAGGGCATCATGGAGGTATACAATGGCATTGGAGATGTCTACCGCCGGGAGGAACAATACGAAAAGGCGCTCGACTATACCTACGACTATCTCGATATTGCCAGAGACATCGAAAATCAGAAGTACATCCAGAGTGCATACAAGGACTTGGCCAGGGTATACAACAAAATGGAAAAGTACAAGAAGGCGTATAAGTTTCGAAAAAAATACGATGAACTCCGCTATGAGCGACTCAACAATCAGAGGATATCGCTCACGGCACAACGGGAGGCGGTCTATGGGGATACAGATAAGCAATTGGAAATAGAGCGGCAGGAAAAGGAGATTGCCTTGCGCAACGTGGCGTTGAAGCAAGCCGCACTCTGGCGAAATTCTCTGATTGGCGGCACCCTGGGTTTGCTGCTATTGGCTTTGTTGCTGTACAATCGTTATCGCCTAAAAAACAAGGCAGCAACGGAGTTGGCCGAGAAAAACACCATCATCGAGCGTGAAAGGCAGCGTTCAGAAGACTTGTTGCTCAACATCCTCCCAGCCGACACGGCACGCGAATTAAAACTCAACGGGCAAGCTCCGGCTAAGAAATACGAATCGGTCAGCGTTTTGTTTACCGACTTCAAAAACTTCACTCAAATTGCCAGCAAGATGTCTCCGGAAGAGCTAGTAGCCGAATTGGACGAATGCTTTCGGGCCTTTGACGAGATTACGACGCGCTTTGGTATAGAAAAGATCAAGACCATTGGCGATTCCTACATGTGTGCGGGAGGACTTCCTCAAAAGGATGCCGACCACGCTTTGAGAACGGTGGAGGCAGCTTTTGAGATGCAAGCCTTCATGGCACAAATGCAAGCGCGACAAAAAAAAGAAGGCCGACCACTTTTTGAATCGCGCATCGGCATACATACTGGGCCGGTCATCGCAGGCATTGTCGGAAGTAAAAAATTTGCCTATGATATATGGGGGGATACCGTCAACCTAGCTGCGCGTATGGAGAGCAATGGCGAAGCCAATAGAATCAATATTTCCAGATCGACTTACGAAGAAGTTAAGGATTATTTCGAATGCCAACATCGAGGAAAAATTCAGGTTAAGAATAAGGGGGAGATCGATATGTATTTCGTTCTTCGTACAAAGAATAAAAAAAGTTCAGAGGGCGCAGCTCAAAAAGTTTACCGATATTAGTGCATTAAACATCAACTAGCTTAAAAGATGGATTATAAAGCCGCCAAGGCATACATCCTTCATAAACTGGAAAGGGAACTCTCCGACCAGTTGTTTTATCACGGCCTACACCATACATTGGATGTGTTGAAGGTGACCATCGAGCTATGCGAATCTGAGGGCGTCGGCAAACGAGATACCATTCTACTAAAAACGGCGGCCCTCTACCACGATGCAGGCTTTGTGGTACACAACGTCCAACACGAGCAGCTCGGTTGCCAATTGGCGCAGGCCAGCCTCCCTCAATTTGGCTACACTGCAAAAGACATCGAACGCATCTGTGGGATGATCATGGCGACCAAAATCCCCCAATCGCCCAAGAACGCTTTGGAAGAAATCATCTGTGATGCCGATTTGGACTACCTGGGCAGAGACGACTTCAAGTCGATCGGTGATACCTTATATGAAGAACTGAAAGCCTACGATGTTTTGTCGGATGTCAAAACCTGGAACCGATTGCAAGTATCTTTTCTGGAAGGACATACCTTTTTCACCAAGACCAATCTCGAAAGACGGCAAGGGCAAAAGGAGAAACATCTGATGGAATTGCGGGATATTGTGGCCAGTTATGAAAAAAATTGAGATGGGAGGCAGCGACTTGTGGGGCTTGTTCGTATTAGAGATGTAATTGCGAAGAATATCTCACTAGTTATAATAAAAAAAGAGCAGCCCCTTACCTACTCTCACTAGTTTAACAAAAAATCAACTTTAAATAATCTTGTTGTTTACAATATCTTAAAAGAAGGGGCTGCTAACTCGTTCGATAACAATTTATCTATTCTTTTCGTAAAATTCAATCCTCTACTTGCAGCTGTGCCGCATTGACGACGATATGAATTCTCGTTATTGTCTTGTCCTATCATTTCAAACGGCAAATACAGGGTTTAAGTTGTAAGCTCCATTCAAAATTTTCAGAAGCTTAACAAATAGTTCAAGCTGTTATTCTCCTCTAATTCCGAGTAAAAATCCACGAAGAAGCACCTAGTATAATATCTACAGGAAAGATTGTCAAAGATGGGTTCAGCGTACTCCGCAAGTTCTTTTTTCTACTTACTATTTTGGAGACATACTATTAATTTGGACAGAGGGCGTGTTAGAAGCTTTGCGGGTGTTCTCAAAAAGAAAACCCCTGACTAAAAAGTAGTCAAAGGTTCTCCTTTCTTTTGTAAATCCATTACCCCTTACGGATCAAAATAGCTGTGAGAGAAGGATTCGAACCTTCACGAGGCGGTTGGGCCGGTTTACACCAGGCTTTTTCCCTTATCCCCACCCCCGAGACAGGAGGGCATGGCTGCCAGTTTCATCATCTCACATTTTCAATTTGTATTTCAAGTGCGCCCCTTTGGACACGCTTCTTTTTGCTGTGAGAGAAGGATTCGAACCTTCACGAGGCGGTTGGGCCGGTTTGCACCAGGCTTTTTCCCTTATCCCCACCCCCGAGACAGGAGGGCATGGCTGCCAGTTTCATCATCTCACATTTTCAATTTGTATTTCAAGAGTGTCCCTTTGGACACGCTTCTTTTGCTGTGAGAGAAGGATTC
>JBCCSZ010000082.1:0-26113 GCA_039199225.1 Bacteroidota bacterium
CCGGCACTGCCTGCAAGTACCCATCTCGATTTTGAATGGGTACAGCATCCAATCGATTTTGGCTGACCCAGGCGGCATCTGGGCATTTGATGGAACCATCTGGCAGCTCTATGCCGGTGGAAGAACTGTAGGTTCGACCTGCTCTGTGCTTTAACCACCATAAGTAGATAAAACCGATGACGATGGATTCCTGGTTACCAGATGCTTCTTTGACGGGAGACATAATAGTTACTTTTCCATTTTGTGCTCTTTCCAATCGACAATCGGTGTAGTGGTCTGCTAGGTTGATGAACTCTTCTCTAGACAATGACCGATCAATAGAAATGGAACCCCATTGGGCCAGATCGTAAAAAAAGTGCCTTCCAGAAATGATATTGCTGTGGTTTACGGCCATGTTCTAAGCTAAGGTTAAAGCTAGCTTAAAATAAGAAAAAATAGGGAAAGATGCTTTTTTAGGAACTGATACCTTCCTTGAGCTTTTCTGCATTATCAGCTACACGAAGCGATTCGATGATCTCTTCGATGTCTCCTTCAACTATTTTATCGAGGCTGTAAAGCGTGAGGTTGATGCGATGGTCGGTCACCCGGTTTTGAGGATAGTTGTAAGTACGGATTTTGCCAGACCGATCGCCCGAACCAACCAAAGAGCGGCGCTGTGCGGCCACTTCCGAGTCGTGCGCCTGCTTTTGCATATCGTACAGCTTGGCATAGAGACGTTGTTCGGCGATTTCGCGGTTCTTGTGCTGGTTGCGGCTGTCTTGGCTTTCTGCGACTGTGCCGGTTGGTAGGTGGGTGATGCGGATGGCAGATTCTGTTTTGTTAACGTGCTGGCCACCTGCTCCACTGGCACGATAAGTATCTATTTTGAGATCAGCCTTATTGATGTTGACATCTTCCATTTCGAATTTGGGCATAACGGCAACGGTAGCTGCCGACGTGTGAACCCTGCCTTGCGACTCTGTCTTGGGAACGCGTTGTACGCGATGAGCCCCCGATTCGAATTTTAGTTTGCCGAACACATCATTTCCCGCTATTTCCAATACAATTTTATTGTATCCTCCGACTGAACCTTCATTGATGTAGATGGCTTCGACTTTCCATTTTTGTCGTTCAAAATAGCGAGTGTACATCCGGTAAAGATCGCCTGCAAAAATGCTGGCTTCGTCGCCACCTGTACCAGAGCGAATTTCGAAGATGACATCTTTTGAGTCCTCGGGGTCCTTTGGGATCAACAAGACTTTGATGGCCTCTTGCATTTCTTCTTGTCGCGGTTTCAACTCCTCCAATTCAGCTTTGGCCATTTCCTGCATCTCTTCATCAGAATCCTGAAGCATTTCCGTAGCCGTGTCGATGTTGCCGAGCAACTCCTTATATTGGTCGTAGACTTGGACAATTTCCTGGAGGTCTTTGTATTCCTTATTTACCTTTTTAAAGCGTTTCATATCGGAAAGTACTTCCGGGTCTGAAAGCTGTTCTTCCAGGTATTGATAGCGTTCTTTTATGGCTTCGAGTTTATCAATCATAGACTACAAAATTAGGATTTTTGGAGAACATTCTTGTTAGACGAGCCGAGAATGCGAAGAACTTCGGTGAAATATTTTAAGACTGGGGTAGGATTTCAACTTTCAACGCAAGAATTTAGGCGTTGTATTGATGTACTGGTAAATATTTCCAAGGGGTGTTGGAGCGTTGGCCCTGCGGCAAGTACAGCGTATCTGCACTACACTTGCCACAGAGATTATCCTGTAGTTGTATAAGTGGTTGTAGTTGTCAGCAACAACTTACAGGAAAAATGGTGGTTATGTGATGAAGGAATCTAAACAGGGTTGACGCGAATCTTTTCTTTAATGGATTGAATCAGTGTTGGAGAAACTTTGCGGCGGTGAACTCGACTTTTGATGAAATCGCGGAAGGACTTTTCTTTGCTAAGTAATTCGAGATAGGCTGGGTTTTGTTTTATTTCGCGGAGTAAATTGCGTTCTGCTTCTCTGCTTAATTCATTGTCAAGGTACATGTTGACTTTTTTGACAAGATCCTGATGATTCTGAAGATTCCCCATTTTTTTAAATTTTAAGCTACTGTCAACCGATCATTTAAAAAATAGAGCCCGTGGGAATGCAACAACCGCTCACCGTCTCTACAAAAAAGCAAGGCGTAAAATTGTCTGCAAATGAAAAGATTCCCTTTTGGCTCATGTCTTTAGTGTTTAGGCACAAGAAGGAGAAATGGAATGTCACCATTCCCTCTTGCTAATGGTTGTCAATAGCTTTAGTGAATAATAATTAGGAAGAGCGCTTATCCCGAAAACCACGAGATTTAGCATACTCTTTCAATTTGTCCTTCAGCATATTTCGTGCCCGGTGAAGGCGCGAACGAACAGTGCCGATAGGAATATCAATAATTTTGGCAATTTCTTCGTAGGTAAACCCTTCTATATCGCATAGAAGGATGACGGTGCGGAAGTCAACAGGCAGCGCATTGACTGCGTTGGTTACTTCGTCTCCCATCATGTTTTGGTAGATTTCCTCTCTGAGGTCGATGTGTCCGGAATACTTGGTATTGTCCTCTTCATCGTGGTAACTGACGATTTCTTCGAAATCGACCTTTGTTGGGCGCTTACTAGCCTTTCGGTAGTGATTGATGAAGGCGTTTTTCAGGATTTTAAACAGCCAGGCTTTGGCATTCGTACCTTGAATGTACTTATCGATAAAGCGATAAGCCTTCATGTAGGTTTCCTGCACCAGGTCGTTTGCATCTTCCTCGTTATAGGTAAGATTGTAGGCGAAGTTGAACAGTGCGTCCGCATGAGGGTAAAATTCCTCATCGAATACCCGATCAAATTCTTTCTCTTGTAATTGATTTTCGTGCATAAGAACCATAAAGATACGGATTTATTACAAACCCAAAAAACAGCGATTACACACCTACAAACTATGATTCATCTCAAAAAGTTTCCCAAAAGAGTTTTTTTTGAAGAATCACAATTTAGCAAGCTGTAGCCCATCGATGTTTTTCTCAAACCAGTGGAGAGGAGCAGGTGTTTTATCACCTGTACAGGTGTCACATTTGAAGAAAAGGTAATATAATTGCAGGTTGGCATCCAGTCGATTAAGTAATTTTTCAAGTTTTTGATCACCTTCATCCCGCTTGTTGTACAGGTATTTAAAACGCCAGCCATATTAGGCTTCATCGTGCAGCACAACAATGTCCAGCAGGACTTGGTCATTGGTGAATTGGGCAATGAAATCGCGTGCCAGTATGCTGTGGTGCTTAGACCAATCCCTCGGTTTGCCTTTGTCTTCCAGATACTTGAAAGTGTCGTGTACGTAGGCGATTAGGCGCAAAGACTTACGATTGGCAGGACTGATGTCGAGCTTATCGATATTATCGAGGACCTCCCGAATGTGAAAAACGACCTTACCCTCCGGATGTCCATAGCGAGGCTTGCCCCAGAGTAGGCCCTTTCTGAATTCAGAAATACCCAGCAACTGTCGCTCCATCTCGCTTTCTGGAGCCAACAACTCCTCTATGTCGATATTCTCTTGAAGAGAGTACTTCATATTCGGTCTGTTGTAATGGAAGTTGTTCGTTGTCATTTGGTTCGGTACAGTTACAGGCTTTAAATCGACTGGATTCAGCGACCAAGATACATTTTTTTTCAATCGCTGTTAATTTCGTGTTAAAGTCGAAATACCCGATTGCCTAAATACTTGTTTAGACGTTAAATTTAAACTTATGAAACGACGATTAGGTCAAAAAAATTCCCTTTTCAAAAGATATTAAACTCTTATCTATGAAAAATACCATCTCATTGATTTTTGCAGGAGTCATCGGTGGAATGATCGCTTTAGGTGGTGTCTACTTTATGATGCCGGCTCCGGCTGTTCAAACTCCAGCTGATCTTTCCTTTGCTCGCATGGTTGATAACAACACAAATGTCAACCCTAGAACAAAGGCTGTGCCATATGACTTTACCGCAGCTGCTAACAAAGCCATGCCTGCAGTGGTACACATCTCTTCTGTGGAGAGTAATGAGCTGGCCCAGCAAAGGCGAAACGATGAAGGCCGAAACAATCCTTTCCGCCAGTTTTTTGGTGACGACTTCTTTGGCGGACCTCAGAAAAAGGGTTCGGGTTCTGGCGTGATCATCTCTAATGATGGCTTCATCGTAACCAATAACCATGTTGTTGAATTTGCTGATGAGGTCGAAGTAACGCTTTATGACAATAGAGCCTTTATGGCCAAAGTTATCGGTACGAACCCTCAAACAGATTTGGCGGTTCTTAAAATTGATGCAGATCGCTTACCTACGCTTGAGTTTGCCGATTCAGATGCAGCTCAGGTTGGTGAGTGGGTATTGGCCGTAGGAAATCCTTTTGATCTGACGTCCACCGTAACGGCGGGAATTATCAGTGCAAAAGGTCGTAACATCAACATCATAAACAGCAACACTGGCATAGAGTCATTCATACAAACCGATGCTGCTGTCAATCCAGGTAACAGCGGTGGTGCGCTTGTGGATGCCGAAGGCAGATTGCTGGGAATTAATACGGCGATTGCGACTCAAACCGGAAGCTATGCTGGTTACTCTTTTGCCATTCCCATCAACATGGCCAGCAAGATCGTCGATGATTTGATTCAATACGGTGAATACAAAAGAGCTTTCATCGGAGTGCAAATTTCTAACATGGACAATGAACTTGCAGAAGAATTAGACGTTGATATTACACAGGGCGTTTACGTCTCTAGCCTCGTTCAAGGTGGTGCGGCTGAATACGCCGGTATTTTACCAAAAGACATCATCACGGAAGTTGATGGAAGACTGGTGAAATCCGTGCCTGAATTGCAAGAAGTTGTCGGACGTGCCAAGGTGGGAGACACCATAACACTGACCGTTGTCAGAAGAGGCAAAACCCAGGAAATCCCTGTGACTTTAAAGGAGGGTTAAGCACTGGTTTTTAGGAAATTATTAACACTTTTTTTGCAACAATCCGTTGTGCTGAGAAGTTAGAAGATATAGATAAAAGACTTGTTTAAAGTTGGTTTTTCGTTTTGTTTTGATGCGTCTGTCCCGCTTGCCGGGCAGACGTTTTTTGTTTCTCCTCATAATCTCTATATTTGATCACAGCTGATCAATATACTATGAGTGCCTATTTACGAATCTTTGACGACTTCCTTTCCCTTTTCTATCCTCGCCTTTGCTTGTCTTGTAGCCGCAATTTGCCATACAAACAGGATTCCATTTGTGTGCATTGTCAATACTATTTTCCAAAGACAAATTACCATCTCGAAAAAGAAAACGACTTTACCGAACGCTTTTGGGGACGCTTGCCTTTGGAGTCGGGAACTGCTCTGTATCATTTTTCTAAAGGGGGGCGCATTCAGCAGCTTATCCATAAATTGAAGTACGAACACAAGCCAGAAATTGCGCTGAAGCTGGGACGAACATATGGCAAAGTCTTATTGCAATCACCTGTTTTTCAAGGTATTGAACTCATTCTGCCTGTGCCTTTGCATCCTCGAAAAGAGAAAAAAAGAGGCTTTAATCAAAGTGCTTACTTTGCCAAAGGATTGTCAGAAAGTATGCAGCGTCCCTGGAATGGTCGCTTGCTATTGAAAGTAGAAGACACCGGTTCTCAAACGCGCAAAACGCGACTGGAACGATTTCAGAATGTCGAAAATACGTTTGAAGTTCGGCAAGCAGATAAGGTGGCAGGCAAGCGTATTCTTTTGGTAGACGATGTACTCACAACCGGCGCAACACTTGAGGCTTGTGCGCTCACTTTATTAAAAATACCCAATGTGAAAATCAGTATGGCTACCATTGCCATTACGTCAAATGTATAAACCCATTTACCTTCCCATATGTACGAGCAGGACAGAAATGTCTGAGGGTGACACGCCGCTGATGCGACTGGCTTGTCCAATCGTTCGAGGCTGCAACTGGTTGAGCTTCTCGCGAGCCTCTGCCGACAGCGCCTGCAGCTCGTTGTAATCAAAACCATTCCGAAGTCGAACAGCTTCCAGTCGATTCATTTTTTCGACCATCTCCTGCTCGCGGCGAATGTAGCCTTCATACTTCATATTGATGCCTGCCAAGTTGATGCACTCTGGATCGTAAGACTGCAGGAAATCGTCGAGTTGCGGTAAGCTTTTGCGAAGGTCTTCGATTTCGATCCCTGGGCGAATAAGCACGCCGTGGGCTTTTACTTTTTGCTTGATAGACGCCGATGATTTGCTTTCGAGCAAAGGGTTGACTTGCTCTGGGCTAATGCTCAGCTTTCTAAAAAACTTCTCAATGGCTGCCGTCGATTGGTTTTTGCGCTCGACTCTTTCCATCCGATCTTCCATTTGCTGCATACCCAGCTTATGTGCAATAGGCGTCAGGCGCAGGTCGGCATTGTCTTGCCGGAGTAAGATGCGGTACTCGGCTCGGGAGGTAAACATTCGGTAGGGCTCCTTGGTCCCTTTGTTGACCAGATCGTCGATCAAAACGCCAATGTAAGCTTCCGATCTTTTGAGGATCAAAGGCTCCTCCTCTCGGGTGGCTTGGTGGGCATTCAAACCAGCCATTAGTCCTTGGCAGGCTGCCTCCTCATAACCTGTTGTGCCATTGATTTGCCCGGCAAAAAATAGGTTTTTAATCAGCCGTGTTTCAAGAGAAGTACTCAGCTGCGTAGGAGGAAAGAAATCGTATTCAATGGCATAGCCAGGGCGAAACATTTTGGCATTTTCAAAGCCTGGTATCTTCCGCAATGCCTTGTATTGTACATCTTCCGGCAAGGAAGAGGAAAAGCCGTTGAGGTATATCTCCACTGTGTCCCATCCCTCTGGCTCAACAAACAACTGATGGCGATCCCGCTCTGCAAAGCGGTCGATTTTATCTTCTATGCTGGGGCAGTAACGCGGCCCTAAACCACGAATGCGACCATTGAACATGGGGGAGCGGTCGAAGCCGGTTTTGAGTAGTTCGTGTACTTCTCTATTGGTGTAAGCGATGTGACAAGGACGTTGTTTCTGTAGGCTGGGCGTATCCGTGTAAGAAAATCCGCCAGGGCTGTCGTCTCCATCTTGCTCTTCCATCTTGGACCAGTCCAGCGAGCGCCCATCCAAGCGAGGAGGTGTCCCTGTCTTCATGCGACCAGATTCGAAACCCAATTCCACCAATTGCTCGGTGATGCCTTTGGAGGCACGCTCTCCTGCCCGGCCGCCACCGAACTGCTTCTCGCCGATGTGAATCAGGCCGTTCAGGAAAGTACCGTTCGTTAAAACCACTGCCTGGCTTTCTATCTCAAGTCCCATGCCCGTCCGAACGCCTTGTATACGGCCGTCTTTGACGATGATGCCTGTGATCATTTCCTGCCAAAAATCTATATTGGAGTGGGCTTCCAGCAGTTGTCGCCACTTGTTGGCAAAGAGCAGGCGATCACTTTGTGCGCGAGGGCTCCACATCGCAGGACCTTTGGAGCGGTTGAGCATCCGGAATTGGATCATGGTATGATCTGTCACGATCCCGGAATAACCTCCCAAGGCGTCTACCTCTCTTACAATCTGGCCTTTGGCCACTCCTCCCATCGCAGGATTACAGGACATTTGGGCAATGGTCTGCATGTTCATGGTGGCCAGCAAAACCTTAGAACCCATATTGGCCGCTGCAACGGCTGCCTCGCAACCTGCATGACCTGCGCCTACTACTATGACATCATATTTTGGAAACATAACACAAAATTACTGCTTCTTAGCCCAACAAACAAAGGAAGGGAATGTTTTGAGAAGACAGAGCATTCCAATTTCTGGCCTACACAGTGGAATCTCTTCCACCTCATTGCAAGATCATAACCTTTTCCAAGAGCGTTTCGTTAGAAATAATGTAATTTTACAGATCGAATTTTAAGATCATGGTCAGACAAAAACTGGAAACAGAGCAAAAAGCTTTGGAGATCAACCTCAACGATCGGATTTATGGGACTTTCTCAGAAATAGGTGCCGGACAAGAAGTCGCCCGGTATTTCTTTCAGGTTGGCGCAGCTGCCGGAACGATTGCAAAGACAATGTCCGCCTATGACAAAATCTATTCCGATGAAATATATGGGGTAGAGGCCAAAGGGCGCTACGTCTGTGAATCGCGTTTGTACAAAATGCTGGACCACGAGTACGATCTCATGGTCAAGCGTCTGCAGCGCGAAAGAGTAGAGACCAACTTCTTCGTTTTTGCCGATACAGTAGCAGCCATTAATTATCAAAAAACCATCAAAGGGGATGGTTGGATGGGGTTGCGCTTTCAATTGTCTCCCGAGGCAGAGCCCAACGACATTGTTTTACACGTCAAGATGTTGGACAATGACAACCGGCTACAGCAGCAAGCCATCGGCGTACTTGGCGTCAATCTCCTTTACGCTTGCTACACCTACTATGAAAATCCAGAAATAATGCTACAATCTTTGATGGACAACCTGCACGGTCGGGTAGCCATCGATATGATTCGCATTACCGGGCCGGACTTTGAGCAGCTCGACAATCGCTTGTTGTGTCTGTTTTTGGTGAAGCACGGTTTGAGTGATGTAGCCATTTTTGGCCCGGATGGCCGCAGCTTGCATGCCTCTGAGTTTTTGTACAAAAAGCATGTGTTGGTCGTTCGTGGAAGCTTCCGGCCAGCAACATTGGTAAATATGGACATGGTTCGTACCAGCTGGGACCAATTCAAGCAAGAACCCAAGGTGGATGCTTCCCGTTCGTATTTACTGACAGAAATTACCCTGGATAATCTTCGGGCGGAGGGGGAGTTGAATGCACAGGACTTTCTGGATCGGGCCGAATTGCTCTGTGCATTGGGGCAGACGGTGGTTGTATCCAATTGTCAGCAGCATCAAAAATTGATCACTTATTTATCTGATTACAGAATATTGAGCTTGGGGCTGGTATTGGGCATTCGCCAACTCCTGGACGTAATCAGTGATAAGTACTACGAGAATATGGATGGGCGCTTGTTAGCAGCCTTTGGTCAGTTATTTACGCGCAATGTCAAAATGTATGTCTATCCAGCCATGCAAGAGGGCAGTGCAGAGCTGATGACGACAAAGAATCTGCCGGTCCCTGAAGGCATTAAATTTTTATATCAACACTTGCTCAACAGTCGACAAATTGTCGATTTAGAAAAATACGACGAAAAAGTACTCCACATTTATTCAAAAGCGGTATTGCAGATGCTGCAGCAGGATGAAGCTGGCTGGGAGGAGTTGGTACCCAAGAAAGTAGCAACCCTCATCAAGGAAAAATACCTCTTTGGATTCCCTTGTGAGAAGATGGAGTTTGAGTATTGAGCAACGCAGCGCAAAAGTCTGCTGCAACAACGAATTTGTGATGAAAAGAATCAAACTAAGCATAAAATGGTTTTTGGGAACCTTACTATCGGGCGTACTGCTAGTGGGCTGTGCAGAATCACCTTCTTCGGAGGCTGCAGAGGCCACGAAATGGCAAGCTCAAAATGGCGAACCCACCACTGTTAAAGCAGTAAAAGAACTAAATGTTTCCCCTTCCGATTCACTTTCGAAAACCATTGATACTTTGGTGCGCAAAGAATTATCCCGCTTCGGCATCGACTACCTTACCGGAAAATTTGAACCGGCGGCACATAAAGATTTTATTGAAATAGCCAAGGTGCATGCATCGCGGCCAGGCATGTATTTACGCAAAGATGCCTATGAGGCTTTTCGCCAGATGTTTGAAGCGGCGGAGAAAGATGGTGTTCGCTTGATTATAAAATCTGCTACGCGCAATTTTGAGGCTCAAAAAGCCATCTGGGAGGGCAAGTGGATAGGAAGTCGCTTACTAGAGGGAGGTGTAAATGCTGCCAAGCAGTATCCAGACCCCAAGGAGCGCGCTCTGAAAATCTTGGAGTGGAGTTCTATGCCGGGTACCAGTCGCCATCACTGGGGGACAGACATAGATATGAATGCTTTTGTCAATGAATATTTTGAGACAGGGGTCGGTTTAAAGGTATATCAGTGGTTGGAAGCAAATGCAGCCTCCTACGGTTTTTGTCAACCTTACACACCAAAGGGTGAAAAACGTCCTTATGGCTACAATGAAGAGAAGTGGCACTGGTCTTATCTGCCAGTTTCCATACAATTAATCAGCGAGGCGCGTTCTACTTTGAAAGACGATGCCATCAGTGGCTTCAAAGGAGCGCAGGTTGCTCCATCCATCGGAGTGATCGAAAAGTATGTCCTTGGCATCAGCGAAAAATGTTTATAAACTCGAATCAAATCAATATATAACTCAATATGGCACTCACAGAATCTAATATGTTGGCCCTTGGTACGGAAGCCCCAGACTTTGCGCTTCCCGATACGGTCAGCGGTCAAACCGTTCAGTTAGCAGATATTCCATCGGACAAGGCGATGGTTCTGATGTTCATTTGCAATCACTGTCCCTACGTCATTCACGTCAATCAAGGAATCGTTGCACTTGCGAAAGATTATCAGGAAAAAGGAGTTGGCTTTGTTGCGATCAGTTCCAATGATGTTGAAAACTATCCAGCCGATGCACCGGATAAGATGAAAGTACATGCCGGACAGGAAGGTTATACTTTTCCCTATCTATACGATGAGACGCAGGAGGTGGCCAAGGCATATGATGCGGCCTGCACGCCTGATTTTTATGTTTTCGATGGCAATAGAAGGTTGGTATATCGTGGCCAGATGGATGGTTCGCGGCCGGGGTCTGGTGTACCTGTCACAGGGGAAGACCTCCGAGCAGCTTTGGATGCCGTATTGGCTGGCGGGGCCGTTACAGACATGCAGCGTCCAAGTGCCGGTTGTAACATCAAGTGGAAAAAGCAATGATAAAGGATCAAAAAGTACAAATGGAAGAGTGGGAGTTGGATTTTGCTTGGTTGGAAGTTCGGCATTTTGTGAAAGACAGTGTGGGACGCACTGACCTGCCCAATCTAAATGCCATTTTGTTTTTGGTAGGCATACAAGAGTTGGGTTTCATCAAAGACAAGTATACCAAAGAAGAGAAGCAAGACCTGATGCACATCGCAGTTTGTGAATTATTGAGCCAAGATGGCTTCTACGAATTTGTGGGGCGCGATGAGGAAGGCTGGCCACATTATCAGCCGCTCCGGCCGCCAACTGCCAAAGGAGTCAAGGAACAGGAACGTTTATTGAAAGAGAAATTGATACAATATTTTCAACCTCAAATTAAAAAATAGAACATGAAACGCTTTTTGCTACTTGTGATGGCAGCCATTTGGCTTTCGTCTTGTGGTGATCAAAAAACTTATGTCGAGATTCAAACCGATTATGGCAACATGAAAGTGATGCTCTACGATGAAACACCTAGGCATCGCGATAACTTCATCAAATTGGTTAAGGAGGGTTTTTACGACGACTTGCTTTTTCATAGAGTGATATCTGGCTTTATGATCCAAGGGGGCGATCCCGACTCAAAAGGTGCAGCTCCCAATCAACAATTGGGGCAGGGCGGACCTGGCTACACATTGGAGCAAGAAATTGGTTTTCCACATTTCAAAGGGGCGCTTTCGGCTGCTCGCTTGCCCGATGCCATGAATCCCTCCAAGGCTTCTTCTGGTTCTCAGTTTTACATCGTTCAGGGAGCCACACAGTCTGCTCAGTTTTTGGACATGATGGAAGCCCAGAAGGGTTTTAAGTACAGTCCACAACAAAGAGAAGTCTATCAGACAGAAGGAGGCTATCCCTCTTTAGATGCAGAATACACGGTTTTTGGAGAAGTAGTAGAGGGCTTTGATGTCATCGATAAGATTGCAGCTGTACCAACCGCGCAATTTGATCGGCCAGCAGAAGATGTCAAAATGAAAATTGTAATGTCTAAGTAACGTATGCGTGATAAGGCTAAAGAATGAGCGCTGGAGAACTCACCATCCAGTCTTTGTTTTAGAGTCGAAATGCAACCATCGGTTAACCGAAAATAATGATCTTTAAATGAGAAATACTGTAAAATTCAGTTTGTATTTTTGTACAATGGTATTGTTGGCTGCTTGTTCGAAGCCATTGGCCAATTTTACTTACAGCCCGGAAGAGTCTAAGGTGCCAGCTAGGGTTCAGTTTAAAAACGAGTCCAAGAAGGCCGAAACGTATGAGTGGGATTTTGGAGATGGCAACAAGTCCACGGAGGAATCTCCCGAGCATCGCTACTTGTCTTCTGGCGATTATACCATCGTACTAAAAGCCTCCAAAGGAGATAAGTCTACAACTAAATCAACAACGATCACCATTAAACCCCCAGAACTCTGTATGGTAGAAATTGAAACAGAATTTGGTACAATGACAGTCCTACTGTCCGATGCCACACCACAACATCGCGATAATTTTATTAAACTGGCCGAGGAAGGATTCTACGATGGCATCATCTTCCACCGCGTCATCAACGGCTTTATGGTCCAGGGTGGAGACCCTCGTTCCAAAGGAGACAATCCGGGCAATAATTTGGGCTCTGGTGGTCCTGGTTACCAGGTACCTGCCGAATTCGTCGATAGCCTTGTTCACATCAAGGGAGCCATCGCCGCTGCGCGTACTCCCGACCAAGTAAATCCAGAGAAGAAGTCCTCTGGTTCTCAATTTTATATTGTACAGGGCAAGAAGGTGACAGAACGCGAACTCAATATGATCGAGGCGCGCAAAGACTTTCGCTATTCCAAAGAACAGCGCGATGCCTATCTCGAAAAAGGAGGTACACCCTTTCTGGATAAAGACTATACCGTTTTCGGTCACGTCATCTCTGGTTTTGATGTAATTGACAAAATCGCGAATACCCCTACCGGCAGAGGCGATCGTCCGGAAAAGGATATTCGAATGAAGATCAGAGTCATTCAATAAGTATCGGATTGTAGATTTCTAATGCTATCTTTACTACAACTTGCTTTCTAACTTTGAATAAAAATATTGGACATGCAAAAACAGACCATGCTGGGTGTCGATGTAGGAGGGTCTGGAATCAAGGGTGGCCTTGTGAACATTCAGACAGGTGAGATGCTGGGAGAACGCTTTCGGGTAGAGACACCCAAACCCTCCAAACCAGAGGCAGTAGCGGAAGCCTTCAAAAAAGTCATTGCACATTTTGAATGGAACGATGTTGTCGGCTGTGGCTTTCCATCTGTCGTCAAAAATGGCGTCACGATGACGGCTGCAAATATCGATAAAGAGTGGGTCGGAACCAACGCGAAGGAAATCTTGTCAAATGCTTGTGGGCATGAGGTATTCATTCGAAACGATGCCGACTTGGCTGGATTAGCCGAAATCAAGTTTGGCGTTGGGAAAGACAGCCAGGAAGGGACAAACTTACTCATCACGATTGGCTCTGGGTTGGGTTCTGCCCTATTTGTCAATGGTCAATTGGTTCCCAATACAGAATTTGGCCATCTCTATCTAAAAGGTCATCGCGTCATTGCTGAGCATTATGCGGCAGACAGTATTCGCAAAAGAGAAGACTTATCCTGGAAAGTTTGGGGCAAGCGTTTCAACCAATACCTTCAGCATTTGGAATCCTTATTTACTCCTAATATGATTATTTTAGGAGGTGGCGCGAGTAAGAAATATGCAAAGTTTTCCGATCAGTTGGAATTGCGTACCAAAGTGATACCTGCTAAATTGCTCAACAGTGCAGGCATTATTGGTGCGGCTTATCTGGCTCATCAGATGAAAAATAAATTGACGCCAGCCTAAAACTGATTTTAGGTTCACCAAAGTAAGTAAGAGATGCTTGAGAAGTTGTTCTCAGGCTTGCAAGGCATTGGTAGAAGTAATCCCTACTCTGGTAATTTTTCTTGAAAATCGTGGTAGCGTTCTTCGTATTGTCTGCCAAAATCACCGCAATCACGCGCTTGCCGAAAAACCCTTTCAATGCGATCTTCGACATTGGCCGTCGAGCGATTGTCCAGCCAGGTAACCTGAACCTCATCACCGGATTGTCGCACCCGAGTCAGAAAATGCTGCATGCCAAGAGGATCATATAAAAACGGGCAGATCAGCTCGATGGCAAAAGAGTCGGCCTGGCTGACTGTATATTCATCGTAGGCAATGTTCTGCAGATAATTAGTCATGTCACTAACTTCTTCCGGGACAGCTTCACCTAATAAAATACTTCCCAGTTTGTCTCCGCCGAATTGATTGATCAATGCATTGGTCACATAGTTGCGGTCCACATAGAAGATTTCGTGTCCCAGTATACTCAGCAGTTCTGTTTCGCTGGAGATCAGCTTGAGCAGCCCGGTTGTGATGAAGAAAGAGCCTCCCGGAGCAGTGAAGAGGTTTTTCTCCTCGTCGTTGGTGATCACTTGGATGTTCCAATTGAAATTCTGCCGGTTGAGTACGGGGCCTGTATTTGTCAATGTATTCAACAGTCGATTGAGGTAGACCAGCTCCGATGAGAAATTGGTTGTATCGAGGAGGGGAAAACCGATCTGGTTTGTATGGATTACCTCCTTGAGTTTGTTGCCAATGATTCGTTCTTCCTCTGGCGTACATTCCTGTTTACTTTGACCAACGACCTCTCCCCCTGGCGCCTTGCGACAAGCCGAAAATGAAAGAACCATCAATAATATCAGGCTGAATAAGTGTAGTATTCTCCGCATGTTTGATCCTTTTTAGTAGTGTTTGTTCCTGAAATTTAAGCTTAAGTACATACCATCCACACTGGTTAAGGGGGGAAATGTGGGATGTTCAAAGGGAAGTGTGCAACTGAATGGCCCAAATAATATGCCAAGAACCGAAGGGGAGAATGACAAAGCCCGGACCTCCTGGCTGATGGAAGTTCGGGCTTTGAATGTGGCGTGCCAAAAGCAGCCAAATACTGACAGTTTACTTACCTGCCAATGTTTTTATTTTATCTTCCAGCTCGTATTCGTCGCCGGAATTATAGCCATTGTGTGTATAGACGATGTTCCCCTTCTGATCGATCAAAAAAGTCATGGGGATTGTCTGGAAATTGAGGGCGCGTTTGAGGTCTTCCTTGGCATCGGACAAAATTGTGTATTCCCAACCTTTGGATTTGACCATTGGCTTTACTTTTGCCAAAGCACGTGCATTGTCGATGGTGATAGCAACCAGTTCTACGTCGAATTCTTCCTGCCAGTCTTCATACACATCAGCGATGGCATCCAATTCGCGCTTGCAAGGGGAGCACCAGGTAGCCCAGAAGCTCAAAACGGTAATTTTTCCGTTTTTGGCGTAATCCTGGATGTCTATGGTTTCGCCGTTGAGGTTCTTAATTTTTACGGATGGAAGCGTTTTTTGAGCATTCAGGCCGCTTGCCAGGCTGAAAGTCAATAGGAAAAAAAAGAGTTTGAATAATTTCATTGTCATTGGTTTTACACATCAAAAATTTGCTATTGAAGGTAGATATTCGTCGTCTTGTTGGCTTTTTAGTAGGTTGTATTTTCGTTGGCTGATAAAAACAGCCTATTTTTACAATTCAAAGATAGCGAAAAACCCTCGCCCTTCTGCAAAATATAATTTTGTTTAACTTATATTTAACTGGGCGATTCAAACAAGTAGCATTCTTCTTCCAAAAGAAGATGCTCCAACAAACTAGAAATTCATGAAAACCAACGCAAGTCTGATTGGGCTTCTGCTGCTGTTTACCACCTATGTAGGCGCACAGGAAGGAGCCAATATCTCGGGGAATTTGGAAATGAATGGTAATTTCTTTCAGACAGATACGACCATTGGAGCTTTCAACACACCACAGTACGATCGCCAACTCTACGGAGCAGATGTCTGGATGCAACTCAACTACAGCTACAAAGGATTTGATGTTGGCCTCCGATTCGACGTTTTCAACAATTCCAACCTGCTCAACCCACAAGGTTCTTACAACGCCCAGGGAATCGGGCGATGGTTCATCAAAAAACAAATCGATAAGTTAGGCATCTCTGCTGGCTATTTGTACGATCAAGTAGGTAGTGGCCTCATTTTCAGAGCTTTTGAACAACGTCCTCTCTTGATTGACAATGCCTTGTACGGCCTGCGTTTGACCTACGACATATTGCCCGATTGGCAGATCAAAGCCTTCACAGGCCGCCAAAAACGCCAGTTTGATCTCTATGATTCCGTCGTCAAGGGCATCAGTGTCGATGGCTTTCTCAGTGGTGGGAAGGGGGATAAGGCATGGTCGATGGCGCCTGGTTTTGGCATAGTCAGCCGAACGCTGGATGATGAGACCATGGGAATCATTGTCGGAACAATCAATACCTATGCGGTGCAAGACAGCATCGTTCCCAGATACAATGTCTACGCTTTCAGCCTGTTCAACACCTTTACCATTGGCAACTTTTCTTGTTACGTAGAGGGCGCTTACAAGACAGAAGAGACCATTTTCGATCCTTTTGCGATCAAAAGTAAGCGGGAGGATACAACGACAACTGTTGGTAAGCTGGTCAGCCGCCCTGGGGCGGTTTTCTACACCAACCTGGGCTATGCAGCCAAGGGGCTCGGAATCAGCCTGGAAGCAAAATATACCAAGGATTTTAGCTATCGACCGGACCCACTACAGACGGGAAACCAGGGATTGCTCAACTTCTTACCACCGATGGCTCGTGTCAATACCTATCGACTGCTGGCGCGCTATACGCCTGCCACGCAAGATTTGGGCGAGCAGGCCCTCCAACTAGATGTGCGATACAGCCCCACCCGAAAACTCAGCTTTAACGTGAACACCTCCTACATTTCTACCCTAGGTGAAAACAGGGGGGTACTGGATGCCAACACCTTACTTTATTGGGAGCTTTTCACGGAGGTAGTCTACAAATACAAGCGCCAATGGCAGTTTACCGGTGGGCTTCAAATGCAGGAATACAACCAGGATGTCTATCTGACCAAGCCTGGAAAAGACAACATAACCACGATTACGCCCTATGCGGAGTTTTTGTATCGCTTCAGTCGGAAGAAGGCTTTTCGCGCAGAGTTTCAATACATGCATACAAGGCAGGATTATGGAAGTTGGCTATTTGCATTGGCTGAATTCAGCATCGCGCCACATTGGTCGTTTTCTGTCTCGGATATGTACAATGTAAGGCCGAATGACAGCTTGAATTCGGAGAATGTAAACGATGCAGCTCCGAGGAACAATAGCGGTGAATTCCTAAAGGTCCACTTCCCGCGCTTTGATGTTTTTTACACCCGAAAAGCCAACCGCTTTTCACTCAGTTATGTTAAACAAGTAGAAGGAATCGTATGTGCAGGAGGAATTTGTCGTCTGGAACCCGCTTTTAGTGGTGTAAAAGCCACCGTACAGTCTACCTTCTGAGCTGAGAAATTGTTATTTTTACAGACGCCATCCAATTTGTGGTGCAAGATTGCAATATGGACGACGCAAAATCTATCTGCTCCATTGATAGACCCAAAAGAAGCTTAGTTATGAAGTACAATTTATTTTTCTGCTTGTTTTTGGCCCTGAGCCTGATGACTTGTAATGAAAATATGCCAGAAATTGCTTGCTTGAGCTGCGATACAGGCACACAAGTGATTACCCCAGATGATCGTCGGGTGCTGATCGAAGAATTTACAGGTGTCAAATGTGTCAATTGTCCACAGGCCAGTTCTCTAATCGATGAACTCATCAGCATCCATGGAGATCGCGTCGTGGCGGTCAGTATGCATACCGGCTTTTTCTCTACTCCTTATAGTAACAGTACCTTTGATTTCCGCACGGCTGAAGGAACTCAAATTCTGAATTTCTTGAAGCCGCCTGTTGGTTATCCTTCTGCTGTTTTTAATCGTACCCAATTTGACTCAGAGGAAGACCTCCAAATTGAGCAAATTAGCAAGTGGAGTGGCTTGGTTCAAAATGAACTCAACAAGCCGGTGGTCGTCAACCTAAGTGTCGAGAACAGCTACAATACGGACAATCGGACATTGGAGGTGAGAGCTGCTTTGACGCCAACGGAAGACATTGGAGATGATAATATCTACATCAGCGTTATGTTGACGGAGACGGGCATTGTCGATGTACAGTTGACGCCGAGCGGTAAGCAAACGGATTACACTCATAAGCATGTCTTCCGCGACATCTTGACCAATTTCTCCGGTGACCCCATCGATGAGGTGCTGGAAAAGGGTGTCACCCTGAATTTTGACTATTCCTTGACCATTCCAGAGGAGTGGAATGCTCAAAATTGCGATGTATTGGTATTCGTTCACCGCAACGCAGGATCGTCGAAAGAGGTACTGCAGGCAACCCATGCGGGCGTGGCGGAGTAAAAGTCAAGTGTGTCGGATCAAAAACGGATTCTAGCTTTTTTAGGGCTCTTGGTCGTCTTCATGGTCGCCTACCACTTCTTTGGTTACTTTGGACATTATGGCTATGACGATATTTGGTATGGGCGCCTTGGTAAGCGAATGGCCGATGGTTTGTTTACCCTCAACAGCGATCACTACACCTATCGCTGGGGGCTGATTGTTCCGCTGGCCCTGTCCTATAAGCTCTTCGGTGTAAACGACCATGCTTCTGCGCTCCCCGCTTTTTTCATCACCATTGGAACCCTCCTATTGCTCTGGCGACTGACGCGTTACCAAAAATTGCCCGTTGTATTACTGACTTTATCCATGTTTCTGCTCTACAGTTGGAGTATATTCTACTCGGATAAATTGATGCCCGATGTTTTGGTCGCCTTTGGCTTTACAGCCTCCCTGTGGGCTTTGTTTGAATATCGATTTTCCAATTCATCTACAGCTGGTCTGAAACAGGCCGGAACCTGGGCGTTTTTACTGGCCCTGTCTCTGTTTTTTGCCTTTGTCTCCAAAGCAACTATTTTTCTTTGTACACCGGTTTTTCTATACTTTTTTATCTCCGACATCTTGCAAAAGCGCCATTATGCCTTTTGGACGATGGTGGCGGGTTCTGTGCTGTTGCTGGGAGGCGCTTACCTTCTTTTTATCAACCTCCAGACCGGAAGCCCCTGGTATCGTTTTGAAGCCATTCGCCTCAATAGCTATTTCAATGAATGTAGCTATGATCAATTGCCCTTGTCGGCGACACTGCGCAGGATTGGCTATCAATACTTCTTGATCTTTACCCGATTTGGCCTAATGATTACCCTGGCCCTAGGCATTCTCGGGAGTTGGGGATATACTCCGAGGTCGCTTTGGAAGCTCGACAGTCGCGATGCATTTCTGCAAGCTGCCTTCTTGATGACCTTGCTCTCTGCCAACTTTATGACGATCAGCTACGAAGCCTATGTCCCGATCTGTCCCGATCCTCGTCAGTGCCTATTCCTGACGCCCATCAGTGCTGTTGCTGCTGCTCCTGTCGCTTACCGCTTTTTGAAAGACCGCAAGTGGCGTTGGGCTATCTTTATGTTGGTTTTATTTTTTGCCGTTCTAGCCTTTATCAACCGTTACGAGAATCGTTATTTTACCTATGTTCCAATGCTGTTGTTGTGTTTCACACGGCTGATTCTCCCCGTTCAAATCGCGCCAAAATGGTTTATGGGGCTGGTGGTGGCTTTTATGGTGATCTTATGGCTCCATCCCATCGAGTCGATGATGTATGCGCAAAAAACGGGCTATGTTGAACAGCGGCAACTCATCTACGATCGCTTTCAGGATGGACAGAAAAAGCGATTGGTCGTAGCCAATACCGTTCAACGCAATTTTGGGCAATACCTCATGGCGTTTGACAGTACAGCCACCCAATTTGTGGCCTATGATGAACTCGACCGCTACGATCCCGCTGCCTATGATGAGGTATATGTTCTTACAAATGCCTATGCCCGCATTCTCTGTGGGCTGGAATGGGAAGATTGGCCTCCTTACATCAAAAAACTACCTGACAGTATGAAGCGTGTTTATCAGGAAAAGGGAGTTGATCTCTTCAGGGTGGAAGATGTCCGGGTGTTGAAAGAATAGCCCAGCAAATCTAGTCTCCTGGTGGAGGGGATTGCAGTATCTCAATGGCATTTTGACTGTTCTCTATGCTGGCATTAGCGGTCAAGAAAATGCTTCCTTCCCGACCTCCTTTCTTTTGCAGTTCTATGCCTTGCCATTGCTTGCCACAATCATTGTAGAGTTTGCCTCCATCTAAGATCAATTGCGCGCCAGGTGCAACCGAAATTTTGGCCTCTGGCGGCATGGATACTTGGCAACGAACCGTGAGTTTTGATCCTTCTGCCAAAAACAGATGACCTTCGAGGTCTTTGGCGCCGTTCCAATCGACCGTATCGGTGATGGTGATGGATTTGTCTTCTTTAAAGCTACACCAGGTAGGAGCGAGCAATTGACGAAGCTTTTTTCGCTTGTGTAAATTGTAATGAATTGTAGCGATTTGACAGCCAGACCAGGCGCTACTGTGCGCATTGTAATCCATGAAGTTGTTGCTCCAAAGGGAATCACATTGGCTGTTGTTATCGGTTTTATTCCAACAATTTCGGTGGTTGGGCGTGTCATCGCAACCGTCGTTGCCGCGCCAGGTATGCCATAGTCCCAGGGTATGGCCAATCTCGTGATTGAGCAGTCGCATGGCGCTGATAGCGCTCTTTCGGTCGGTCGGCTTGTTGTCTTTCCAGCGATCATTTCGGCAGTTGTGGTACCAGGCGGCCACCTTTACCCAGCTGGAAAAGGCGATGCCGCGACCCGATGGACGATAAGTTTTGGATTGGAGGCTATCGGAGTGGATGCCCATTACAAAGACGTTTAGGACATCGTCTTTTCGGATACCGTATTTTTTGAAAACATCCTGGCTGTAATTGTTTTGATGTCTGCCACCGGCAATCATATGGTATAGCTCATCGTCGTAGTGAAAGTAAATACCGTCGTCGCCGGCAACCGCTGTGTCGGGCGTTAGCTCGTATTGGTAGCGCATTGGCAGCAGCGGGTTATTGTGGTGCAGCGGCAGATGCATTTTTTTGTTGTTGCGCAGTTTGGAATTGGCTTCTTTGACGACTTGTCGGATGAAACCGCGACCTCTTGCCCGGCCGAAATTGGCAGAGCTGTCTGCTTTGCACATGATGTGGAAATTGACCCGAATGATTTTTACGGGCGTATGTTCCAAATACTGAAGATCGGGCGCGTAATTGAGCTTATCTCTGCAGGGACTACTTCGCTGATCGTAGGAGGCTGGTATGGGTAGATTTGGACTGACGGCTAGCTGGCGGACAAAACTTCGTTGCAACTTTGGTTGGCAGGAAAATAGAAGAATTACAATAAAGAACAGTATAAATGACAACCATCTCATGTTGATGTGTATTTTTGCAGCAAAATAGAAAACCATTGTTCTGAAATATACGTTGAACAGGGCTAAAATATTATAAAAACGGAATAGAATGAAGATTTCCCACAACTGGTTGACGACCTACTTCAAAATAGAACATTCCCATCAAGAAGTTTCTGAAATGCTGACAAGTATAGGTTTGGAAATCGAAGGAATGGAAGAGATAGAAAGCATCAAAGGAGGCTTGGAAGGCATTGTGGTAGGCTTTGTAAAGGAATGTCAAAAACACCCCAATGCAGATAAATTATCATTGACAAAGGTCGATGTTGGCAATGGCGACGATCTGCAAATTGTTTGTGGTGCACCCAATGTAGCGCAAGGCCAAAAGGTTGTTGTTGCGACGATTGGGACGACTCTTTACACCAGCGAAGGGGAAGCCTTCAAAATCAAGAAAGGAAAAATTCGTGGAGAAGTTTCGGAAGGGATGATCTGTGCTGAAGATGAATTGGGGTTGGGCAACGACCATAGCGGCATCATCGTTTTGCCAGAAGAGGTGGCTGTTGGTACTTTAGCAAAAGACTATTATAAAGTAGAAAAAGATGTGGTCTATGAAATTGGCTTGACCCCCAATCGCTCGGATGCGACTGCTCACATTGGGGTTGCCCGCGATTTGGCTGCTTATCTGAAAATCAATCACGATTACAAGGAAAAGCTGCAGTTGCCCGATGTCTCTGCTTTCGAAGTAGACGACCACAGCCTGAATATTGAAGTGAGTGTAGAAAATACAGAAGCTTGCCCTCGGTACTCCGGTGTAGCAATCACAGGCGTGCAAATCGGAGAGTCGCCAGACTGGTTGAAAAATCGACTCAATGCCATAGGGGTGCGTCCGATCAACAACATTGTCGATATTACCAATTTCATTCTCCATGAGTATGGTCAGCCGCTCCATGCCTTCGATGCAGACCAAATTACAGACCATAAGGTGATTGTGAAAACCTTGCCGGAGGGTACGCCTTTCCTATCCTTGGACGAGGTAGAGCGCAAGTTGAGTGCGGAAGACCTGATGATTTGCGATGGGGCTTCCAACGGCATGTGTATCGGTGGTGTTTTTGGAGGCATTAAATCAGGTGTGAGCGATCAAACCAACAGCATCTTTCTGGAAGCGGCTCATTTCAACCCCATCTGGATTCGTCGCAGTAGCACCCGCCACTTGCTGCGGACGGATGCAGCGATCTGTTTTGAGAAAGGTAGCGATCCCAATATCACAGTTGAGGCACTCAAGCGCGCCGCCCTCCTGATTAAGGAGCTGGCAGGGGGTAAAATCTCGTCGGACATCATCGACATTTATCCCGAGCCAGTAAAACCCAAGGAAATAGCTGTTCGATATCGCCAGGTCGAAAGACTGATTGGTGTACACATCAGTGCCAAAGAGATCAAAGAGATTTTGGAGGCCATGGAAATGACGATTGTATCGGATGATGCAGAAGGCTTGCTTGTTCAAGTGCCTACCGATAAGGCTGATGTACTTCGGGAGGTAGACATCATAGAGGAAATCTTGCGCATTTATGGATTCAACAAGGTGCCGATGCCTTCTCAGGTGCAAAGTGCCATTGTACCCATAGAGCGTCCGGATAAGCACGACGTTTTCAATAAAATTGGAGACCTCTTGTCGTCCAATGGCTTCCATGAAATGATGGCCTTGTCGCTGACAGAGTCTCGCTATTACCGGGAAGTTATAGCTGTGGAGGCGTCAGAGCTCGTTTTTGTCAACAACACATCTAACGTACACTTGGATGTGATGCGGCCCGAAATGCTCTTGAGCGGCTTGGAAGCTGTTTTGCGCAATCAGAATCGCCAGAATCCGGATTTGAAACTCTATGAATTCGGTAAGACATATAAAAATGATGGAGAAGGTGGATACATCGAAGAAGAGCATCTAAGCTTATTTGTCAGTGGGCGACAGCAGGCAGAAAGCTGGCAAAGTACAGACCAAGAAGCAGGCTACTACTTTCTGAAGGCATTTGTCAACAATGTATTATTGCGCTTGGGAATTGGCAGCTTCCAGCAGAAAATGACCCAGGATGATGTTTGGGCCTATGGCTTGCAATACCACCGTGGGCCGCAGGTGCTGGTAACTTTTGGCAAAGTACAGCCGGGTGTCCTTCAGAAGATGGGAATCAAAAAGGCGGTTTATTATGCCGATTTCCACTGGGGAACCATTTTGAAGGCGCTGAAGAAGAGTAAAGTCAAATTTACCCCGCTTGTAAAATATCCATCTATCCGCCGGGATTTGGCCTTAGTTATTGAAAATTCCATTAAATTTGAAGATATTGTGTTAATTGCCCGGAAGACTGGCAAGAAACTTTTGAAAGAGACTAACTTGTTTGATGTGTATGAAAATGCCGAGCAACTAGGAGAAGGGAAAAAGTCCTATGCCGTCAGTTTCATATTCGAAAATCCAGAACGTACTTTGAAGGATAAGGAGGTAGACAAAGTGATGAAGCAACTCATCGAAAAGTACGAATCGGATTTGGGAGCAATTATCCGGCGATAATTACTACCACAGGCAAGCCACAGATGACATCTGATATGGTAAACTTATCTGACAAGCTGAACAGCATTGAACTCAAAGTGAGGCAACTGGCGCTCAAGCTGGAACGCCTGCAAAGTGAAAATACAAGCTTGTTGAATGAGAACAATCAGTTGAAAACAGCGTTACGCGAAGAACGCAATAAACCAGCCATCGCAATAGTTCCACAAAACACTGTCGCGGTGCAGGAGAGAACAGATTTGGAGCGAGAGAAGAAACTCAGAAGAGAAATCGATCAGCACATCAAGCAGATTGATAAGTGTATTGAATGGCTTCAAAAAAGCTAGGTATGGAGGAGCAGGAAATGGTACAGATAACGGTTTTGATAGCGGGTAGGCCCTATCCCCTGAAAATAAAAACAGGCGATGAACCCACAATCCGTAAAATAGTCAAAGAAATAAATGAAAAAATCAACCAGTTTCAGTTGATGTATAACAAAAAGGACAAGCAGGATTGTTTGTCCATGGCATTGCTGACCTATGCGGTTGATCTTCACAAAGCCGATAACCAAACTTCTGCTCCACCACAGGATCAGGTACTGACCAGTAAAGTCAATCAACTGGAAGAACTGCTTGATCATTTGCTCTAGCCTTTCAATTCAGCCAATACAAGTTTCTACTCCATATCGTCTATTTCCCTTTGTTGCTGTCTTCGTTTGTACTGAAAAGCGTTTGTCTGGAAAAGAGTAACCAGATGAATCTACGAACCGTAAAACTGGGCGCAATAGCCTTAGTTGTAGAAGGGAAAAATCTTTTATCACTATATAAATAGAGTAAATATGGACATAGGAATAGGATTGATTGCAGGGCTTGTCATCGGCGCCATAATCGCATATGTTGTGGTTAATACGCTGTTGAAGAAGTCCCAGCAAGGCAAAATAGATGAGATGAACAGCAAGGCTGATCTCATCGTGAAGGAGGCGCGCCTGACTGCTAAGCGCATAGAGGACGAAGCGCAGTCTAAGGCTGATAAGGTACGCGGCCAAGCAGAAAGTAAACACGAGAAAATAAAGCAGCGCAAGATTCAGGAAGCCAAAGAAAAGTTTGCCAAGCTCAGAGCAGATTTCGAAAGCCAAAAAGCACAGCATAAGATCGAAATCAAAGACCGCGAGGTAGAGGTCGTCAAGATGGAAAACGAGCTCAAGCAGAAAAAAGACAGCTTTAAAGGTCGGCTCAAAGCACTGGAAGAGCGGGAAGGAGACATTGAGCAGGCAGAGAATGAAAATAAAACCATCCGAGGAAATCTCGAAAAGCAGCTGAAAATCGTCGCTCGAAAGAAGGAAGAACTCGACGCAGCCAATGAAGAGCGCATCCAACTGCTGGAAAATATTGCCAAGCTGACGGAGCAGGAGGCCAAAGATCAACTGCTAGAGGCAGTCAAAGCAAAGGCGGAAACCGATGCAATGGCTTTGGTGAAGGATACGCTCCAACAGGCGAGGGTCACCGCCAATAAAGATGCTAAAAAGATCGTCATTCAAACCATTCAGCGGATGTGCGCTGAGTACACCATTGAAAATACGGTATCGGTCTTCAACCTGGAATCAGATGATCTCAAAGGGCAAATCATCGGTCGGGAAGGACGGAACATTCGGGCTTTGGAAGCGGCTACAGGTGCAGAGATTGTAGTGGATGACACGCCGGAGGCAATTGTTATTTCCAGTTTCGATCCGATTCGTAGGGAAGTTTGCCGCCTGGCTCTGAAGCGTTTGGTGGCGGATGGGCGTATTCACCCGGCGCGCATCGAGGAGGTGGTTGCCAAGACCCGCAAGCAGTTGGAAGAGCAAATCATCGAAATCGGAGAACGCACCGTCATTGAGTTAAATATTCACGGCTTGGATTCCTATCTGGTTCGTATGGTCGGCCGGATGCGGTTCCGTTCCTCCTATGGACAAAACCTGTTGAAACACTCCATAGAAACGGCCAACTTATGTGCCATCATGGCGGCAGAACTCGGCTTGAGTTCCAAACAGGCCAAAATGGCTAAGCGGGCTGGATTGCTACACGACATTGGAAAAGTAGCTGAGGAGGAGACGGAAATGTCGCACGCCATTCTCGGAATGCACCTCTGCGAAAAGTATAAGGAAAATCCAGTTGTTTGCAATGCCGTTGGAGCGCACCACGACGAAATTGAAATGAATAATATCATCTCTCCGATTGTGCAGGCTTGTGATGCCATATCCGGCGCCCGTCCAGGAGCGCGTCGCGAGATTCTTGAGAGTTACCTCAAGCGGATTGGTGAATTGGAAGAATTGGCCATGGGGCATGAGGGGGTCCAGAAAGCCTATGCTATGCAGGCGGGCCGCGAACTCCGGGTCATTGTGGAGAGCGATAAGGTAAC
>JBCCSZ010000083.1:0-25961 GCA_039199225.1 Bacteroidota bacterium
CGGTGGACTTCACTGGACGGATGTTAGTATGAAAGAGCTGCAGGTTCATTATGGCTTTGCCCTTTGTGTGGACCCTGTCGATCCCTTGCGCGCCTGGGTCATCCCAGCCATCAGCGACGAAATACGAGTGGCTGCTGGTCGCACCCTTTGCGTTTGTACAACAGAGGACGGAGGGCAGCATTGGCGAGTCCTTAGAAGGGGCCTACCACAAGAAAATTGCTACGACATTGTCTTCCGGCACGCCTTTGCCAACAAGGCCCACCAAATGGCCTTCGGCACCACTACCGGCAACCTGTTTTGTTCCCAAGATAATGGGGAGCACTGGCAAAACCTGAGCAATTACCTCCCCAGAATAAACTGCGTAGTCTTTTCCTAAGCATATGATCCATCACCGTAGCAGTCGAATTATTGTATCCCAAAGACGTACAGCATTCCCGATGGTAAATTGAGAAAAAGTAACCCCATCATTTCCTGCATTTATGCCAAGATAGTTGCATTTTTACAGTCCCAAACAGTCGCGCGCTATCAAATGCAAAATGGATCAATTGACAAAAAATAGGACCTCCCATTCCATATCTTTATTGTGCCATCTCAAAGAAGGCATCGGTCCTACCCATCAAAAAACGGCAGCATTCTTGCTTATTGTACGGAAATCAATCGAATTGCAATTTGCAAAGCTCTTCCCCTTTGAAGGTCCTTCCCTAGATAAATACTCCTAAGTGAAACGCGGACCGCTACTTTTCCGTAATGATTTGACAACCATGAGCATGAAAAATCTTATTCTCTTTATAGGTCTATGCCTCCTGCAAACCAGCCAGGCGCAGCCCAGCGCAGAGTTCTTCGAAACCAATAGTGCCAAACGATCCCTTCAGTTTGCCCAACAACTGATCAACAAAAAGAAGTATCCACAGGCACTTAAGCAGTTGAAGCATACCATCAAAATCAAAGATAATTTCGCAGTAGCTTATCGCGAGTTAGGCCGTGTCCAAATTGAGCTGAATGACCTGGAAGGCGCTATTGAGGCCCTCGAAAAGTCTTTTGACTTGGACGAAAAGCTTTCCAGAGCTGCTTTTTTTGAATGCGGCGAAGCCTTTTTTCAACTCAACGACTTGGAAAAAGCAAAATATTACTATCAGAAGTATCGAGAAATGGAGGGCCAGAGTTATGTCAATCGCTCTAAGGAATCCGGACTTGAAACAGGCTACGACTTGCTTTTGAAACAGAGAGACCAAAATTGTGCTTTCATCGCCAAGATGGATACTGCTAATGTATATGATTATCCCGTCAGATTAGGGAATGCCATCAATTCGGTACACGACGATTACCTACCGACCATCACGGCCGATGGTAACCAACTGGTCTTTACCCGTCAAGGGAAACGAGATGATGAAAATGTAATGATCAGCGAATGGAAAAAGGGCAAGTGGCAGAGTAGCCGCTCCTTTGGTAGTGCCATCAATACAAAAAAGAATGAGGGTATGGCCAAGTTCGAGGCACACGGCAAGGCATTTTACTTTGCAGGCTGCATGCGGGAAGATACCGAAGGTGGCTGCGACATCTACCAAGCGACCTTGCAAGATGGTGAAGTTCAGGAGGTACACAGGTTGGAAGGAGAACTGAATTCTCATTTCTGGGATTCTCAGCCCGCCATCACCTGCGATGGCAAGATGATGTTTTTTAGCAGCAGCCGTGAGGGAGGTATCGGTGGAGCCGATATTTGGGTCAGCAAACTCAGCAGAGACGGTGAATGGAGCCTACCGCAAAACTTGGGAACACAAATCAACTCTGAGGGCGACGAAGAAGCTCCCTTTATTTCCAGCGACGGTAAAACCCTGTATTTTTCTTCTACCAAGTTGCCTGGACAAGGAGATGGCGACCTGTTCGTCAGTCGTTTTCAAGGAGGCAAATGGACACATCCTGTCAATCTCGGTTATCCCATCAATTCTCCGGCCAAGGAATTGGGCATTTATGTTCAGGGAGATGGCCAAACAGCCTATTTCTCCTCTGCCCGCAGAGACGGCAACGGAGGACTCGACATTTATCAGGTAAAATTGCCGGAAAACCTGCGTCCGGACCCCATCGTACATCTCGAAGGCTATGTAGTAGATGCTACTACGGGAGAGCCTATTAATACCCACATTAACATTGGACGAGAGGGGCAAAAATGGTTTGTTGAATCTGATGAGAAGGGTTGGTTCTTCCTGTGTTTACCAGGCAATAAGGGATATTCTTTTCAGGTGGAAGAAAAGGGATATGAATACTACATTGGTGCGCAATACCTTGAGGCTCAGGACAACGCCATTCCAGCTACTGTAGAAATAGCGCTGCTCCCAGTTGCTGGCGGACGTTCGGAATTCGTAGCCAAAGGCGTAGGGGAAATTACCGAAAAGCGCATACAGTTTTTCTTCGATTTCGACTCCTACGACATTAACTCGGAAACAATGACCGACCTCAAAGCCTTGACCAGCCTGCTACATGAGGAGGAAGACTGGAAAGTCGAAATCGTTGGTTATGCTGATAATTCCGGCGACGTCAAATACAATCAACAGCTATCGGAAAAGAGAGCAAAGGCCATTTCCAGCTATTTGAAAAGAAACGGCATCACCATCAACAAAGTCATCCGGGATGAAGGGCGTGGCTCCATCGGTGATAAGACCAATAAGGAAGAATCCAAGCAGTTCAGACGGGTCGATGTCATCCTTCGCAAATAAGCCTTCAAGTGCTCAAATGTTAAATATTGAATATCGTTTGAGATTATCCATGGACATTTTTTACTTTTGGTCGTCATATCCCCGGTACAGCAACTCAACAAAACTCATTCACCCATGTTTTCATATCCTAGCTCCTAGGGAGCTTGCACAATTATGTACTAAGTAAACACCATCTCCACTGAACTTACTTAAAAACAGCAGTTGTAGTACACAAAAATTGTTAAAATCCCACTCTGCGAAGTGGTCAGAAAACAGGAAACATAGTGAATAAAGAGAGCAACTTTCTACACAATCAAAAAAGAAAAACAAACAAAAAGCCCTTTCTACAAGTCGGTCTTTTTGTTGCATTTTTAAGCCTCCTGGCAGCCGTTTTCTACACAGGCCAACCAACGGACGAACTCGCAGCAGCTTCTCCGCAACAAGCGGCCCCTCACGGTGCTTTCGACCTCATAGCCCCACATCTCAAGTATGGCTTTGCACTCGACACCTTCGAGGTCTACGAAGGCAATATTCAGAACAACGTCTTCCTATCCGACCTCCTGTCTGATTACAATGTCGACTATGTCCTCATTGATCAACTAGCCCGCAATAGCAAAGAGGTTTTCGATGTCCGCAACCTGCGCGTCGGCCGCCCCTACACCATTCTCAGCAAAGACACGACCCAGGGCGCAGACTATTTCATATACGAACCCAGTGTCTTCAAATATGTCGTCTTCGACATCCACAGTGGCTATGCCGAAGAAGTCAAATACCCAGTGGAAACGCGGATTCAAACCGCTGCAGGTGTCATTCACTCCTCTCTGTGGAATACCATGACCGACAATGGTCTGAGCTACGAATTGACTGCCTTGATGGAAGACGTTTTCGCCTGGTCCATCGACTTTCACCACATACAAACCAATGATAAGTTCAAGCTCATCTATGAGGAACAACTGATTGAAGGCAAGCCGGTGGGCGTCGGAAAGATCAAGTCTGCTTACTTCCAAAACTCTGGCAACGGCTACTACGCTTTCCATTTTGAGAATACCAAGCATGCAGGATTTTTCGATCAGGAGGCCCGTCCGATGAAAAAGGCTTTCTTGAAATCACCTGTTAAATATTCCCGGATTTCTTCCCGTTACAATCTCCGCCGCTTTCATCCAGTGCTGAAAAGACGCCGCCCACATTTGGGTACAGACTATGCCGCTCCAAGGGGAACACCTATATATGCAGTGGCAGATGGTGTCGTCACCAAAGCCAGCAGGACCCGCGGAAATGGCAATTATGTCAAAATCAAGCACGATAAAGTTTACCAGACACAATATCTCCACATGCAGCGCTTTGCCAAAGGCATCCGGCCGGGCATCCACGTGCGCCAGGGGCAAGTGATTGGATATGTCGGCTCCACGGGATTGGCCACTGGGCCACACGTCTGTTTCCGCTTTTGGAAGCACGGCAAGCAAGTCAATCACTTGCGGGAGAACCTCCCTCCACCCGATCCCATGCCAGTTGAAGACATTCCAGCCTTCGAAAAGACCAGGGACGCCTATAAAGCACAACTGGACATCATCCGTTTTCCAGATAATGCCCAGTTGGCAGTGCAAAAAATTCAAGGAGATGCGGATGCCATCAGTGGTAGCAGCCGCTAAAAGATTGGGAAAAACCAGACTTAGAAACCGAGGTTACCGAGTCCACCCATTTCCTTTTCGAACTCTTCAGCCGTTTTTTCTACATAGCCTTCTGGTACATCAAAAGTACCATCAGCAACCTTATCTCCCACTTCTAGGGCAGAGTAGACCATGGTAATGCCCTGATTGACAATACGGTATTCCATTGGAAAACCGTCCAAGCCAGGAAAGATTTTGTCAAAGTAGGACCCAGCAGGCTTAATTTTATCTGTGAAGTAGATTTCGATCTTCTCCCCTTTTGGCGTCATCAGATTGGCCTTCTTACATTTGTAACCCGCAATGGTTTTATCTTCGCCCTTGGCAACCTCTACTTTTAGGTCTTTCACCTTATTCTCAATAGAAGATTCCTTTTCCTGCTTCACTTTAACTTTTTTACCCATCATATCAGTCAATAAAATACCTGGGTCATCCTTACCCGTCTTGATGACTTTCATTTGCATCATCCCACCCATAAAGCTCATGAATACCTGCTGCTTTTCACCACTGAAGTAAACGTCCATTTTACTCCCTTTCATCATACTAGCCTGCGGTGGTAAATTATCGCCCAGGATGTCTACCAGCTCATATTTCACAAAGCCATTCGTAATCTTCTTTTGCGCTTGCGCTGGCAAAGCAATGGCTACCATGGCCAAGGCAACAAATAACTGAATAAATACTTTTCTCATTTCGAATGATATTTTTAAAGGTTTTGATTTGAGTTTTACAATATTAAATTCTCCCATAAGACGTTCAAACCCCAAAATTGGTCAACTCACCAGCCAACTTTAACATAAAAATCACATAATCTGTCCATCCTCCGCCTTTATGTCAATCAACAAATTCGAACCAATAGTCAGTACGTCCTTTTTTTCAGTCGCGGAAACTCACCAGTTCACTGCCCACCCACTCACCGTTATATTAATCAGCAATTTTTTCGATCGCAGGGAAGCTCACCAGTTCACCGCTCACCCATTCAACGCTGCATCCGTTCACCGCTACATCCCCCCACTCACCAAATCACTAGCCGAAGGCAACCACCAAATCCCCCACTCCCCACCACATCAATAAGCACCTTTTTTCGATCGCAGGAGCTCACCAGTTCACCGTTCACCCGTTCACCACTACATCCCTCCACTCACCAAATCACAAGCCGAAGGCAACCACCAAATCCCCACTCCCCGCCACATCAATAACCACTTTTTTTCGATCGCGAAAGCTCACCCGTTCACCGCTCACCCGTTCACCCGCTCACCGCTACATCCCCCCTAACTAATCCGCCACTCCCCAAAATGCTTCACAAAAATACGCGCCAAATTCTCAGCATCCGATATACCACGGTGATGGATACCCAAAAACTCCATGCCTTCTCGCTTCACAGCCGATTTTAGGCCACAAGGCCGATGTAGGCGCATCATCTGCTGGTACTGCTGTTTTAGGTTAATGTGCGGAGCAACCCAATCGTATTCCAGGCGATGCAATTTACAATCCGACACAAGAATTTTCTGATCAAAGCTGCCCCAGGAACAAAGACAATAATCATCGTCTTCATAAAGACCAATCCAGTCCTGAAATTCGACCACCACCTTGTTGAAAGTAGAGGCCCGATCGATGTCTTCCTGTGCGATACTCGTCAAATCCTTGCAAAAAGGCGATAAAAACGGGTTGAGAATGGGCTTGACAAAGCGGTTGTAGCTGCCAGTCTCTTCCGCATAATCGTTCAGTCGCACCGCACCAATTTCGATGATCTCCTGGATCAAACCGGGTGGGCTGCCTTGCCAACAGGTAGCTTCTAGGTCGTATATTATATAATTCAAGGATTCCTTTTTTGTTAATCCAAACTGTGACAAACAAAGCAAACGGAGGAGAACGATCGGTCTTTCATGGATGAATTCGCAGCTTGAATTTGTTATTTGTTTGCAAAATTAGATGGGCATCGGTGGAAATTTCTGCAAAACAACCCCATTTATACCCCACCTGTAGCTCCACACTCAAAAATACAGAGAATTTCTATTTTTTTTCGTCCCACGTTAAACCCAGTCCACTTTTTGCAGTCATAGAGCTGTATTTCAGATTCAACAAACTAAAACTAAAAAGACATTTATTATATGAATATGATTCCATTTATTCGACAGGGAAGCGTTCTTTTGGTCGCATTGGTACTTTGCAGTTCCCTCCAAGCTCAGCAAAGACAGACATCATCAAAACACAATAGCCTCAGACTTGTTGAGCAATTCGGTGAAGAACTTGACCTGAGCGAAGAACAAATTCTACAAGTCACAGACTTAAAGGAGGAAATGAGGGACAAAATGAGGGCGACAAAGCAGGCAGGACAGCAAGCCGATCGCCAGCAAATGAAGGCCATCAAGGAGGAGTATGAAGCCAAGGTGAATGCCATCCTAAGCGTTGAGCAGCAGGAAGAACTGCAGCAGATCGCCACGGCAAAAAAGGCGCAATCCGAAGATAGGCGAGCAAACAGAAGGGCCATGCAACAAGAACTTCGCAACTATCACGAAACCAATATTCAGCCGGTCATTCTTGAAAGCCGCCAAAAGCTGGAACAGAAAATAAGCAGCCAAGATCGCCAATCTATTGATGACCTCCGACTCGCTTTGGCAGCTCACAAAAAGAAGCAAAAAGCGGAGCGCAAAGCCAATCGTCAAAACAAGGGACAAATGGAGAGCCACCGATCTCGAAAAGGCAAGGGGAAAGCTGCGAAAAAAGGAAGACAGAAAGGCTTGTACCAATTCCTGCAGCAAAACGTTGAAAGCCAATCTATTGCCAACCAGCTGATCGATACCTACAGCAATGACATTGACTTGCTCAACAAAGAAATCGCAGCACAAGAGGCACAATGGAAGGCGGATAAAGAGGCCATCATCGAACGACACACCCAAGACCTTAGCGAAAACAGCAAAGCTGAATTCCGCAAAAAGCGGAGCGATGCCAAAGAACGCCATAAGACCGATATAGATCGAATGAAGAAGTTGGCCTTCCTGATGATGGATCCCAAAGGAGAGGCAGCAGCACCTCGGCAGTCTGATGCCGAAGAAGATCCTTCCATAAAGGTTTATCCCAACCCCTCCAATGCCAATCAAACCCTGGAGTTTGAGACCAAAACAGCCGGGAACGTATGGATCGACATATTGGACAGCAACGGAAAGACCGTCCAACAGGTCTACAATGGCTACCGCGACCCTGGCAAGCACGTCATCGATGTAAATGTACAAGGACTAGATGGTACCCTTCACTACTATCGCATCAATGATCCAGATGGGCAGCGCAGCCAAAAGGTCATTATTACAAAAGAATAAGCCACTGAGGGCTTTTTGAAACAGATACTTTTACTTATTGTGTAACATGATCTCCCGAATCCTTCATCCGAAGGGTTCGGGAATTTTTGTCCCGCTTGGCCCACTCGCAAACTTTCGCTAATTTTGCCGCCGTCAAAATCAACAAACATGCTGAATGCCATCTCTCCGGTCGACGGGCGCTACCACGGGAAAACCAAAGAACTCTCTGAATACTTCTCAGAATATGCATTGATCAAATATAGGGTCTTCGTAGAAATACAATATTTCATTGCCTTGTGCCAACATCCCTTGCCACAACTGGAAAATTTCGATCAAGATAAGGTGGAGGCGCTCAATGAGGTATTCGAAAACTTCTCGCTGCCCGATGCACTCAACATCAAAAACATCGAAAAGACCACCAATCACGATGTGAAAGCTGTCGAGTACTTTCTAAAACAAAAATTTGAGGCCATTGGCATCTCAGCCCATAAGGAATTCATTCACTTTGCACTGACCTCACAAGATATTAACAATACGGCCATGCCTTTACTGACCAAGCTGGCCATCCAAAAGGTTTACCTACCGTTTGTCAAAAAGGTGCGCAATGCCATTGAAGCCATGGCGGCCGATTGGGCCAGCGTTCCCATGCTGGCTCGTACGCATGGCCAGCCCGCCTCTCCCACCCTGCTGGGCAAAGAGTTTCGGGTATTTGTCGAGCGACTAGACACCCAAATCAAACAACTTCAAGACATCCCCTTTGTTGCCAAATTCGGCGGCGCGACCGGTAATTTCAACGCGCATGTCGTCGCCTATCCCACCATCGACTGGCGTCGATTCGGCGACCACTTCGTCAGCGAATACCTGGGCCTGGATCGACTCCAAAATACGACCCAGATCGCTCATTACGATCAAGAGGGCGCCCTGTTCCATTGCTTGATGCGGATTAATACCATCTTGATCGACCTATGTCGTGATGTATGGACTTATGTGTCGATGGAGTATTTTCGGCAGAAAACCAAGGAGGGGGAAATTGGCTCTTCTGCCATGCCCCACAAGGTGAATCCCATCGACTTTGAGAATGCCGAAGGCAACCTCGGAATTGGCAATGCGCTCTTTGGGCACCTGGCAGGAAAGCTTCCGATCTCCCGCCTGCAACGCGATTTGACCGATAGCACCGTTATGCGCAATGTCGGCGTGCCATTCGCCCACAGCCTCATCGCATTCAAGTCCATCCTCAAAGGACTCGATAAACTGCTGCTCAACGATAAAAAACTGAAAGAAGACCTGGAAAATAACTGGATGGTGGTGGCCGAAGCCATTCAAAACATTTTGCGCCGGGAAGCTTACCCCAATCCTTATGAAGCCCTGCTCAAATTGACGCGCGGCAAGGCGGAAGTAGGTCAGCAAGACCTCCACAACTTTATCGAATCATTGGAGATTGGAGAATCTGTCAAGGAAGAATTGCGACAAATCAGCCCTCACAACTACGTCGGAAACAGCTGATTAAACGGACAGGCTGCCTATATGCTCAACCAGACCGAACAAGCTGTATCGATCTGGCTGAACACATCGTGTAGACAAAGTTTTTAGATTGCGTTTTATGCCAGCGTCTTTTCCATCGCTTCTATGATGGGCAAGAAGGTCTCTGGCTTCAAAGAAGCTCCACCAACCAAACCACCATCGACATCCGGCTGAGCAAAGAGCGCATCGGCATTGGCTGGTTTCACACTGCCGCCATACAAGATGGTACAAGCATTCGCTGCCTCATCATCATACTGGTCGCCCAAAAGCGCTCGGATGGCTTGGTGCATTTCCTGTGCTTGCTCCGGACTGGCGGTTACCCCCGTTCCGATGGCCCAGATGGGTTCGTAGGCAATCACAATCTTTCCAAAAGAGGCTTTATCAAATTGGAAAAGGCTCTCCCGCAGCTGATTGGAAACAAATTCGACATGGTTGCCGGCCTGGCGAATATCCAGCGACTCCCCACAGCAAAAAATGGGTGTGAGACCAGCGGCCAAAGCCAATTCTGTCTTGCGGCGCAGGGTTTCATTGCTTTCGCCAAACAGTTGACGACGCTCCGAATGGCCAATGATGACGTATTCAGTTCCGATTGAAGAAAGCATTTCTACAGAAGTTTCCCCTGTATAGGCGCCAGACGATTCGCTGCTGCAATTCTGAGCAGATAGAAATACATTCGGATGGCTCGCTATGATGCCAGAAACAGCTTGTAGGTGAATAAAAGGCGTACCAAGGACCACATGGGTTTTTCCCTGTGGCGCTCCAGCTGTGATGGCTCTGGCCAAATCCAGGCCCTCATCAAAACCTTTGTTCATCTTCCAATTTCCGGCTACAATTTGTTTTCTATTCATTTTCGTCAGTTGGATGTTCTTATGATTGATGAATATTTTGCTTTTTAAGATTGGCGCGCTTTTCTTTCCCCCTGGCGGCGTATTCGACGTTTTCCGGAATAACATGACCAGGGCGAGACCATTTATCTCTGCTCTTGGCGGCCTCCTCCACTGCTGCTTCTTTACTTTCTGGTTGAGGCTGTTTGCTGAAAGCTTCCATCGGCTTCAAGCCCAGGATATCGAACAATGTCATATCGTCATCGACATCTGGGTTGGGGGTTGTCAGTAGCTTATTTCCTGCAAAGATGGAAGCTGCGCCGGCCATAAAACAAAGGGCCTGCCCTTCGGAACTCATTTCAGTACGTCCGGCCGAAAGTCGGATGGTCGTTGTAGGCAGTACGAGTCGCGTCGTTGCAATCATGCGAATCATCTCCCATATCTCGATGGGTTGTTGGTTTTCGAGTGGCGTTCCTTCCACAGCCACCAAGGCATTGATGGGGACAGATTCGGGAACGGGATCGAGCTGCGCCAGCGTCAACAACATCTGACAACGATCTTCGGCAGATTCTCCCATACCAATGATACCACCCGAACACAGCGTCAGATTAGCCTTACGGGCATTGGCCAGCGTATCCAGGCGATCCTGATAGCCGCGTGTAGAGATGATTTTTTTATAGTAGTCTTCTGAACTATCCAGATTGTGATTGTAGGCATACAGACCTGCATCTGCCAGTCGTTGTGCTTGCTGCTCGTTGAGCATACCAAGGGTAGCACAAACTTCCATTCCCATACCATTGACCGTACGAACCAAGTCCAGAACATGGTCGAATTCTTCATTGTCGCGAACATTTCGCCAAGCCGCACCCATACACAAACGGGAGGAGCCGCCAGCCTGCGCATTGATGGCTGCTTTGCGTACCTGCTCGACTGTCATCAGGCCCGTGCTTTCAACTCCTGTATGGTATCGCGCAGCCTGCGGACAATAGCCACAATCTTCCGGGCAACCACCTGTTTTGATCGACAGCAGCGTACTGATCTGTACTTCGCGAGGATCGTGGTGTTTGCGGTGAACAGTGGCAGCCCGATAGACCAAATCGAGTAAAGGACTGTTGTAGATTTCAAGGATTTGCTCTAAGTCCAAAGGTTTTCCGTTTGTTTGCATATCGATCTTTTTTCAGTGGCGCAAGGTAAGGATTGTTCGCAAAAAAAGATAAGCTATTTTCAAAGACCAGCCTTTTCTTTCAAAATGGCCAGGGCTTCGCGAACGGCTCCGTACACCTCGTGTAACTGCTCCACTTCTATCACATAAGGTGGCATAATATACAGGACATTGCCCAGTGGCCGTAGAATAATATGTCGTTCGTAGAAAAAATTGCTCAAGAAGCTGCGGATGTTGTTGAGATAAGAGGTTTGCTGGCCGGTTTGAAGCTCTAAGGCCAGAATGGTACCTCTCTGGCGCAGGTCTGCGATCATCGGATGGTCTGCCAAGGTGGCGGCAAAGGCTTGGTGTTCCTGCTCAATGAAGGCAATCCTTTTGCTAAACTCAGGGCGTTCCAGCAGATCGAGGCTGGCCAGCGCAGCAGCACAGCCGATGGGATTACCCGTAAATGAATGACCATGAAAAAAGGTCTTGGTCGCATCTTCCGACAAGAATGCCTCATAAATAGCTTCCGTACAGGTGGTCAAAGCCATTGGCAATACGCCGCCGGTGAGTCCTTTAGACAGGCAAATAATATCTGGCTTGTGTTCCAGGTAATTGCTGGCAAATAAGCGTCCAGTCCGTCCGAATCCGGTCATCACTTCGTCTGCAATACACAAGCTGCCTTTCTCGCGACACAGCGCAATCATTCGATCCAAAACATCTGCCTCGTACATCATCATTCCTCCGGCCCCCAGTACCAAGGGTTCAAACACAAAAGCACAGACTTCTCCGCTTGCCAGGGCTTGCTCCAATTTGCTCAACACTTCCTGCTCCCGCCCTTTGACAGGCACCGGCAGATGGATGACTTCAAAAAGCATTTCTTCGAAGGGTGCATTGAAGACTGAGGCACCTCCTGCGGACATGGCACCGAAGGTATCGCCGTGATAAGCATGTTCAAAGGCAATGATTTTTCGACGACCTCTGTTTCCTCGATTGTAGAAATATTGAATCGCCATCTTCAGCCCCACTTCCACAGCCGTCGACCCATTGTCTGAAAAGAACAAGCGATTCTGGTTCTCCGGTAAATGTTTCAACAGTCGATGGGCCAGGTCGATGGCAGGTTGGTGGGTAAAGCCCGCAAAAATGACATGCTCCAGGGTCCCGAGCTGCTCATATATCTTTTTGGCCAGGTAGGGATGGGCATGCCCGTGAATGGTCACCCACCAGGAAGATACGGCATCGATGTATGCCTGGTCGTTTTCATCAAACAACAAAGCTCCCTGGCCTCGGCAAATCAATCGAGCCGGGCCAGCCGTCTTCATTTGAGTGTAGGGATGCCAAATGTGCGCCTTGTCTAACTGCAGCAATCTTTGACCGTCGATGTCGGCTTCTTTTGAAAGTTGGATCATGCGAATTGTTTCTTTAGTTTTTCCGACCAATGTTGGATAGTTTCTGCATCCACCTTGTCCATCTCCCCAATCCGTCCCAAAATCGGGACATCGGTCATTTTTTCAATGATGCTTTCCGTACTGGGATGCTCGTTGCCATTGAACAGGATGCCGTGGATTGGAATATTTCGTTGTCTCAAACACTCAAAACTCATCAAGCTGTGGTTGATGCTTCCCAAATAATGGCGCGAAACCAAAATGACAGGCAGCTTCAATGAGGCTATGAGATCAAGCATTGTATCTTTATCATTTAGAGGGACTAAGAGGCCACCAGCTCCTTCGACAATCAAAGGCTTATCAGACTCCGGTAAGCTAAAGTCATCCAAAGATATGTCAACCTTCTCGGTGGCTGCGGCAATGTGCGGAGAAGCAGGCATTTGAAGAGCGTAGCGTTCTGGAAAACAGTGCAAGTGCTCGTGTTTTGCCCATTCCTGGATTTTATGGGTATCTGTATAATCGAGGTCGCCACACTGAACGGGCTTCCAATAATTCGCTTGGAGGCTACGTACTAAGACAGCCGAAGCAACTGTTTTGCCTACCTCCGTTCCAATTCCTGTGACAAAAAATCCTTTTGGGCTCATAGCGCGAATATAGGAATCATACGCCATCTTTTTCATTTTTATCAACAGAGCTGGTATCTTTAGGCTTTCAAGAAAGCTACATTTTGCCTATGAAATTTGGAAAACTACCCGACATCAGCATGGTAGACTTCCGCCTCCCGCCCGACCCGGTGGGAACAACAAGTCGACTAAAATCACTACCGCCCTCCGACGAACCTGCCACGGCCTACGTCGGTTGCACGGGATGGAGTATGAAAGAATGGGTGGGCAGGGTTTATCCCAAAGGAACCAAGACGAAAGAATACCTCGTCCAATACGCCCGCCAGTTCAACACCATCGAGCTCAACACCACCCACTACCGAACCCCAACCCTGGACAACATCAGAAAGTGGCGAGAGGAATCGGCCGAAGACTTTCGCTTTTGCCCAAAGATACTGCAGCGCATCAGCCACAGTCGGGACATGGCTTTGAATAACGATCTGCTGCCCTTGTTTTGCGATGCCATCCGCGGATTGGGACCCAAGCTTGGATGTTCCTTCGTACAGCTCCCGCCCTACTTTGGCGTCCGCCACTTGGAGGTACTTCGTTCCTTTCTGCAACGCTGGCCTGAAGATTTGGAGCTGGCGGTAGAATTGCGCAACGAAAGCTGGTTCGAAGAGCCGGGAGCCGCAGAAAGCGTTTTTGGCTTATTAGAAGAAAAAAACATCTCCACCGTTATCACGGATGTCGCCGGCCGCCGAGATGTGCTACATCAGCGCTTGACCAGCGATACGGCTATGATCCGCTTTGTTGGCAATGGCCTGGATCCGACGGATTATGAGCGGGCCGATGAATGGGTGCAGAGGCTGCAAAGCTGGTTTGCCAGCGGTTTGCGGAAGCTCTATTTGTTTCCCCACGAGCCAGATAACCTCCTGGCACCAGAGATGGCAGACTATTTTTGCAAAAAATTGAAGGATATTCCAAATCTAAAAGTCAGAGGACCAAAGTTGTTGGATGAAGATGCCGGTAAGCAGATTTCTTTGTTTTGAAAGGAAGCCACTACCCTAGTCTGTAGGTATTTTTTGCTCTGACAATCAATCTACACCTTTTACTTTACCGTCAAAAGTGTTACTTTTGCATTGTAAAAGCTATGTGAGCAAGCCCACCGAGAGAAAACATGCTATTTCAAAGTAATCGTCTATCTGTGTTATAAACCTGTCTTGAGCCAAATGCAAAGAAGGCGAATTCAACGATTCGTCGATTGGTATGCCTTTGGCTAGGATTATGGTGTTTTTAAAAAAATGGGTTTCGGAAACGAAAACCCCTACGGATTTTATTGTCTGATTTTACGATTGAAAATAATGAAGCTACGAAATAGGTACAACATCCTGTTAGGTCTATTATTGCTCGGTTTATCCGCCAAAGCTCAGTCGGCCTACCAACCTTTGTCAGATAACCAGACGGTGCAGCGCTCGATTCTTCGGCAGATGCATCAGAGATTTCAAAAGGACCTCAGCTCATTGCAGGGCGCATACAAGGAAAAGCTCGAAAAGGAATACACACGCCGCTATGAGGATTTGAGTACCAAAATGACAGAGGGGCATTTTCTGACCGATGAAGTACTGCACAAGTATTTTGGCAGCATATTGCAACAAATCATCTCTGTAAATCCATGCCTACAAGATCGCGACATCCGACTGTTGGTCAGCCGCTACAATTGGCCCAATGCCAGTTGCAGAGGAGAAGGAACGCTGGTGTTGAATCTCGGTCTCATCAGTCGCTTGGAAAATGAGAGTCAAATTGCCTTTGTGATTTGCCACGAATTGGCCCATGACTATATGAACCATGTCAATACGGCGATTCACAGTTATGTCGACAAACTGTATGGCAAGGAAACCCAGAAAGAACTGAAAAAGATTGCCAAAAGTGAATACAATACCTACGATAGGGCTAGTGAGCTGCTCCAATCTTTGACCTTTAACATGCGGCGGCATGGGCGACTGCACGAAGAAGAGGCCGACTCCTTGGCTTTAGAATTTATGCGTCCAAGCGTTTATGATACCAGAGAGGCCATCAAATGTCTGAATATACTCAACACCGTCGATCAGCCCAAGCGACCAGAGCTGGTAGACCTGAGAAAGCATTTCGACAGCGAGCTCTTCCAACTCAAAGAACGATGGCTACGTATCGAAGAGGAAGAATCCATCATCACCCACTTTGAAGAGACGACCGCAGCCGTCAGAGATTCCCTGAAAACCCATCCAGATTGCGAGAAGAGAATTGAAGCCATCCAATCTTTTGAACATCGCGAAGCTTCCTCTTCCGATTCCAAGTTCGAGCAATACATCCGATTGGCAGATTATGAAATCATCGAAGCAGAATATCAGTTTGGACAATTCGGTAAGGCGCTGTTTCACAGCTTTCAACTCTTGGAAGAACAACCCACTGATGCCTATCTGCACAGCATGGTCCTGAACTGTCTGTATGAGTTGCACCAATACCAAAAGGGACATGAGCTGGGAAAAGTATTGTCTCTACCCAATGAATCCTATCCGGAAAATTACAATCAATTTTTGCACTTCATACACAATCTACGCTTGAGAGACTTGGCAAAGCTCGGCTATTACTACGGCCAAAAGAATTTCAAGGCATTTACCGCCAATGAAGAATTCCGGGTAGCCTATTTGTATTGTGCCAGCCTGGTCGAACCACTTGCCGATTGGCAGAAAAGCAAGCGCCAATATTACGAGGACTTCCCCAACAGCCTATACCGGAAGGAAATCAGAAAACTCAGTGAACAATTAAAAAGTGAATAAATAAGCGAAGGAGCGATCCCCACTTTCCAATCATTGGAAGGAAGACTTTCTGGTCTATGATCGCCACTTGCATTCAACAATCAAAGTTTCGGTGGATGGATGCATCGAAACAAAAAATGCTAAAGTATTATGAAAGTTATGATGAAGAACATTTTTTGGATCGTGCTATTTGTAGCAGGCTCCTTTCAACTACAGGCCCAAAAGGCCAAGTTTGAAGATGTCCTATCGGTCCAGCTACAAAACATGGGACCGATCCTGGAAAACAACTTGGTCAAAGGTTACTACATGTTTTACAAAGTGGACAAGGTCGATCGCAAAAGCAATGCTTATATGCTGCGCATCTTGGATGCCAACCTGAAAGATGTCGCCAAAAAGAAAATGATCAACACCAAGTATACAGTTATGACAGAGGCTGTTTACAACGGCGAAGTCTTTCTGTTCTCTTTCCTCGACACCCGCAAAAAAATCCTCACTTTGCAGACCTACAACCGGGAAATGAAAAAACTCGGCAACCTAACTTACCAGCTCGACAAGTGGGGTATGACACAGTATGTTGCTTCAGGTGGTTCTCCTGGCAACACCCCGGAAGCCAGCAACAATCGGCTGATCTTTCCTGCAGATAAAGACGGCTTTATCCGATACAGCATGCAGAAAAACAAAAAGGTGGGCTACACGATCGAATACCTACCCAACGACCTCAAAAAAACGGGTTCGTGGAAGAAAAGCTCTCCAGAAGGCTCAAAGACCATGTTCATGGCCAGCCACGGTTTGTCCGACGATAAATACGTGATTTCCACCATCATTTCCAAGCCAAAGTACATATCCAACAAAGATGTCAATTTTGAATTGCAGATGATTGAGATCAACAGTAACAAGGAAGTATTCCGCATCCCTTTGAAAAGCTCCCGGTACAACTACTCTTTTATGAATGCTTTTATGGAAAATGATGAAAAGAGCATCATTGTATTCGGAGAGTTTTACGACAGCGATGAAAACATTTTCAAGGGTAAAAGCAATGGGCTTTACACCATGCGCCTGGACCTCAACGGAAAGGTCATCGACAAAGTCCACCACGCTTGGGAGACGAAAATCAAGCGAAAGATCAAAGTCAACAAGAAAGGGCGTATCGAAGATGGAGGCTATGTGGCCTTCCACAAAATCGTACAATCCTCCGATGGCCACTTCTATGCCGTTGGAGAGATGTACAACAAAGCGGTCAGTGGCTTAGGAGTTGCCTCGCAGGTACTTTCAGCCGGAAGAGGCAGAGGAGGAGTTTCCGCCATGAAGATGAACGTCCTCAACCTGATCATCTTCGATTTTAATGCCGACCTGACGCTGGATAAAGTAAAGGTCTTTGAAAAGCAGAAAAGGTCCATTCAATTACCACAGGGGTATGGCATTTATCCGCCGACCCTACTGGTACACGTCATCCGCGCGATGGGTGAATTTGATTACTCCTTTACCCAAAGCAAAAAGGACAATTCGAGCTTTTTTACAACCTACACCAGCATCGAAAAGAAGAAGGGCTCTAAAAAGAAAGCATACTTCGGCATCATCTCACACACAGAAGGCGACGAAGAATATGTTGAAGACAAGATCGACCTGACGACCGATGCCAACAACATCATGGTTTTACCAGCCAAGCCGGGTTATGTGTTGCTGGTAGAATATTTCAAAAAGAAAAAACAATTGACCACTCGACTGGAAAAGATCAACTATTGATGTCATCCAGCCAAAGACAGCAAACGACCCGGTACAAGCACTTGTATCGGGTTGTTTGCATCCAGCCCCTCAAAGCAGCTCTAAGAACTCTCTGAAAGCTGTGTAGATGTAGGAAAGAAAAGCTATATTTGCGCGATCGTACAGGCATTCAATGACTTAGAAAGAATACCGCATGAAGGAACCCACCCCCGAAGCATTACCTTATATCCACAGAGACATAAGCTGGTTGTCTTTTAATTATCGGGTACTACAGGAAGCCAAAGACCCTTCTCTTCCCATCCTGGAACGCATCAAGTTTCTGGCGATTTATTCTTCCAACCTAGATGAATTCTTCCGGGTGCGGATCGCACAACTGCGAAATTTGCTGCGCGTAGGCAAAAAGACCAAAAAGCGCCTGGACTTCGATCCGGACCGGACCTTGTCCGAGATTCTCAAGATTGTCAACAACCAGCAGGAGGAATTCAGCCGGATATTCGAAAAGGAGATTGTTCCTAAGTTGAATAAGATCAACATCCACTTGCTGCGCCGTAGGCTGCTCAACGAGGAGCAAATCGAGTTCATCGAGTCTTACTTTCAGGATAATATGTTGCCCTTCGTACAGCCAGTGTTGCTCGTCAAAAACAAGATCAAGCCCTTTTTGAATAATGCAGCGCTTTACCTCTCTTTGTGGCTGGTGGACAAAAACGATGACAAGCGGCAAAATGTCTATGCCATCGTAAAGATTCCTTCGGATCACTTGCCGAGATTTATCCAACTCCCCTCCGCTCATGGTCATTACGATATGATCATGCTGGATGACATTGTGCGCCACAGTGCCAGTTGGTTGTTTCCCGGATACGACATCATCGATTCTTTTTCCATCAAGTTGACCAGAGATGCCGAATTGTACATCGAGGATGAGTTTTCTGGTGATTTGATTCAAAAAATAAAACGCAGCCTGACCAAGCGCAACGTCGGCCCTGCGGCCCGGATGGTCTATGATCGGGAGATGCCCCAGCACTTTCTGGACTTTTTGATGGAGACTTTCGATCTGGAGGAATATGATTTGTTGGAGGAAGGTCGATACCACAACAATTTCGACTTTTTCAAATTTCCGGATTTTGGCTTGCCACACCTAAAAAATCCACCTTTACCGCCGCTCCCATATAGAACTTTGGAAAATGCCAGTAATATTTTTTACCGCATTCGGCAAAGAGATCACCTGATATTTCCGCCTTTTCACTCTTACGAATCGGTGGTGCGCTTTTTTGAATCTGCGGCCAAGGATTCGCGGATAACACACATCAAGATCGTGCAGTATCGCGTAGCGAAGAAATCGCGGATCATGGCTGCACTGATGGATGCGGTTAAGGCGGGCAAGCAGGTCACCGTTTTCATAGAGGTGAAGGCCAGATTTGATGAGGAGGCCAATCTCAAATGGGGAGAACGCCTGGAGAAGGCAGGGGTCAACGTCCATTACAGCTTTCCTGGCTTGAAAGTACACTCCAAGTTGGCGTTGATCACTCGGGAGGAAAATGGCAAAAAGCGCCTGTATTCCTACCTGAGTACTGGAAATTTCCATGAAGATACTGCCAAGATATACAGCGACTGGGGCTTGTTTACAGCCGATGAACGCATGACCAGGGAAGTGGCTCGGGTGTTCGCCTTTCTCGAAACGGTGAAAGCTCCTCGCTACCCTTTCAAGCATCTGCTCGTCGGGCAGTTCAATCTCCGCGAAACGCTGACCGACCTAATCGACAATGAAATAGCCAATGCCAAGGCTGGCAAAGATGCCTATATTTTCCTAAAAATGAACAGCTTGCAAGATCGGGCGATGATCGAAAGGCTTTACAAAGCCAGTGCAGCAGGCGTCAAAATTCAAATGATCATTCGCGGGATTTGCTGCCTAGTACCCGGCGTTAAAGGGGTAAGTGAAAACATCGAGGCCATTAGTATTGTTGATCGCTTTTTGGAACATGCCCGGGTGTTCATCTTCCGAAATGATGGCAAGGAGAAAATGTACCTCTCCTCGGCAGATTGGATGGTGCGCAACCTGAGCTATCGGGTGGAAACCGCCTTTCCCATCTACGATCCACGCATTTTCAAGGAAATCAAAGAATACATGCGGATACAGTGGGCAGACAATGTAAAGGCGAGGGTTTTGGACGGCGAGCATTCCAATGAATTCCGCCGAAACCACTCGGATATGGCTGTTCGTTCTCAGTTGGATACCTATTATTACATTAAGAGAAAACTGGAATCAAAGTAAAGGCAAGCACTTTATCCCCAATATGGAGGACAAACTTGTAAGTCTGCTAAAATAGTCATAAAATTGTACTGGTTTTTGCGATCTTGCCGCGAAAAACCCACTGTACAGTTAAGTCCTCCTCATTTCCCGACAACTGTTTAAACCGTTCACATGAAGGTCGTATCTCAATTTAGGTGCGGACTTTGTACATTTATACTACTATGGACTTACAATATTTTTTAAAGATACTATTGAGAAGAAAATGGCTGATTATAGCTGTAGCTGTATCCGCTGCCGCTGCTGCCTACTTTTTTGTAGATCGGATGGATGAAAAATTCCGGGCTACAGCAGTCGTTTCAACAGGGATCGTGGATGTGACGCCCGACCTGTCCAAAGAAAATCCATGGATTCAACAGTTCTACGTCGACATGGGTTTTGGCAACCTCATCGAATTCATCAATTCTCAACGCAATGTGATCTTTCTGACCTATCGCCTGCTGATCCATGATCTGGCGCAGGGCGACGATGTCACTGAACGCCCCTTTCGCCAACCGGAATACCAGGAGTCCGACGAGATGTATACAGATGCGGAACTGCAGGAATTGAGAGAGCTGTTGCTCGGAAAGGTTGAAAACCTGGAATATACCTTGGACGATAGCCGGATGGAGCGCATTTTCAAGACGGTCTCTGAGGCATATAAGTACGATTACGAGTCGCTGATGAAAGACAACCTCAGCATTATCCGAAAAGGAGATACGGACTTGTTGCACGTCAGCTTCATCTGCGAACATCCCGATCTTTCCGCATTTGCGACCAATGCCTTTTGCAAAGACTTTCTGAAAAACTACCAGTATGTCCAGCAAGAGGGCGAGGTCAGCTCGGTTCGTTTTCTCTCCGAACAGGTTAAATACAAAAAGCAACAGGTCGATAGCCTACGGCAAGCCTTGAAATTTTACCAGGGCCGCGAAAACCTGGCCGACCTGGAAGGTCAACGCGAGGCTGTTATCAATCAAATAAAAGAACTGGAAACCACCCGAACGGAATATGGTCAAAAGAAAAAGTCACTGGCCAAGAGTATTGCAGAAGTAGACCAATACCTACAGGACAACGACCGCAAAAGCGAGGGGGATAAAGCCGTTTTGATTGTCAACAATCAGAACATTCAGAACATGCAAAAGCAGCTGAATACACTAAATGAAGAGTGGATCAAAGGCGATATGAAGGACGATAAGCTCAAGCGCCGCATCGATCTGATCCGCAAGAACATGACGGAACAAATTGAAAAGTCGGCCAAAAACCTGCCGGACGAAGACGATAAACGCCTCAAAAAGCGCAGTGACGACCTTCTGAAACAGCGCATCGACTTGGAAATCGAATACAACGAAGCAGTGGCTGGTTTTGAGTCGGTTGAAAATGCATTGGCCGATGCGCGCGTCAAAGCCAATAGTTTTGTATCGGATGAGGCATATATGAATCAGTTGCGGCAGGAACTCAAGATCGCTGAAACCCAGCACGAGTTGATGTTTTCGGAATACAGCAAAGAAAAGTTGAATCTCGACAACTCCATCCTGCCGGTCAAGCTGTTTCAACATGCCCAGATTCCCGATAAGTCGGAGCCCAAAATGAAGGCGCTCATCAGTGGCTTTTCCGGCATTGTAGGCGGTACGATGGCCTCTGTACTGGTATTTTTGCTCGCCTTTATGGATTACAGCATCAGTTCGCCCGATAAATTTCGCAAATTCGCTCGTCTCAACCTGATTGGCACCATCAACAAGATCAACACCAAGAAGCTGGACTTCCACGAGCTGTTCAATTCTGGGACGAACAACAAATCGATGGCCTATTTCAAGGAAGCCATCCGAAACCTCCGCTACACCGTCGAACAGTCTGGTGCGCAGCGGTTTCTCGTCACCAGCACCAAGCCCGGAGAAGGAAAAACCTTCGCCATCATTGCACTGGCCAATTCGCTGACGTTGAAAAATAAAAAGGTACTGTTGGTGGATACCAACTTCAAGAACAATACCCTGACCAAGATGTCCCAAAAGGAGATGCAAGAAAACCTTTTGCACAGCAAGCTCATCGGAGAAAGCCATATGGAGGACGAATTCGAGCCTCGCAAAATCAGCGACGGTTTCAATCTGGATAATATCGACATCATTGGTAACAAGGGCTCCTTTCAGTCTCCTTCAGAAGTATTTGCTGGTAAGGACTTTGCCAGCTTTTTGGATCGCATATCCAAAAATTACGACTATGTATTTTTGGAGGCAGCGGCGCTCAATGACTATTCCGATTCTAAGGAGCTGATCGATTATGCCGAGCAGATCATCACTGTATTTTCGGCAGAAACGGAGATCAAGGCGGCAGATAAAAACTCTATCAGCTTTGTACATGGACTGGGCGACAAATTTCTCGGCGCCATCCTAAACAAGGTCGACATCAAGAATTTGGGCTAGTCCTTGCAGCACAAACTACGAAGCTGGCCTTCTGAAGCGAGACATTAAATCATATCAGTTACACGATCGAGGTGGCAAACTCAGACAATTCTTATTGGTTGAAATCCGGTTTGTTGAGCATACTGGAAAAAGGCTCTGTGTTTGTCTTCGGCTTTGGAAGTTTGTACATCTTGGCGCGTTTGCTGGAAGATATAGAGCTGGGAACCTGGTTTTTGTTTGGCACCATCGTCTCCTTTGTGGAAGTCGGCCGGACGGGCTTGCTACAAAATGCGCTCATCAAGTTTTTGACCACTTCGGAGGATGCGGCGGAAAAAAGACGCATTGCTACGGCATCCCTGTTTTTGAGTTTTGCCCTGACGGCTGTCTGCATCGTTTTCCTACTACTTTTTTCAGAATTACTCAGTCAAGCCCTGCAAGCGCCTATGTTAAGCGGGCTGCTCCGCATTTATTGCATGACGACCATCGTGTTGATTCCCATGCAGCAGTTCAATTTTATGCAGCAGGCAAATTTCGATTTTCGGGGCATCTTTTGGAGCAACTTTGCCTGGAAAGGACTGTTTTTCTTCTTCTTGGTCTACCTATTTTTCAGCAGTACCCCAATTAGTATTCAATTACTGGCTTATTTCCAAATTGGAACAGCGGCTTTGGCAGGCTTCATTTCGTTTTGGTTTGGACGCCCTTATCTTCAATTCAGCCGACAACTGAGCTTTCCCTGGGTTCGGGAGCTGTTCAACTTTGGGCGATTTGTCTTTGGCACCAACCTGAGTACGATGATCTATAAAACGCTGGATCGGATGATGATTAGTGGTCTGACGGTGAGCGGCGCAGCCGCGGTGGGTGTGTATGAAATTGCCATTCGATTTACCAACTTGGTGGAGGTACCAACCTTCTCAGTGGCATCGGTCGTATTTCCCAAAAGCAGTGAAAAAATGGCTCGGGAAGGCACAGTTGCCATCAAAAATCTCTACGAACAATCCGTTGGAGCCATTTTGGCCATCGTTCTACCCTTCCTACTTTTCATCTTCATTTTTGCGGAACCCATCATTGTAATTTTGGCCACCGAAGAATACCTCAGCTCCGTGCCGGTCCTTCGAACGACGATCTGGTTTGGTCTATTCATTCCATTCGCTGTACAATTTGGTACAGTGGTCGATTCTATCGGTAAACCCAAAGTCAATTTTTACTTCACACTCATAGGCTTGATACTGAACATCGTGTTGAATTATGTCTTCATCACTCGGATGGGCGTGATCGGGGCTGCCTACGGCACGCTGCTGTCCTACGGCTTGTTGTTTGTCATCACACAGCTTGTGTTAAACCGCCTGATTGGCACCAATCCGATCAACGTATTTAGGCATATTCTACCGTTTTACCGCAAGGGATACAATTTGGCATATAACTTTCTTAAGAATAGAACAATAGACCCGATCAAACCAGAAGCATAGTCGAAACACTTCAAAAATGGCAACTGCAGCAACAACAGAGCAATACGACATCATTTACCTAGGAATATTTCGATGGGACGGTCCTTTTTCGTCTATTTCTATTGCCTTGGCCAAGGAGTTTGCCAAACACAATCGGGTTTTCTTCCTCAACCACCCATATTCTATTCGGGACTACTTAAAAATGGAGGGTCCGCAAGCAGCCGAGCGGAAAAAAGCCTTGCTGAGCGGCAAGGTGCGCTTTGAAAAGTCGGACGATATGCCCGAAAAGCTCGTCTCTGTCATTCCACCGCTGACCCTACCGATCAACTGGTTGAGTCCAGGCAAATTGTACGACGGACTGCAGCAATACAACGATCGACAGATCCGCAAGGCCATCGAAGCCATCCTCCAAAAGTACGAGGTGAAACAATATATTTTTATCAATTGCTTCGATCCGTTTTACGGACAATCCCTACCAGCAGCCCATCCACCGATCGTCCATATTTACCAATGTGTCGACGACATCGGGACAGATGATTACATTCGAAAGCATGGTGTCCGGCTGGAAAAGCAAGCCGTTGCCAAGGCCGATGTCACCACGGTTACATCCAATGAATTGTACCGCATTTGCAGTCAAATATCCGATCAGGTCTATGTGCTCAACAATGCTGCCGACATCCGGATTTTTCAACGGGCGGTATTCGAAAAATTCCCCAAACCGAAGGAATTGGAAGCCGCCAAGGGAAAAATCATTGGCTATATGGGCAATCTGGACAATATGCGAATCGATTACCCCTTACTGAAGGCCATCGCCACCCAATTGCCAGAACACACCCTGCTGCTGATCGGACCGATCAACAACGACGAATACAAAAATATAGGATTGGATCAACTGCCCAACGTCATTATGACAGGTGGAAAGAGCATCGAAGCGCTTCCCCCCTATTTACAGTACTTCGATTGTGCCTTGATTCCTTTTCTTTGCAATAAAATCACAAAAAGTATATATCCCCTAAAAATCAATGAATACCTTGCAGCGGGAAAGGCCGTGGTCTCGACTCGTTTTTCGGTAGACATCGAGCAATTCGAAGCACACATTTATCTGGCAGACGACCATGCCCAATTCGTTGCACATATCAAACAAGCGATTCAGGAAGATGATGCAGCCAGGAGAAAGCAACGCCTAGAGGTGGCCGGGCAGAATACCTGGACGGCCCGTGTGCAGCAATTTTGGGAGATTGTCGCGCCCTATTTGTCTCAAAAACACCGGCAAGAAAACCCAATGGAAATTCGTTGAATCAGCACAATGCTATGTCCCTCAAAGAAAAAATAAAATCCAGTCCGGCTCTAAAGTCCTTGGCGCATTTTATGCTCAAGCCGCGGAATCAGTATCGGCCGCGTTGGTGGATACGGACCTTTGTGAATCCTTTTTACCACAAAAAGGGAAAAAACTCGGTAGTTTGTCGACGTGCACGCATGGATGTGATGCCCTACAACAAGTTTGAAATGGGTGCCAATTCGTTGATCGAAGACTATGCCGTTGTCAACAATGCCGTTGGAGATGTCCTGATCGGCGATCGAACGCTGATTGGTATTTCATCGATTGTTATCGGCCCGGTTGTGCTGGGCAATGATATTTTGCTGGCGCAGCACGTTGTTTTATCGGCCCTGAATCATGGCTATGCCGATGTGGAAAAGTCCATTCGGGAACAAAAGGAAAGCACGGAGCCGATCGTTGTAGGAGATGAGGTGTGGATTGGCGCCAATGCGGTGGTGACCTCTGGTGTCAAGCTGGGAAAGCATGCCATTGTGGCGGCGGGCAGTGTTGTGACGCGGGATGTACCGCCTTATACGATTGTGGCGGGGAGTCCGGCGCGGGCGATTAAGGAGTATGATGCGGAGCGGGGGGAATGGGTGAGGGTTAGGGGGTGATTGGTGAACTGGTGAGGGGTGAACTGGTGAGCGGTGAGGGGTGATTTGGTGGTTGCCTTTGGCTGGTGGTTTGGTGAGCGGGTTGGATGTAGCGGTGAACTGGTGAGAGGTGGAGCGGTGAGTGGTGAACTGGTGAGCTTTTCTTTGAACGGAAAAACTGGTGAGCGGTGAGGGGTGATTTGGTGGTTGCCTTTGGCTGGTGGTTTGGTGAGCGGGGTTGATGTAGCGGTGAACTGGTGAGAGGTGGAGCAGTGAGCGGTGAAC
>JBCCSZ010000084.1:0-25822 GCA_039199225.1 Bacteroidota bacterium
CGATGTCAATGGTACCAAACTGAGTAGAACCACTACCACCGTTGAAGATGTACGCGTAGAAAGTATTTGTTACAGGGTCGAAGTTACCGGACTGAGCAAAATTCAAACCAACACCTAATGAACCAACCAAGGTATTTTGGCCTGTTGCAAGGTCCAAAGAGTACAGGTCATCGTCACAAAGGTCAACCAAGTAAGCATCACCATTATTATCGATACCGAAGAAGATACCACAAGTTGCAGTAGTGTTGTCAATACCGACCAAAGTCAAAGCACCTGTTGCCAAATCAACAGTGTACAAAGCAGTTGCAGTCAAATCGGTAGTGATGGCATAAACAGTACCAGTTGTTGGATCAAGCGCCAAGTCTTGAACGAAAGTACTATTAGCCAATGTAGCTGTTCCGATAGCTGTAGCAGCACCGGTTGTGATGTCAAAAGAATTCAATTCGTTGTTGTCGTAAGCGTAGTATATGTCGTTTACACAAACACCACCTGTGTAAGAGAAGTTGGCAGGTGCTGGTGAAGGAACGCCTATGCTTACAAAGTTACCGTCGACTGGATCAGTTGTGAAGAAGTCATCTGCTCCAACAGACTCAATACCGAAAGGTGTAGCCTCAGAAATACCTGGAGCTACCTCGCCACCAACGACCAAAACGCTTAGATCAGCGCTGTCGCCAGGACAGATTGTAACGTCCTGAGCCACAATACTTAGTGGGGTAGGGTCCGAACAATCTTGAGCAAATGCAGACTGTACACCCATGCTGAAAAACAACATCAGTGACAAGCTCAACAGTTGTCTCAATTTTGAGTTTAAAATTCTTTCCATGAGATTTGTAAAAGTTTTGGTTAAAACACGGGCATCAGTGCGATACCCAAAATTCATTTTTTGAAAGATTCGTTACTAATTACTGCTGAAGAAGCTGATTGACTTCCTGTCTCCACTGATTTACCCAGTTGACCTGGCTAGGGAATCTATTGACGAAAGCCTGGTGGCCCTGAGTCATCCCTTGCTGAGTATCCTCAGTAGCCTTCACGCGAATCTGGACAGACTCCAGATACACTTTCTCCAGCATGTGAGGAGGAAACAGCGCCGCACCATTAGAGGTAGGAGCAGTCCAGTTGTAATCACTTTCCTTCACTTCATCGGCGGCAGCCAACAGCCTAGTTTGTGCCTCTTCATAGCCAACATAAGTCTGGGCTTCCGCCTGGAATCCCATCATCATGAAAGCCATAAGCAGCAGCAAGCCTCCGCTCAAGCGAATCAAAGCTTTTTGAATTTTTTCCATGAGATAAAAAATTTTGAGTTAATAAAAATAAATGGTCTAAAATGTATACTGATCCTCATCGAGGAATACCTATACCTTGTTTTTGTGTAAGATCAATATCGTCCAAAAATCAAGTATTCTTTATCGTCAAAATCTCAAGTAAATATGTAGTTGGAATGTAGTATGAGTGAGGCACCTTACGCGCCCTGGTGGAGTTCGTGATCAAGGAGAAAAAATAAAAAGCCCCCCTCTTACTAAGCGAAGAGAGAGGCCATCCCAAAAACCGATTTCAAAGCATTCTTTTAAGTCGGTATTCGGTTGAATATCTTGAGTCAATAATTGATATGTATGGTTTACGTTCATAAGAGTATTTATCACAGGATTTACATTCGAAGCTTATACACTTCGTCCAATTTTTGACCAGTTTTCTTTTAAATTCTACTAGATATTAGCAACAAAATGAACAAGGAAACCAGATACTTTCTGGCAATCTAGTGGTTGGTTTGAGGGATGTTGGTGGGTTGTTTTTCCTAGTTGCTATTTCGTTTTTGTTACGCTACAAATATACATCAATGTTGCTTGCGGGGATATACCCTGAAATTGGTAATTTTCATATAAATATTTAAACCAATCCCTTTTTTAGGGGCCTTTTGAGGCATACGTACAAAAAACCTAGGAAGAATCTGTTTTTGATTTTGCACTACAAATATAAGATTCCTTTCCAGGCTTTAATCGTTTCTATCCATTCTTTCAAATAATTCATCCAATTTGATAAATGCGACCTTTGTCGACATTTAATTTAGCTGTATCTATACAAAGATGCTAAAAGAATAAAACTCAATTATTCTCGGCGTACAGCTTACGAAGGTCAAAGAGAATCATTACTAAGAACAAGAATATCAAAGTATTAAGTAGCATTTTTTTTATTATAAAATTAATATTAATTGGAATTTCGCGCCATACCCCCATTAGGGTATTTATGTTTTATAAAGCCAGAATTTTAAAGCTTTTACTACTGCCATTTTCGGTTTCCAGCCAATAATAATAGGTTCCAGGTGACAAATTTAGGGCAGATCGATCCAACTGAATGGCGTGTTGACCCCTTTCATAATGCTGCGATACCTCATGGAGCAAACGCCCTTGCTGATCTACCAGCTGAAAGCGTACTTTCGAAGGCTGAGAAATGTAAAAATCTACCTGACAATGCTCCCTAAAAGGATTCGGATAATTTTGAGAAACCTGGAAAATATCTGAATCCGGGTCCTCCATGTTAAAATTAAGCGCTAAATGCCGAATCTCCAGATCGGGATCATAAGCCTCTGCCAGCAGACGCTCCTCGGCCAACCACAAATAATCGCTCAGTCGTCCTGCCTGCTCTACATCAAAAATCAACTCGAATAAAATACTTTCAGACGGTATCGAGGTGTTTTTCGCCTGGTGCCAACTAAAGGCAATCGAACCATTCTTGGACAAGCCCACATTGGAGGCTCCCAACCCAATAGCGTCGGCATATTCTGTAAACTCAATATTTTCAAAGTGCAGGGCAGCAGTATCAAAAGCTAAGGCAAATTGAAAGCCCAATAGGTTAGGTAGGTCTTTCCACCGCACCGGTACACGTATTCTATCTGGCGCCGCCAGTACTTGCTCGTCCACCTCCAGTGTCGCTCCACCAGCTGCAGAACGCTCACTCCCCTCCCCTTTGATCCGCGATGGGTTGTGATTGGTATTGACATCTCCAATCTTGATCGCTATAAAATTAGCATCAAGTATGTCCTCGTCCAACTGCTCAATCTCATAGACCTCTGGAAAAGCATACCGGAAGGGATTTGTTGGTCTGGGGAAGTTGTAATCAGCGCGAACAAAACGCCAACTGTTATTTTTTTGGAAGCCATCCTCCAAGTCTAAAACGAGCTTGCGCACTTCAACTAAGTCAAATGCCGATATAAAACCGGAGTTGTCCACATCGCCTGCAATGATCTTATAGGGCGAACTCAGGAGCCTAATGCCCAATGCATGTTGACTGATTTGCACTAGATCATAGGTAGATATCCCATTTTTATAATCAGTATCTTTCTGAGGTTCAAGAGTATAAGCGGTTCCTGTAGGTAGTTTTTCAATTAAAAAGGTGCCATCGGGAGCTACAGCCACGACAGAATCTAGTCCACCACTCAATTGAACTTCTACGCCTTGTATGGGCAAACCCTTTTCATTTTCAATGCTTCCACCGATATTGGCAAAAGGACAAACACCATTGTCATCGGCAATCGTCAAAACACTGGTGCAACTGCTGCTGTTACCATATTCATCTGTCACGATCAAATAGACAATCTGCTCTCCAATGTTATTGCAATCAAAACTTTCAGGCTCTAACTGGAAAACCAAGTCGGCTGCCTCGGTACAATTATCAGAGCTGCCAAGGTCAAACAGCTTTGCATCAGGCACCAGAATACCACCTGCGGGTAAATTCATTCGCAATGCCGGCAAACACAATGGACTTGGCGGCTTCGCATCCCTGACGACAACTTGAAAACTGCAGCTACTTTCGTTGCCACAACCATCAACGGCACGGAAAGTAATCAAATGGATGCCAACCGGATAGGTACCACTGGCATCGGCACCACCGGCATCAGCATAAGGTGAATCGTTGGTGATGCTTAGGTCAGGATTGCAATCTTGTGCGGTAGTAGGTCGCAAACTGATGTAACTCGAACCACAATCGGCCGCATAAGTCTCTACCAAGGTATCTTGCTGGTGACAAGTAATAACGGGAGCTTCTGTATCGTATACGCTGATGACTTGCTCGTGGACCCAACGACCATCGTCACTGCCACTGTTGGGGTCATAAGTACACCATTCGATGACCTCCCAAGTGCGGATGATTTTATAGCAAGCTGGAAAACCGTAATCAAAGATGGCATCCTCATGGGCGACGTACAACTGCTCACAATCTTCGTTGATGAACTGCGGCCGACCTGTCAGGGCTGGCTCATATCCAGTCGTACAGGACAGCAAGCTGGTGTCGGATGGGAAAATAATGCTAAATGGGGTACGATCTTCTAATACAATCTGCTGGATACAAACACTGTGGTTGCCCCTCAGATCGAGTACATGCCAAGTCCGTGTAATGTTCCCCACACCGCATTCGTTAAGGTTGGGCTGATCTACATAGTATAAGCTGTCAATCCCACAGTTGTCGCTCACGGAAGGCTGGCCTGTGATTCCTAGGTCTGTAACATCTTGTGTACAATCCAAATTGCGATCCGTCGGACAGATCATCGTTGGGCGGATGGCATCTTCCAGAAAAACAAAGGACGAACATTCATTTGTGTTGCCCGCCGCATCCGTCACCTGCAGCCAAACTTCGATAGAATCTACCAAGAGGTCATCACAATCAAAAGCGACAAATGGACCGTAAGCCGAACCCGCTCGGCGCACTTGTAAACTAACGGCAGAGCAATTGTCGTGGCTGCCATCGTCAAAAGTAGTAGCTGGAATCTCTGTTCTTCCACCACTCGACAATCCCAACTGAATGCTGTGATCGCAAACGGCAACTGGCACAGTGCGGTCCTCAATGTGAACAAGCAAGCTATCGCTCGACTGGTTACCACAATCGTCCGTTGCCGTGTAGATTACCGTGTGGTTTCCCTGTGGAATATTAAAGAATGGACCAAAGCCTGTTCCAAACGCCCAGCTGGCAGAAATGGTTACACCCGAGCAGTCATCAGATGCTGTGGCTTGCGGCAAAAGGACATGTGCATTGCAGTTATCGACATTGGTACCCACTGTAACATCAGCAGGCATATTCAAAACCGGTGCATTGACGTCTTCTACTTTAATGACCTGTATGCCAATTTGAAATTTACCAGAACACCAGTCGATGACATTCCAGTTGCGTAAAATTCTATAACTACCCGGAGAACAGATGTCTGCAATTTGGTCTGTATGAGTCACAACCAATTCGCAGCGGCCACCAAGGAGTATCTCTTGTCCAGCAATCGTTGGCCGGCCCGTTACATCCAAATCGGTTGGATCATCAAGGCAAGAAAGTGCTGGTCGCACAAATCCGTCCATATGTGTAGGAAAGCTCACCTCTTCGACCTGGGACCTTTTATGGTAAATCCGTTGAACGCAGCTGCTGCTGTTGCCAGAGTCGTCCGCCACTTGCCAGGTCCGCTCTGTCAGGGTCGTCACCGAATCGCCATTGATAAGTGTGTAGCAAGCTAGCTCTGTCACCTGATCGGTATACGTAATTTGTAAGCTACTGAAAGCTGTACAGTTATCGGTAATATTTGGATAGCCAATCAGCATGGGGTCCGTAGAGAAAGTGCATGGAATCACTGTATCCCGACAATCGATAAAGGGCGCCAAATAGTCCTGAACCAGAATATCTGTCGTACAATAATTACCCGTTGCTGTATGGGTTACGCGAGCCATGACCGTTTGGCCTGCCAAGGCGCATGTCAGGGTGTTCCCATAAGAATTTCCACTGCCATCCAATATATTTACGGTAAAATCTGATGGGTTGCAGGTTGGGTCTTGTAGCAATAAAGAAGGCGTGATGACGGCTTGTCCGGAAAGGTCCAAAGAGATGTTCAAGCTGTTGCGGCAGACGATGGTACAAGCATTGGAAGAATAGGTGCCAAGGAGTAGGGAGAAGACAGCCAAACAAACACGAAAAACCCTGGTGTATACACCAAAGGTTGAGATCAAATGATCTGACAGCTTATAAGTGCTGCTGGTTATGTTGTAAGCAGACTTCATTGTAAGTTTTGGCAAAAAGATTCTTTTTGTTCACAGTTATTGCCATTGTTTTATGAAAGTCCGCAAACAGGCATAGCTATGCCTGTCTAAAGTGCTTAACAGTTCGTATCAGGAAGGGGGAAAATTAAAAAAAGGGAGATTTGCTTTGCTTTGCTTTGCTTTGAATCAAAAACCAATCGAGTTTTTGGGACTTTCAAAAGGTCGAGACAAAACCGACCTTCTAAGCCATAAAAATACAACTAAAAACCCAGTAAATCAATGGCTTATCAAAAAATATTAATATTATATTAAAATAATTAATAAAGTGGAATAATCCTTGTTACTTTTCATTTAAAGGTAGAGAAGCCCCCCTCCAACTGTGTTAGAGAGAGGCCATCCCAAAAACCAATTGTTAAAGACTTCTTTCTTCCTCGAAGGAACTTCTCTACCGACTTTTTTCACTCCTATTTGGAGGTTTCCAAAGTCAAAACCCATTGATGGGTCGAATGATTATTTTCTGTACTTCTTAGAGCGATCAAACTTTCCTTTGTTCCGCTTTAGCAAGAAGTTAACGGTTATTTCGTGTGAGCCGCCATTATACTGTTGAAAATCCCCGAGGTGGACATCGTAGGAGTAGATAAAGCGGACAGCATTGTATTTTGTTCCCAGCAATACACCGAAGTTTCCTTCTGCACCTGCTGTATATTTCAAACCAGTGATCAAACGCTCTTGCAGAAAAGAGGCCAGCATGTTGAAGTCAACTTGGAAAGGCGTCGAGCGGAGTCGCTTAACCAAAACCCATGGTTGCAATTTGATTTTGTAGTCGTCCACCGAAAGGTCTCCACCAAAGAAAGCTGTGAAGTGACTCAATCCGCTGTTGCTGCTTTGCCCTTCAATTTCATCCAAGCGCGCGCGAATCAAACTTGGGAAAGACAAACCAAAAACCAACTTCTTCTTGTACGTTCCATAGATTCCCAAAGAAGCATCGAAGACCCTTTCGCCATCAGCAAAAATGGCTAGGATTTCATCATCCGGATCATAAATACCATTGGGATTTGCTAGGTAATCTTCATCATCAATTCTGGCGCGGTTGAACTGTGTAGCAAAACCTGCAGCCATCTCCAAATCGTTGGCCTCATAGCGAAAAGCAAAAGAGAGTTGTCCACGATAGTAAGTCAGAGATGCGACATTTTCCGTGTACATCATACCACCAATTCCCAATCGTTTTCCAACAGCTCCATTGTAACTCAGTGCATAAGTCTTCGGTGCGCCCGGAAAGTTGGTGTAGCCCGAACGAATGTTCATAAAAATGCCGTGGTGTTCTTGATCAAAACCACTAGCAGCCGGATTGATCAGTACAGGGTTGAAAAGATAATGCCCTAGTACAGCCTCTTCCTGGGCAGAAGCAGAATGGAGAGCGAAGCATATGATGGAAAGTAAAATTATTCTTTTCATGTCTTCAGAGTTAAAAGTTCTTGGGAATTGGGTTTGCTGTTCTTTGAGACGACTTCCATTGTGATTTGGTTATCGTATAATTGAAATATGACCTTTTTCTTGTTCGAGTTGGTTTGTTTCAGGGTTGGTGTATTCCAACACATAGAAATAACCACCTTCTGGCAAAGATTCTCCTCTGCGGTTGGTACCCTGCCACTCGTTCTGGTAATCATCCGATTCAAATACCAACTGCCCCCAGCGATTGAAAATCTGTATTCTCAGGTTCAAGATGGTATCGTCACAGCGAACTACGAAGTTGTCATTGTCACCGTCGCTGTTCGGCGTGATGATCGCCCGAACATTGCTGCACATACCATCCAAATCAATGACGGTTTCTGTGCCATCGGTTGCAAAGCAGCCTTCGGAATCTCTGACCAAGACATCGAAGCGACCAGACTGGTTTACGGTAATGGTTTGTGTCGTATCGCTGTTTTCGTTGTTCCACTGGTAGGTGAAAGGCGGTGTACCACCCGTTACGTTCACTGTGATGGATGTATTCGTCTTGGTGAAGCTCAATTCAATCGGCGCTGATTCTACCACATTGAAATCAAACACACCTGTCAAGCCTTCACTGTCGGTAATGGTCACAGTGTATAAGTCTTCACAAAGTTCAGAAACGGCAGCTGTTGTGAATCCGTTGCTCCACTCATAGGTGTAAGGTCCTACACCGCCATCGATCTCTGTGATCAAAACAGAACCGGTACACAAATCTCCACATCCACGATCATTGGTCACTTCTGCAGTTACATCTCTGATGACTTTGGCGTCCAGTGGCACCGTTAGGGTCACCTGGCAACCATTGTCATCCGTAACAATCACCTGATAAGTACCTCCACCCAAAAGTTGTGGGTCTTCGACAGTACTCTGGAAGTTGTTTGGTCCATTCCACTGGAAGGTGTATCCACCCCAGCCACCACTTGGCGTAATGTCTATCTCACCATTGCTTTGTGTTCCCAATGGACGCACTGAATTGGTCAGTGTCACCGTAAGTTCTGTCGATGGTTCCAATACAACTGGAGAACCAGAGTGAATAGGATCGCCCGTGTTGTCCGTGATGGTATAAGTGTAGGTACCAGCACAAAGATTGGTACGCACCTGTCCGGATTCACCGTCGGCCCAAGAAACACTGAATGGACCACCCTCACCGGCTATACTCAATCGAATTTCACCAGTACATTCATCTTTACAGCGTACGTCAGCTACCTCCGTGATGATACGGCGCAAGCTGATGCCACTCACAACTCCGGTACACCCTCTGCTATCAGTGATCGTGACACTGTATGGGCTGATGATCTCACACAGCTGATCAATATCTTCGCTGGAAGCACCATTGCTCCACTGGTAGGTATAAGGTCCGGTTCCACCACTTGGTGTGATGGAAATAGCACCGGAACATTCCGTGTTGCTTTCTTCCATGTTATTGGTCACCGCATCAATCGTTGCCGAAACCGGCGCCGGTTCGTCAATACTGAAGTTGACGGTTTCTGTACTGCCGTTGGCATCTTCTACGACGACCGAATGATTGCCAGCTCCAAAGCCAGAGAATGTTTTCTCCAAATCAGAGGTGGTTTCAAACTGCATGTTGCTGGCAGTAAAACGATAAGGAGGACACCCCCCTAGAATTCTGATGGTAACGCTTCCATCTGTTGCCCCAAAGCAACTGGCGTTCTCAATCTCTGGATTGCTGGCCAATTCTAAATCGGCTGGCAACACCTCGAGTCCAGAACGGGTGGCAATACAACCTCGAATGTCTGTCACTGTTACGTTATACAATCCTTTACAGACATTGCTTAAGTTTTCTGTCGTTTCGCCATTGCTCCACTGATAGGTGTAAGGAGAAGTTCCGCCCGCAATGGTCAATCGAATTTGGCCGTTACAACCCGTACCGGTTTCATTCACTATTTGATCTTGAATGACAATGGGTTGAGGTGCTTCTATGGTATATATTTCAACCTTTTCGGTACCTGCCGCATCTGTGATGGTTACGGTGTAAGTACCAGCAGCCAAACCCGTGCGGTTTTGAATACTGCTTCCATCGCTCCAAGCAAATCGGAATGGACGAATACCTCCCTGGATGTCCAGAGAAATCGAACCATCGTTCGATCCGGCACAAGTCAAATTACTTACGGATGGAATGACTTCCAATACCCCTTCGACTAACATAGAGTCGCGGGTTTGTACACATCCCTGATCGTCGACAACAGTTACAAAGTAAAAACCAGGTGTCAGACCAAATTGATCTTCTGCCCCTCCATTTACGTTGCCCGTTGGGCTAAACCAGGTGTAATTGTATGGCGTTGTTCCGCCTGTTACGGTCAAGTTGATGCTTCCATCATTATTCGCAATGGAAGTCGGAGAAATTTGAGCCTGAATAGTTATCGGTCCAGCCTCATCTACAAAAATATCATTGGAAACGAATTCACAACCAAGTGCATCTGTAATGGTAACGCCATAGTTGCCCCCCGTCAAGCTCGTGAGGTCTTGAGAACCACCCAAGGCACCCCCGCCATCTCTGTTGGACCATGCGTATGTGTACGCGCCAGTACCTCCACTCACTTCTATATCAATCGCACCGGAAGCCTGTCCGTTACACTCTACATCGGTGACCATCACACTACTAAAACCAATCGCCAGTGGCTCTGTCACATCGATTTGGCTAGATACGATAGAGCATCCTGCACCATCGGTAATGGTTACCACATAGTTGTCTGCTCCCAGGTTTGTGGGGTCTTCGCCCATTGTACCATTGCTCCAGTCGAAGGTATAATTTCCATCTCCACCAGCCACTGTGATGTCAATGGAACCATCTGTAAAGCCATTACAGCTGGTATTCGTTACACTCACACCCGTCACACTGATACCCGTTGGCGCATCAACAGTAGCCATTGCAGTTGCAGAACATCCGCGGGCATCCAGTACAGTTACGTTGTATGGTGCAGCATTCAAACCAGTGATGGTTGGCGCACTTGGAGCGGCATTGCTCCATATGTAAGTATATCCTCCCGTTCCTCCGCTGGCACTCACGGTGACACTTCCATCTCCTGCCCCACTGCAGCTGACATCTGTCGCAGAAGCTGTTGCTGTGAGCAGCGGCGGATCTGTCAGGATGATCGGTGAAGATAAGATGGCCTGTACCATATTGGCATCTGTCACAGTCAATGAGTAAGTACCGGCAGGTAGGTTGGTTAAGTTTTCTGTTGTTTCACCGTTGCTCCACATGAAATTGTAGCCAGGTGTTCCACCAGTTACCGAAATATCGATGCTTCCGTTGGAAAAGCCGTTACAGCTTGGATTCGTGGTGGTATTGACGGTGATGGTTGGCGCATCGGCCGAATTAATGGTAAAGGATCGCACCATCGAGCAATTGTTTGCATCTGTGACTGTTACGCTGTAGGGGCCTGGGGCCAAGCTGCTAACGTCTTCTGTCATAGGTCCGTGAGACCAGTCGATGGTGTAACCAGCTGTTCCACCGTTGACTGTCAAGTCGATGGAGCCATCTTGTGCGCTTGGCATAGATTCGTGAACAACCGCTCCGGTGACGTTCAGGATCGAAGGTTCTACCACTGTTACGGAAGTTGTTGCTGTACAACCTCTGGAGTCTGAAACCGTAACGTCGTAGACGCCACCACTCAAGCCTGTTTGATCTTTGCCACTGAGAGAAACATCACTCCAAGCATATGTATAACCCGGCGTACCGCCGCTAACAGTCAGCGTAATGGTTCCGTCTCCGTCGCCGTTACATTCCAAATCTGTTTTTGTAGCTGAAACTGTTACAGCTGTTGGTTCTGCTACTACGATCGGTGTTACCTTGCGGCAGCCATTGTCATCGGTCACCGTGAGTACCAATGTACCCTGTCCGACGCCATTGGCATCTTCCATGCCATCAAAAGCATTGTTACTCCAATCGAAGTCGTAGGGCATTGTACCTCCGGTGACGGTCACATCAATTCTACCGTCTGTACCTCCATTACAAGTAACATCTGTCACGACAAAAGTAACGATGATGTCACCAGGAGCGTTGAGCGTCCGTGAGATGGTAGCAGTACAGCCGTTGGCATCTGTGACGGTCAGGTCGTAGGTGCCTTCTGACAAGCCTGAAATGTTTTGCATGCCATCGTAAGTTGCATCGGCACCATTCCAATCGAAGTTGTAAGGCATAGCACCACCTGTAACGGTAATGTCAATAGCACCATCTGAGCCACTTACGCAAGTAATATCTGTTACACTCGCACTGAGTGTCATAGCATTTGAAAATCCAATATTGTAGGTTACAGAATCTTTACAGCCACGTTCGTCTGTGACAACAAGCTTATAGCCACCGACTGGCAAATTGGTCAAATCCTCCATACCGTCGTAAGTCGCATCTGCATCATTCCAATCGTAGGTATAAGCACCTGTTCCTCCGGTAACAGTCAGATCAATTGCACCAGCGGTTCCAGCAGCACAATCCACATCTGTTACAGTTTCCATGAAAGCAAAAGCATCCGGTTGGGTAATTGTATACATGCCCGTTGCCGTTGTTCCATTGTCATCGGTTACCGTAACGTTGTATACGCCTGGAGGCAGGTCGGATATATCTTCTGATACAGCATTGTTGAAATCCCAATTGTAATTATAGGGTTCCATTCCACCACTAATGGTAAGGTCTATGGCACCATCGTCGGCTCCATTACAACTGATCTGTGTTAGACTGGCGCCTATCATGATGGCATTGTCGATAACTGTGACCGTTCCATCAAAATTCGTAGACGGAATGGAAACAGTGGAACCACCTTGGTCCTGCCCGATTTCAAAAATTCCGGCGGAAGTTGGCACAAATTCGATGTCGCCACTACTGCCGGTAGCTCCTTTTACCCGGAAGCAAACGTCGAGTAAAACGGAACCATCTCCAAGCGATTGGCCCAATCCAGAAATAGAGCTGTAAATAACGTTGAATTTATCTCCAACAGGTGGAGCGAGAATCGATTGATTTGGCATATCTACGATGGATGCACTGACATACTCCAAAACCGAAGTATCCCATTGAATGGCAAAGGTCATCGCAATGATGTCGTTAAATCCGTTGGTTGTAATAGGAATGCAAACAGTGTCTCCAGTAGCGGCCATTGTATCGACAGCTAAAAGCTGAAAGCCACTGGCACTGGCAATGTTCACAGAGCCAGGAGATGTCACCACGTTTACGGGATCCGTCCCGCCAGCTCCATTGTCTCTTTGAGCAGATTGGGCGACGGGGTCGCTAGTGACAGTAATATCGGATGCTTGTCCTGAGTTACCGACAGCATCAAAGCAAAGACTGTAAAGAACAGCATTGTCGGCAAGTGTTGATGAGGAACCACTCCATTCGACTGAGAGTTTTCCGTCATTTACCAAGGCGGGCGACGTATCAAAGCTCAGTCCGGCCAAGGCCCCGGTCTGCATCACACCTGTAAAGTCTATGATGCTGGGATCCCAGGATAAACTATAGTCCAGCTCAGTAATATCCGTAAAGTTGACGACGCTTATATCGACGCAGCCATTGTCTCCTTGCAAAACAGATTCGTTGGAAATGTTGACAGAAAGAGCTGCCCCACTGCTACCGGTGATCGTAACGATACCTCCTGCATTGGAAAGACCGATGTGGTTACCGTTGGAATTGACATCGACAATATCGAGCGGTGTCAGAGAGTTGTTGAATTTCAAAGTATCCATTGACCCACCTGGTCCGATGGCATCAAAGCAAATGCTGTAAATGGCGGAACCATCCGGCGCAGTCACCCCGACATCGAGACTATCAAACCATACAAGGTTCAGGAATCCGTTGTCTGTATTGTTAGTTGCAAAAAGCGCCGGGTCTAATTGTTCTAGGTTGGTATAACAAATAGAGTTGAACTGTAAAAGGTTGGGATTGAACTCAATGGTGTAAGACATCCCGACGATCTCATCGAAATTACAAACGCTGACGTCCAAACAGGTTTGCTCACCCGTTGCGACCGTATCATTGATTGTAGAAAGGGCAAAGCCCGTCAAGGAATTACACAGGCTAGGGTCCGGATCGGGTGCCGAACCTCTGCAGACTCCATCCCGGCCACCACCAGAACCTCCGGTGTTGTAACCTGCCTCTGTGGCTGGTCCGTTGGCAAAGCCAGTTGAACCCGTCACCTCTGTATCAAAACCACCGACCTTTTGAATAACTTCCTGGTCGCTAGGTGTATTGGTAAATTTTACGAATGAGGTATTTCCATCGGCAGAAGCAATGGTGAATTGGACTGTAAAGAGCACTGCACTATCGGCAAGGCTCACCCCTGCTCCAATTGGATCAAACCACAAAATACCAAAGTTACCAGCAGTTGTATTGATGGCTGAAAAGTTGGCATTACTTGGAGGCGCAACGATCCCCAAGGTAGGGTTGGTATTAACAACACCGACATAGGTGAGATCGGATGTTTCCCAGTCTAGAGAAAACTGGAAGTTGACGACTTCGGTAAAATTTTCTACGATGACGTCGACGTTGACCGTTTCACCGATCATTGCATCCGGTTCTTGCGGGACAACACTGAAAGTCGGCTGAGCCAGAGCAGTTAAAGAACAAAAACAAAAAGCAATAACTGCCAATAAGGCATTCAATTTAGTCATGAGTCCTTGGAATTTGGGATGATTAAATCTTTATTTTAGTAAGACCATTTTTTGGGTCAGCACATACTCACCGGCTGTCAATTCATACCAGTAAGTACCTGTGTGACCTAAATTATCCCGGTCAATGGTTATGTAATGGGAACCTTCGCCGAAGCGTTTATTTTGGGTGAAGACGGTACGACCTTGCACATCGTAAATGCGAAGGCTCACGTCTTCTGCTGTTCTCAAATCAAACGGAATACGTGTTTGTTTCCGGAACGGATTCGGAAAATTTGGGTGTAAGGTGAGTGGGTAGTTGTCTATGTCATTGGTACCCGTTGCATTCATAACAGTTACCATGCCATTTTGGAAGTATAAAGTGTCAAAGGCACCGTCCAGACCGCCCGCTTCGATCTCCTTAATGGTGCCATCCGCAATGATGGTAGACTCGTCCCCGGGCTCGCCGATCACATCGAAAGTAACAGAGAAAATCAAGTCGCCATCCTCCTTGGTAACAGGGTCCAGGCTATCTTCTGTCCAAACAAAAAACAACACCCCCGTGTCCACTCCACCTGTGTTGAAAGTGGGCAAGGCCGAAACTAAAGTGGCGTTGTCGACCTCTACAAAGTCGAGTACCTCTGAATCCCAAACCATTGGGAATTGTAAGACAATCAAAGAGTCAAAATCATTGGTTGTCACATCTACCTGAATACGATCTCCCTTTTTGACCTCCATTTCAGGAAAAATTATGGTAGGTTGTGCCATGCTAGGCACAACGAACCACAATAACAAAGCAAAATATAACAGTAGCTTTCCAAACATTTTTTAACAATTGGTTATGGCATCAATTGAATGATGTCGATGATGGTAATTATGTGTTACAAACAGTCCGTTGTCTTACAGCGCAGCCAAAAGGCTGTGGTCATTTACGGTCCTACAGGCGGCTATGGTCAGTAGCGCGTCTTACCGCATTCAATGCCAGGGGGTACTGTCTGTTTTGGGAGGTAGAGAAAATTTCGATGAACCGGCAGATGGCCCGAAGGAGGTAGCCCTTCTTTATTGCCGACCGGTTGAGACAAACGGGTTGGGAGATAGAAATCGTTTTTTTCATGAGATTATATTTTGACATTCTGCCAATTATAAAAAGCAGAATCTCTTTTACTTACCGAAAAAAACCGAGAGAAATGATTTGTAGCCGCTTGCGAAAGGAACGGCTTGGAGTCAGTGGGTGATCTTACGAAATCGTAGGACGCACCTGTCCCATGTGAGAAGAAAAATCAATCATAAAGAGCTGGAAAAAACGCTTACGTGGGCAATCAGGGGAGAGTGGCTTTCAACTGCGCTATCGGTCATCTACATAAGCTCAAAGAAAGTAGCGATTCCAGTTCATGGGATTTTTGTAAAGTTTAAATCATTAAAATCGATTTTTTAAAAATGCTTTTTTGATATGTTCGTACTTATTTTCTTACAGATCGTGTAGACGTAATATTCTTAAAACTTTGTTAAGGCAAAGATACAGGATTCCAAAATCTGATTTCTACCCAAAAGGTGGTATTTTTCAAATCAAGTAAAAATAAATATATGTCACCTCATATCTTAAAAAGATAAATAAGCCAATACATAGACTTAATAATACATCTTTTTCTCTGTCACGAATTGAGAGAAAACTCATTTTTTATTTGAGTAAAAAAAGTAGCGAGGAAAGGAAGGTGGCAAAGGTAGGAAACAAATAGATAAGAAACTTAAGATATTGACTATCAGATTTTTACATTAAACATCTATACTCAGAAAATATTCCTTAAGCTTCTATAAACACAAAAAACCTGATTTGATTAAATCAGGCTGTTGTCGTAGGCAATTTTAATTAGACCAGCAGTGTTGCTGACTCCCAGCTTTCGCATAATGTTCTTTCGGTGAACACTTACGGTCTGGTCGCTGATATACAACTCCTTGGCAATCTCCTTATTACTCATTGCTTGGCTGATGAGTCGAAGAATTTCCAACTCGCGCTTGGTCAGGTTGTATTTCTTAATGAATTTATCTTCAAAAAACAGACCGGCTTCAGTATGTTTGGGAACCGTCTCTATGATGGCACTGAGGTTGACCCCCTGGCCAAGAAAAGTATTCCCCTTAAGTACTTCGCTGATGGCACGGACCAATTCATCCTTACCCACATTCTTCAGCACATAGCCATCAACCCCCGACTTAAAAGCCGACTTGACGATCTTTGCCTCGTCGTACATGGTCAAAGCCAAAATGTGTAAATCGGAATAATCTTCTCTGATGACATTCAAAACATCCAGACCATCACGCTCCGGCATATTCAAGTCCAGCAAAAGCAAATCCGGCCGTGTCCTTTTCAATACCGGCAACAGTTCCGTTCCATTGTGTGCCACCCCTACGATGGAGAATTCATAGCCATCAACATTGCTTAGTATGGTTTTTAGTCCAGCTATAAACAAATGATGATCGTCGGCTATTACAATTCTTACACTTTGCATATGGTCGTCTGTTTTCCGGCTCATTGACGCATTTTGTAATGTCATTTGAGTCAGTCTTTAATCGTTTAGTAAATCACGTTTCCATTTCTCAACGGTAACCTATCGGAAGAATCCGATGTTAAATGCTCATATTATCAAAACGGAACATTTAACATACTACAAAACCGATGCCATAAACGGCCTCCAACAAATGATTAGGATGTGGCCTTACATCAGTTTTTCCTTAAACAAGCGTTTAGAAATTGGGTTAAAGTGCGCGTGCAAAAATCGAGCAATCAGTATAGATCAGAAGTATTAGGAATGGGAAGCAGAGCAATTACCATAGGCTTATTCTTGCTCTAGCCGGTCAAAGATAGGTAAATTACCCTAAACAGGGTAATTATGATAACTTTTTATAATAATTTATTTGGTAATGTAGGACTGGCCATTTAATAGTTTGTTCTTCCCTTCGCGGCACAGCCCATAGATAAATCCCGGTTGTATGCAGTAAGCACCAACTACTCCGTCCTTGTTGACGGCCAGATAACCAACCTGAAATTTCTTATAATCCGGCTGACGACGAACAATTCGCATCACGGCCTCCTTGCAAGCATCCATGGGACTTTTACCTTGCCGCATCAATTCTACCACCAAAAAAGACCCTAGGCTCTTCAATACGGCCTCTCCCATACCTGTCGCTGTTGCACCTCCCACCTCATTGTCTATGTACAGGCCAGCACCGATGATGGGAGAATCCCCTACCCGACCATTCATTTTGAACGCCAGACCACTGGTCGTACAAGCCCCCGAGATGTTTCCCTTTTGATCGATGGCCAACATCCCGATTGTATCGTGGTTTTCGATGTTGATGATGGGTTGGTATTGGGCCTCTTTCTTCCACGCCTCCCATTCCTTCCTCGACTTTTCGGTCAACAAGTTCTCTTTTTTAAAGCCTTTGGACAAAGCAAACTGTAAGGCACCATCTCCTGCCAGCATGACGTGCGGCGTTTCATCCATCACCTTTCGAGCAACGGAAACGGGATGTTTAATATGCTGCAGATAAGAAACCGAACCACAGTTGCCCACCTCATCCATGATACAAGCATCAAGCGTCACGCGGCCATCACGATCCGGCAAACCACCGTAACCCACTGACTTATCCTTTGGATTGGCTTCGGTGACTCTCACCCCTTGTTCCACAGCATCCACCGCCTTTCCACCAGCTGCCAGAATTTCCCATGCGCGAAGGTTGGCCTCCTCGTTCTTCCAAGTCGATAAAACAAGTGGATCACTCTTGGCAACCTCCCGATCAAGAGCATTGGAGTCCTTTCCGTCCAGCCCTCTACAGCCCGTACCCAGCACCAGAGAGCCCAGCAGGGATTTGTATAAAAATCGTCTTCTTGAAAACATATAGAACCGTTTAAACGCTACCTTTACGATGCAAAATAGATTTTTTATTGAATAAGCTATTCATTTTACCCCTTCGATTTGTCATCCGGCTTGTTTCTTTCATGCCCTTTAGATTGATATACATCCTATCAGATGTTCTTTTCGTATGCCTGTTTTACATACTACACTACCGCCGCAAAGTCGTTCGTCAAAACCTCGCCAACGCCTTTCCTGAAAAAACAGCGCAAGAGCAAAAAGTAATAGCACGTCTCTTCTACAAAAATCTTTGTGATATTTTGCTGGAAAGCATCAAGGGGTTCAGCCTAAGCGAAGCGAGCATTCGCGAGCGCTATGTGTATGAAAACCCAGAACTCATAGATCGAGCTTTGGAAGAAGGGCGGTCGGTACTGCTCATTGGCAGCCACCTCACCAATTGGGAATGGGGTGTCCTTTCCGTTTCTCTTTGGTTGAAACATCCAGTGGTAGGTATTTACAAACCATTGAAGCAGCCAGCTGTAAATGATTACCTCAAAAGATTGCGGCAGCGGTGGAAGCTCTCCCTGGTCTCCATGGAAAAAATCGGCCCTTATCTATTGCGCCAACGCCAATCGCCAACCACCTATGTTTTTTTCTCAGACCAAACGCCCTCCAATACCAGAAGTGCACATTGGTTGGAATTCTTCCATCAGCAGACACCTTTTTTGCCAGGAGTTGGAAAGTTAGCTTGCCGCACCGACTATCCCGTCTACCTTTTCGACATTCGCCGCCAAGCTAGAGGTTACTATCGGGTGCGCTTCGAGTTACTCGAAAATCAGGCAGCTCAAAAGACACCCGAAGACATTACCAAACGATACGCTGAGCGTCTGGAAGCAAGGATAAAAGCGCAGCCGGAAGATTGGCTGTGGTCACACAAGCGGTGGAAGCATTCGCGCGCTTCGGTTGATCATCCGCAGTAGGTCATTTTACAAACGAGCAGCCAAACGGGTACCCTGATCGATGGCGCGCTTGGCATCCAATTCGCGGGCTTCGTCTGCACCACCGATGAGGTGAACCGATAAGCCTTCGGCTTTCAAGGGAGCGTATAGGTCTCGCTTTGGAAGCTGCCCGGCACAGATGATGATATTGTCAACCTCCAAAATTTTGGATTCGCCTTTGTGTTGGATGTGCAGACCAGCATCATCGATCTTGTGGTAGCTTACTTCACTGAGCATTTTGACCTTTCGGTTTTTGAGGCTCAGCCGGTGAATCCAACCTGTGGTTTTGGCCAGTCGAGCGCCCAATTTTCCACCGGAACGTTGCATCAGATAAATCTCGCGAGGGTTGGGCGGAGGAGCAGCGATCTTGAGCGCTCCCCGCTCTTTGAAAGATTGGTCAACCCCCCATTCCTCCATGAAAGCAGCAACGTTGAGACTGGTCGATTCTCCCTTGTGTGAAAGGTATTCTGCCACATCAAAACCAATGCCGCCTGCACCGATAATGGCCACTCGGTCTCCCACTGGTTTTTTATGTCTTAACACATCGATATAGGACATTACTTTGGGGTGATCAATGCCCTCCATCTTCAGTTCGCGTGGATCTACGCCGGTAGCTAAAATCACCTCCTCAAAACCCTTTCCAAGCAAGTCCGCCGCATTTATTTTACGCCCCAGATGCAACTGAATATTATTGAGTTTTAGTTGCTTTTTAAAATAGCGGATGGTCTCTTGAAATTCTTCTTTTCCCGGTATTTTTTTCGCCATATTAAACTGGCCGCCAATCTCAGATGCTGCATCGAATAAGTGTACCTCATGCCCTCTTTCGGCAGCCGTTACAGAGAATCCCAATCCTGCTGGACCAGCGCCAACGACTGCTATTTTTTTGGTCAGTGGCGTAGGTTCCACAATCAGTTCGGTTTCATTACACGCCCGCGGATTGACCAAGCAGGAAGCGGTTTTACGACTGAAAATATGATCCAAACAAGCTTGGTTACAAGCAATACAAGTGTTGATTTCATCTGCTCTTTTCTGACGCGCCTTTTGCACAAAAAATGGATCGGCCAGTAGTGGCCGTGCCATCGAAACCATGTTGGCATGACCTTCGGAAAGTATCTTTTCAGCAATCTCCGGCGTGTTGATCCGATTGGTAGTGATGAGGGGGATTTTCACCTTTCCCATCAGGCGCTTGGTCACCCAGCTAAAGCCGCCTCTAGGGACCATCGTCGCAATGGTCGGAATGCGCGCCTCGTGCCAACCGATGCCTGTATTGATAATTGTTGCCCCAGCTGCTTCAATCTCCAGAGCCAGTTGCTCGACCTCTTCCCAGCTGCTGCCATCGTCAACCAAATCCAGCATAGACAAACGATAAATGACAATAAAATTAGGACCGACTTTTTCCCGGATACGGCGCACGATTTCGATGGGAAACCGAATGCGATTTTCATAGGAACCACCCCATTGATCCTTGCGCTTATTGGTCTTACTAACGATGAATTGATTGATGAGATAGCCTTCCGAACCCATGACCTCTACCCCGTCGTATCCAGCCTCTTGAGCCAGCGCCGCACAGCGCACAAAGGCGTTGATGGTCCGCTCGATGCCTCTCTTGTTGAGTTTCCAGGGTTTAAAGGGAGAGATGGGCGACTTGATGGCCGAGGGCGCCACTGCCAATGGATGATAACCGTAGCGACCAGAATGCAGGATTTGTAAGCAGATTTTGCCATTTTCCGCATGTACCGCTTTCGTGATTTTTTGATGATGACGCGCCTCCGACTTTGTGGACAGTTTGGAGGAAAAAGGTCCAACCCAACCAGCTCGATTGGGAGCAATTCCTCCCGTAACAATCAGCCCGACTTCTCCCTTGGCCCGTTCGCCAAAATAGGCGGCCATTTTTTCGAAGCCATTTTTGCTCTCTTCCAAGCCCGTATGCATCGAGCCCATCAATACCCGATTGCGCAATTTTGTGAACCCAAGGTCAAGCGGTTCAAGAAGGTGTGGATAATTTGACATACATATAGGTTTCTTTCGTTGTATTAAATCCATTTAAGCAGCCTATGGTTGCGAAGAATCAGCAAAAATTGTCCTGATTTTTATCGAGCCATAGCAACTTAGGCCGTCTAATATACGGAATGATCCTACAACGAACGAAGCCGTGTAAATGGAGCATTTACACGGCTTCGTATTTTTAGCATCTCACTACGCTACTAGTCCATCCGAACCATGCGTTGCGTAACCGAGCCAGCAGGTGTGTCCAAACGATAGTACAAAACACCTTCCGTAGGTAAGTTACTAGCGTCTACATCGATGGCGTGGAAGCCAGCCACAAAATTTTGATTAAGTTGATAAATTTCCTTTCCGGACATATCAAAAATCGTCAATGTTGCATTCATAGATTCTGGCAACTCGAAGCTGATCTGCGTATGCGTATGGAAAGGGTTGGGCGTGTTTTGGAACAATTGAAGCGCTCCTGTTTGCGCCACAGCAGGTTGTGGGAACTGTAGAGAAACATTGAGCAAATCCAATTCCTGATTGTATGCCTCAGCAGCAGTGTAAGCCGAGTTGATTTGCAGCACTTCGCTAACCAAAACATCAGCACGTGGGCGAACCAATAGGCTGAACAAACGACTTTCTTTAGTCGCTGTTTTTGCCAGGCCATTCCAACTGGTAGTGATGACTCCATCTTTTGGAAAATGCCCAAAGTTATTTTTGTCCAAGCCTTCCAAATCCTGCGTCACTATTTGCAGTACTTCCAGCTGAGATTCGTCGTAATCAAGGGTAAACTGGTACCCTGCCACGGAGGCAATATCTTCTGCAATAAAAGAGATCATGGCCGTGCGCCCTGCGCGCAATTCTCTATCGACTGTTCGCAAAACAAAATTGCCGACAGCTCCCCTTTCCTCGCTTGTTCCGCGAACCGTATTTACATCTACATTGCCACTTACATCTCCGGTCTTAATAGCCACAAAGCGAACCATCGATGTATCCAATAAGGAGGGAATGGCTACTGCCTCGGGAAAGGCTTCATCCAATGGTCTTTCGCCATTGGTAAACTGATGTGCAGCATCGACAAAACGCCAAGCTGTATTTCCTGGAAAGTTATCCGTCAGCTTTAACACCAGCTTGCGAATATCTACCAAATCAATGGCTGTGACAGTCTTGGAATTGTTGACGTCAGCAGCAATAATTTTATAGGGAGAGTCGAGCTTTTCAATGTCCAATACGTGCTTGGATATTAACACCAAGTCGTAGGTACTGACACCATTGCGATAGCTATCATTCTTGACAGGTCGCAGCTGATAAGATTCACAAGCCAAAACATTGTCAAAGGCAAAATTACCCGTCGAATCGGTCGTCGAGCGATTGATGGAAGGCTCATCTCCATCCAGCTGAATGGTCACATTGCTCAAATTTTTACCATCTTCCGTTTGCACTATTCCATTCAAAGCCATGCGAGAAGTAGGCGCACTACAGACCGAATCATGTGGCATGGCCTCAAAGACATTGTCTTGCAGGATGTCGATATTGGTATTGCGCATGATGATGTCGCGCATGGTCGTATTCCGAATCAGGTCTTTCTCTTCTTCAGTGAGCGCCGGATCAATTTCGTAGTAGTAGCGATCACCATCGCGCAGGTCTCCAAATTGTTGCTGCATAATGGCCATGATGGTTTCTCCAAAGAGAATTTCGCTATTCATGTGATCTTCTGCGAGCATGCCCACCCAAGGATCGATGTCGTTTACATCTCCGTAGAGTTCTTCCAAGATACCCGATACGATTGTATCCGAACAGATGGACTGAAAATCTGTATGTGGAGCCAGACCAAAGTTCTCTCTCACGGTATTGAAGTCTGGCAAGCCTCTTTCGCGGCCGCGATTGATATTGATGGCAGCCAAGTCCAATCCACCTGCTCCGGAGCCTGGAGGGCCGAATAAGAAATTGCGAACATCATTGATGACCTTGCTGTCCATCTCTTGCTGAATTTGGACCGCCATGCCTTTGAAATAAGGCTCGAGACCTCCAACGTCGGCAATTGCCAAGGGGTTGAAAAAAGCATCTTTGAGGCGAAGATTCCCTTCAGCTAGTTGATTGCCATCGCTGTCCAAACGTAGAATATTACCGTTCAAAAGCGTATGTCCCAGTCGGAAAGCAGCTGCAGAAAAAACGTTGCTGATATTCGGGTTGGCAGAGGGATCGTATCCTTCATAGGGAGGTAAATTGACGCCCATGGCTGGCAACCATTCTTCAAAGACAATCACTTGCATAAATCCACATACGATGGCGCGAGCCTGCTGATAAATTTGCTCATCGTCCCAGTCGTCGTGTTCCAACAAAATCTGATCACACAGTCGATTGTGCTCCCGAACAAATAGGATGTGCAAGCCGGCCAGAAGAGGATTCTCATTGGCACGAGCGTCGCCAGCGACAAATAATTTATCGTTGAATGGATTTTCATTGTCCATATGAGGTGTAGTCGGATCAATCTCCCCATCCAACTCGCCAGTGAGGGTATTGTAAGGCATCAGATTTCCACTGGAAGTTTTGAGCTTTCCATCCACATGGGTGCGCAGCCAACTTGCACGGGCCGTGTCAGAGCCATACACTCCGGAGGCATCCAGCCAGGAAGTAATGTCATTGGCAAATCTGCGCGGATTTGAAACATCGGTTCCGGTTCCTACTACAGACAGCGAACGATTCATTGGAATGAAGGCTGTGAATGTTCCGGCAGGATTCATAAACGGATCGGGAAAATCAACAGGTATGCTGGCAACCTCTGTAGGATCGTTGAGGACAGCAATAACGTCGTGATCAATAAACTGCCCGAATACCCAAGTGTAGTCGCTCAGTTGCATTCTATCGGAAAAGATGGAGTCTTGAGCAAACAATTGATTGCTCACTCGACGGGGATTTGGACGCCCAATACCACCAGGCTGGGAAATGCCATCCCGGTAGCCAATACTGGTCATTGTTCGAAGCGTAGCACCCTGTGATCCCCACTCCGGCTGCTGTAAATTATTTCCTCTTCCATCGATCGATCGGTACTGCTGTGCAGAGAGCGTTCCCGTAAAAAGCAATACCATTACCAGTGTAAATAGTACAAATCTTTGCATGTGTGAAACTTCTTATAATTCAAAAGCGAATATGGTTTGTCAATAGCAATGACAATTATTCCATTTGGTCTCAGACCAAAAGAATACAAACAGTTAATGGAAGCTACGTTTGTTACAGAATGCTTTTAAAGGAAGGTTCTTGGAATGGTCTAACAAATATAATCAAAACAATACTAAAAAATCTGAAGTCTGGGGAGCAATTTGATGGGCTTAGAGTGACGATCTTTCTAGTTTTTAAGTTGTGCAAAATATCCTACAAATGCAATTTTTTTTCAAATATCCATTGAACCAAAATATAACTGTTAAAATCAATTGGGCTGTTTTGCTCTCTTTGGAAGGCATCACAACGTTCTATATGGCTGATGAGGAGATGCGACAACCTCCTCCTAGCGACTACAAATCCTAGCCAATAACAATACGATACCTTGGTTTTGTGCCGTATTGCTTGCTTAAAGTTCTGTTAAACGAACACCAACAAACATTAATATTTTAACACATGCATATTTTCCTCACTATGATGCACTAGCAAAAAAACTGTGCATATTGAGTCCGTATAACAAACTGGTTATCAACAAAATAATATCTATTGATAAGTTCTCATTCTTCTTTATTCAACTTTTCAAACAAAAGAAACAAATCTCCGTATTTCTTAAAATGGCAGCTGCTGTTCTAGCCTTGGGGACCTCTTGAACGAATACTTTGAAAGAAAAAGATCGTCTTTTAGGAAAAGCAACTGGATCAATTTGAATCACTTTGACAAATTCACGGCTTATGAAACGAATTACCATTTATCCGCTGATCTGGCTGTTGCTGATAGGATTCACCTCAGCAGTTAGCGCACAGGAATCAACCTACAAGAAAAAACCAGGCTACTGGACCCTAGGGCTAAACGGTGGCTTTGCCTACCAACAGAGCGATGTCCCCACTCGCTTCGATGGATTTGGACTGGGGCTTACCCTCGGAAAAAATCTCTACTACGCCCCTAATGCTCCCTTTTCCTTCTCTGCCAGAGGCCGCTTGTTGTACAGCCGGACCTACGGGCTGGACGATGCTCAATCCTTCGGCTTGCAATTCAACGATGCCTTAAACGGCACCAATGGCGTAGATTATACCCAAGCAGGAGGCGGACCGGGCTTTGTTTATCAAAACCACAAAACAGACCTGGGCGAACTGGGCCTCGAAGGGGTCCTAACCTTTAACCAACTTCGGGAGCGTACTGGCGTCATTTTATCCTTATATGGTGGCCTGGGACTGGACCTCTACAAAACTAAGTTGGATCAACTGGATGGCGTCCTACCCTACAACGATGGCTACACCAGCCTCAACCCACAGGGATCGCGATCCTCCATCCGCAATCAGCTGAAAGAAAACATTCTCGATGGCGTCTATGAAACTGATGCCCATAGCTATGAGGATGGCGCAAGGCTGAGTGTGATGCCTTCGCTCGGTTTCGAACTGGGTTATCAACTAACCCCTAGCTTTTCAATGGGCCTCGGACATCGCATCACCTGGGCGCGCCACGATTTGCTAGACGGGCAGCAATGGAATGACAATAACACTTTGACTGGAGACAACGACATCCACCATTATACGTCCCTACACATGCGTTGGGACATCAACAAAAGGGAACGCCCCTTGGAATTGCCGCAGATCACCATCATCGATCCAAGCTACAACCCATATACGGCTCCCAACCCTAACGCCTCCGTAAGAGCTCGCATCAAAAATGTCAGCAGCGCAATGGATGTCTCTGCCACCTTGAACGGTTATACACTGCCCTTCAA
>JBCCSZ010000085.1:0-25723 GCA_039199225.1 Bacteroidota bacterium
GTTGTCATCCCAGTTGCGAACTTCCGGTTTGCCCAATTTACCAACGCTTTTGGCCACCACCATGGAGACTGTTGCATCGCCTGTGACATTGATGACGGTACGGCACATATCGAGTGGGCGATCGACCGCAAAAATAAGGGCCAGTCCGATGGCAAGCTTATCGGCTGGTAAACCAATGGATTCCAATACAATGACCAACATGACCATGCCGGCACCTGGTACGGCAGCCGAGCCAATGGAAGCCAGGGTAGCGGTCAGCACAATGGTGAGCTGATCATTGAAATCGAGGTCAAAATCGAGGGCCTGGGTGATGAAGACGGCGGCAACGGCTTGGTAAAGACTGGTGCCATCCATATTAATGGTAGCGCCGACGGGACAAACAAAGCTGGCGACCTCTGAGTCAACCCCCAGATGTTCTTCCACTCGCTCCATGGTCACTGGCAGCGTTGCGGCGCTGGAACTGGTGGAAAAGGCCAACAATTGGGCAGGACTGATGCCATTCAGGAAAAAACTGGGCTTGACGCCTGTGTAGAAGTACAAAAAGGTCAGATAAACACCGACCATCAGCAGCAAGCCCGCAACAACTGCGCCCGCGTACATCGCCAATGCGACAAATAGATCGGGATTTTGGGTCTCTACGATGAGAGAGGCCAACAAGGCAAACACTGCAAAGGGCGCAATGAGCATGATGAGGTCCACCATTTTAAGCACCACCGCATTCAAGCCATCGAAAAAAGCTTTTATAGGGGCGGATTCTTCTGGCTTGACCAACAAAATACTGATGCCAAAGAAGATGACAAAAAAGATGACTTGCAACATATTGCCATTGTCGCTGGCCGCTCCGAAGATATTCGAAGGTACCATATCTACGATGAATTGTAGCGGCCCCTTATTTTGTTGGTTCTGTGCGGCTTCGACCTTCTGGTTGGCCTTATCTGCATAGGCTGCCGACAATTCTGTCAAGGTTTCAGGGCTGATGCTGTTGCCCGGTTGGATGATGTTAACAATCAGAAGGCCAATGGAAATAGCCACTACGGTGGTCATCAGATAAATGATGATGGTTCGTCCACCTATCTGAGAAAACTTGGAAATGTCTTTCAGGTCGGAAATCCCTTTAATCAATGAAGCGATGATGAGTGGGATGGCGATCAGCTTCAATAAATTGACGAATATCGTTCCGATGGGCTTGATCCAGTTGGTTATAAAGCTAAGTCCCCAACTAGTGCCAGCAATCAAGAGACCAAAAACAACACCGGCTACCATGCCGATCAAAATTTGCCAATGCAATGCGATCTTTTTCATCGAGGAATTCGTTTTGTTTGGTGACAAGCCAAAATAGGAAAAAATAATGGCTTGATTTCCATCTTTTGTGCTGCACGACAGATCACGGCTCGTCAAAACCACTTAAGAAATCGTTAAACAAGGCCGTTGAAAGGCAATAAATAGTCGATATGGAGTTTTAAAACTATATTTGACCGAACGACAAAGGCCGCTTTGTGGAAAACTTAGGTCCAATAGAACACGGCCTGATTATGGTATTCTTACTATTTTGCGAAAAATCACAAACGAACCGTATCGCTTCATAAACCAATACTTTTTAACCGGATATGTCGAAGCCATCTCCACCTTTAATTGAATCTTTTTTCGGACGCTTGCGCCGCCGGAGAATCATTCGCCTTGTGTGGAAGTTCTTCAAAAGGTTTTTCGTCGTTTGCCTGTTTCTACTCTTCGGCCTATGGTTTTTATTGCAAAGTGAACGCTTTCAGAATTGGGCCATCGGAAAAACGACAACCTTCCTTTCAGAGGAACTGAATACCGAGATTGAGGTTGGACATATCGATATTGACTTTTTCAATAAGTTGGTCTTGGAGGATTTTTTCCTGGCCGATCAAAGAGGGGATACATTGCTGTACAGCCGGGAGCTGAAGACCAGCCTCAGCGCCAATCTGCTGGGTATTCTCGGGGGAGAGTTGGACATCGACGATATTTACCTCGAGGATGCCATCGTACACATTCAACGAGACAGCAATCAGCGACAGAATAACTTCGCTTTCATTCTGGATTATCTCAAGAAGCCCAAAAAGAAGAAAAAGAAAAAGAAAGCGAAAACGGCCTCCAAGCCTTTTCTGTTGGACATCGATGCTGTCTATCTAACCAATGTCCACTTTATCAAGCAAGATGTCCCCAAGGGGCAACTCATCGACGTGCTATTGCCCAGGGGAAAGATTTTGGTGGATGAATTGCTGTTGGACGACAACCAATTTCGCCTAAAAGAAGTGGAGTTGAGTCGTCCGATTGTCCGAATCGCGGAAAACGAACGCATGCCCCTCCCAAAGGAGCCCAAGCCGACCTTGATTGTATTGAAGGAGGAGCAAAGCGATACCAAAGACAGCGCCAAGACCAAAAAGCCGCTTCAGTTGGAGCTGGCTAGGTTGCGATTGACCAATGGCATTTTTTATTTGGACAACTATCGCAAGGCCCCCGAGCGGGTAAAGCCTCTGGATGTGGTTGATTTTGAGCATTTGGCCCTAGATGAGATCACGCTGGCCATCGACAGCTTTGCTTATAGCCCTGACAACTACAGCGGTATTGTCGAGCGCATCAGTTGTCGAGAGCAAAGTGGATTTGTCCTGCGCAAATTGTCAGCAGAGCGGGCCAAGGTGACCAATCGACGATTGGAGTTGACCGGAATGGAATTAATGACTCCTCAGAGCCATCTCAGAGATACCTTGATCTTTAAGTATCGATCCTTTAGTGATTTCGATGATTTTGAGGACCGCGTTTTGATGGATGGCCGTTTCAAAAAATCCAAGGTGGCCCTCAAGGACGTCATGGCTTTTGCGCCCAAGTTGAACAATAACAATTTTTTTGCGAAAAATCAGGAGGAGGTCATCCAACTAGATGGCCGCTTGAGCGGGCGAGTCAACAATCTTCGAGGGCGAAATTTATTGATTCGGCTGGGACGAAGGTCCTATTTCAAAGGCAGTTTCAGCTCCCGTAACTTGGCAATCAAAAACGAGGAGGCCCTCAACCTCAAGTTGGAGCGGCTGCGGACCGACATGCAAACGCTTCGCTTGCTGATCCCAAATTTTAATCCACCCAAAAACTTCGACAAATTGGGGCGGATAGACTTTAGTGGTCGATTCGATGGCTTCTTTGTTGATTTCGTTGCCTACGGTGAACTACAGTCCGAATTGGGTAAGGCGACCATGGATATGCGAATGGACCTGCGGCGTGGTCGCGACCTGGCGGAGTATTCCGGGCAGTTGTCCTTGGAATCCTTTGACTTGGCCAGATGGGCGGACGACGATCGATTGGGGAAGGTCACCTTCCGATCGGAGGTCAAAAATGGGGTGGGGCTGACATTGGAGACAGTGGACGTCAAGCTAGGGGCCAATATCCAGTCCTTTACATTCAAAGATTATACGTATGAGAATTTGGCCATAGAGGGTAAGTTCAATCAAAAGCTGTTCGATGGAAAGCTCAACATCAAGGATGACAACATCGACCTGGCCTTCGACGGAGCCTTGGACTTTTCAGATAGCATTCCTCTGTTCAACTTCCGGGCGCAAGTCAATGAACTCGATCTAAAATCGCTCAATTTATCCAAGCAGAACTTTGTCTTGGCTGGCAAGGTGGACATTGAGTTGCGTGATAAGAACTTCGCGAACATGACCGGGCATATTGTGGCCAATGACTTGATGCTGCAAAAAGACGATAGTTTGCGCTTTGTCATGGATACGCTTTCGGTTGTCAATACGCTACTCGACAATGGTGATAAGAGCCTCTTGCTGCATTCGGAATTAATCAATCTGCAAATGATCGGTCGCTTTGACATCGATCGACTAGGGGACGTCTTCACTGGATTCATCGAAAAGAACTACACAGAATTGGCCGACCGATTCGGTATTCGAAGCTCCGGCAAGCCCTTGCCAGTCAGCCGCTTTGGCTACAATTTAGACATTCACGATACCAAAAACCTGACCGAGCTGTTTGTACCCGGGCTGGACACTTTGCGTGATATTGTTTTGAAAGGGCTGGTCGATACCTACCGGGATACGATTTCTTTGTTGTTGGATATTCCGGCGCTTGCGGTGAACAATCTTCAATTCGAAGACATCATCCTCCAATTCGATGGCAATGACAAAAACAGCCTGGTCGACCTGGGGGTTTACCATACCGTGATCAACAACAAACAGCACTTTGAGCCGCTGAGTTTGCAAGCCGACATCCAAAAGGATACGGTGGCCTTTGAGTTGAATGCGACCAATTTCAACAACATTCTCGATAATCTCAACCTGAATGGCCGATTGTTTTTTGTCGACGATATGGTCCAAATCAGCTTTTTGCCATCCGATCTGGTCATCCTACAAGATCGTTGGAGCATCGATCCGAGTAACTATTTGCGATTCAACAAAAAACGCATTGAGACGGAGGCTTTCCGCCTGACCTTGAACGATCGGATCATCGAATTGGAAAACATCGGCAATCGGGGGCTCAAGGCGCATGTGGAAGGCTTCGATCTGAGCCTGATCGATGAAATATGGGACTACAGCAAGCTGGATTTCAATGGTCGATTTACCGTAGAGGTGTCGGCGCAAGATATTTTTAAGCTTCAGGAATTGGAGCTGAGTGTGATGGCCGATACGATGTTTGTCAATGGAGACGACTGGGGTGTGCTGCGCATCGATGCCAACATGCCCACCACCAAGCACGCTGTCCAAGGCTACGTCAGTATTACCAAAGACGATCAACAGCTGATCACGGAGGGCTACTTTGCACCGCCAAAATCCATCCGTCAGGACTTTATGAAGTACAAGTACGAGTTCAATGGCAACATCAGCAACTTTCCCTTGTACATCGCAGAATATTGGATTGCTGGGGGCGTCGACAATACCAAAGGCAGCTTTGATGCGGAGGTCAAAATATATGGCGACCGCAAACCACGCCTGAAAGGAGAATTGCAGATACGCAATTTGGAAACAACTATTGAATACCTCAATACCCGATACACGGCAGAGTCCGGAACGGTCAAAATGAATGATGAGTACTTTTTCGATGCCAGTGGCAATACCATCAAGGATCGGGATGGGCGGGTGGCTTATGTAACTGGAGGAATTACCCATAAGTGGTTGAAGAACCTGGGACTGAATGCCACCATCAATTCGCCTGAGTTCCTGGTATTGAATACAACCAAGGAGGACAGCGATCTTTACTATGGGACAGCGATCGCTGGTGGTGAGGTCAAATTCACGGGAAACTTTAATCAAACCAACATCGACATTGATGCCTTCTCGCGTTCCAATAGTGAGTTGTTCATTCCGTTGACGGAGGATCGGGATGCCTCTGAAATCAGCTTCATCAAGCTCATCAACAAGGAGGATCGCAAAATCGTGATTGATAAGAAGAAAAACCGCGACTTGCGCGGGGTCGAGCTGAACATGAACCTTTCCTTCAACGATGCCGCCCAGGTATCCATGATTTTTGATGAACGCACCCGGGACATCATGCGCGGACGAGGCAATGGAGACATTCAAATTTTCATTTCTCGATCCGGCAATTTTACCATGTATGGCAATTACGACATCACAGAAGGGGAGTACCTCTACACCTGGATGCGCTTTGTCAACAAGCCATTCGCCATTCAGGAAGGGGGCAACATCCGTTGGTCGGGTGATCCCTACAACGCACAAATCAACATCGAAGCCGAATACAAAGGGCTGACTTCACCGCTGACCAATTTCCTTTTCGAATACCTCAACGACGACCAGGTTCGCCAGGAAGCCCGACAGTCTTCTTCGGTGGATTTGACGATGTTGCTCAGTGGTCAATTGCAAAAACCGGATATTTCCTTCGACATCAACTTCCCCAAGGTAACGGGGGAGCTGCGCAACTACACAGATTCCAAGATGCGAATTCTCCGTGGCGACCCCAACGAGCTCAATCGCCAAGTATTTGGTTTGATGGTCATCGGCTCCTTTTTGCCTTCGGGACAATCAACTTTTGCCGGAAATGAAAGCCTCATTCCGATCAACACCGTATCTGAATGGGTGGCCAATCAGCTGTCCATCTACGTAACAGAACTCTTGTCTGAGGCCATCACGGGCGGTGCCATTACAGGGGTTGACGTCGATTTCAATTACAATTTTTACCAGTCTAATGAATTGGATTTGGACGATGAACAAATCATTCGTTCAGGGAGCGAACTGGGCTTGGACTTCAAGCTACTGCTCAACGATCGCTTGGAGCTGAACCTCGGTGGCAACATCGATTTTTCCAGCTCTGCCGGCGGTTCTTCCAATGCACAAAACTATCCTTCTGGCGAAATCATCTTTGAATATGCCATCACCGACAATCGCCGGCTGAAAGTCCGCGGCTACCTCCTTTCTGACCAAACGCTCTTGACCAGCCGCCGCAACAAGTACGGTTTGGGTTTGCGCTACAGCAAGGAATTTGAAACCCTCAAAGAGTTTTTTCAAAACAAGAAAAAGAAGGATTGAGAATCGTTTTGTCGGCAACAAGAAACCAAAAATGAACCACTACATCCAGGAGCTAGAAAGAATCAAAGGAATCTGTTTTTCAAATAAGATTCAGATCGATCTGGCGGTCAATACCAAAAGATACATCGATACGAATTTTGATAAAGAAATCAAGCTGGATATACTGGCCCATCTACAGTTCACTTCCAAATATCATTTGATCAGGGTTTTTAAGAGGTACCACGGAATTACCCCCAGGCAATATCTCATCAATAAGCGCATCGAAAAGGCGAAGAAAAACCTAGAATCAGGTAAATCTGTTTCCGAGACATGCTACACAGTCGGATTTGGAAGCATTAACTCCTTCTCCAATCTGTTCAAAGTCAAAACCGGCATGTCTCCATCGGTTTACAGAAGAGCAACTTTCGATAAATCAAAGAGCTGAATTTGATTCATATTGTGGGACTTACTCATCAAAATTTAGATCATGCGAATCAAAATTGTAAGCATTCCTGTCAGAGACCAACAAAAAGCACTGGATTTTTACACTGGTGTTTTGGGCTTTGTAAAAAAGATAGACCTCCCACTGAGTGAAGGCAACCGATGGCTGACCGTCGTTTCTAAATACGACCAAGATGGTCCAGAGCTATTGCTCGAACCAGCCCCCAATCACTTCCCGCCCTCAAAGGTTTATCAAGATGAATTGATGAAAGCCGGTATCCCATATACGCAATTCTATGTTGACAATATCCAAGAAGAATTTGAAAGGTTGTCGAAACTGGGTGTTGAATTCAGTATGAAGCCAACAGAGATGGGAACTGTGATCGTGGCCGTATTCAACGATACATGTGGAAACAATATCCAATTGGTTGAAGAGAAATAAGTATTGCCCCTGACAGCATTACAAGCGTGGTTTGGAGATTTACTGCTCGATGGTTTTACTTGGATGCTTTCAGGTCGATGTAAACAGGGAAGTGATCGCTTGAACCACCATAATAATTTGGACCTCCGTAAGTTTTGCTGGGTCGCCGACCATACTTTTTATCCTCATAAATCATCCAATCTGCCTGGTAAATACTGGCCGGACTGGCACTCAAGGATGCGGATGGGTCGATTAATGCGGCCGATACGATGATCTGGTCGAGCATATTCCAATTGTCTTTGTACTTGTAGGTGCCTTCGCCGCTGCGATCGAGGGCGGCGCTGCAGTTGTAAAGGTAATCGAATCGGTCGGGAGGGCCGGCCGTTCTAGCTGCTTGGAGCTTGGATAGTATGCTTTTGTTATCTGTCTCGTCGTTGAAATCACCCATCAGGATGATCTTGGCCTTGGTGTTTTTGGTAAAAATTCCATCGATTTGCTTGCGCAATTCCGAGGCTACAAATAGGCGCTTGGGCTCGCTGGCTTCCACGCCGCCGCGGCGACTTGGCCAGTGATTTACGAAGAGGTGCAAACTGTCTCTGTTGCGATACAACCCCTTGACATAAAGAATATCTCGGGTGGTATAATCCGGCATATCCGGTATGACCTCCTGGGGAAAATGAATCGGAATGGCCTTGGAGTCCAACACTTTGAAAATACTAGACTGATAGAGCAGTGCGACATCGATGCCCCGTTTGTCCGGCGAATCATAATGGACAAATTGGTAGGCATGCTCCGATAAAGTTGTTTTTTCAATAAAATCTTTCAGTGTTTGCGCATTTTCAATTTCGCAGAGGCCAATGAGCTGTGGATAGGCCATCCCTTCAACCACCCTACAAAGGTTATTAAGCTTGGTCTGATAGCGCTTTTCGGTCCATTGTTTTTTGCCGGTTGGCGTGAACTCTTCATCGAAGGTTTGCGGGTCATCCTGTGTGTCGAAAAGGTTTTCGACATTGTAAAAGGCCAGGCGGCCCGGCTGGTCCGTCGACTTGGTGGCGGTTCGATCGCTCGTCTTACAGCCAAATATGGCCAGCAATAACAGCGATAGGACAATGAAGGTGGTATTTGTTATTCGCATAATAATCCTTTCTTAGACCACAAAAGTAGGAATTATCCAAGCATTATTTTACTTTTAACCTATGTCCTACCGTTGAAGACCACTGTGCCATTTGTCCAAGCATTTATTACAGACCTATGTTTGAAAAGCTGATTCCATACGATACGGCTCACATCATATTGGGGGCCTACATGAATTACTACCATCACTACAAGCGCATCACCAAGCGGGCGAAGATTCGTTTTGAGGCTAGAGACTGGCCCGGCATTCAGGCCGATGCCAGAGAACGCAGCTTGCTTTATCGGGATGCTGTTGGTGAGACGACCAATCGCGTTCGTGAATTTTTGGGCAAGCGCAAGCAAAAGGATCTCATTTGGCAGCAGACCAAATACACCTACCTGGAAGATATTTTGAATTTCAATACCCGAAATATTGCGGAGACCTTTTACAACTCGGTCTTTCGACATATGCACAAAGAAATCAGCGCAGACGAAGAATGCATGTTTGTCCACGCCACCAGTACCTACCGGGAATTCAAGTCCATCCATCCGATTTTCAATACCTTCTACTTAGGAAAGCCAGTAGAACCAGTGATTCGCCACCTTTTCAGCTATTACTCTTTCGATGCGCCCTTCGAAGATTTGGAACGCGACATTTCCAATATCTCCACAAAGCTGGACAAACTCATTTCGAATGCCGGAAAGTTGAGTGGCAACTCGCGCTTGGAGGTGTTGAAGTCAATTTTCTTTCGGAACAAAGGGGCCTACATTGTCGGACGTTTGATCCTAGGGGATCGCCTGCTGCCCTTTGTTTTGCCGCTCTTGCATCAGGAAAATGGCATTCATGTGGATGCGGTGCTGTTGGAGTCCAATGATGTCAGCTCGATATTCAGCTACAATCGGTCTTACTTTTTGGTGGATGTTGACATCGTCAGTGAAATGGTCGATTTCCTCAAATCCATATTGCCAACCAAAAGTCTGGGCGAATTGTACAACTCCATCGGATTTGAAAAGCATGGTAAAACCGTTTTTTATCGCGATTTTCTACGCCACTTACAATCTTCAGACGACCAGTTTGTGGTAGCACCAGGTGTGCGGGGGATGGTGATGGCCGTTTTCACCTTGCCGTCTTATGGCATGGTGTTCAAGCTGATCAAAGACCGCTTCGCGCCGCCAAAAAATGTGACAGAAGATGAGGTGAAAGAAAAATACGAGTTGGTCAATCAACACGATCGGGTCGGACGCATGACGGACAGCCACATGTTTCAAAACTTGGTGTTGGCCCGTCACCGCTTCAACGAGGAGCTACTGGCAGAATTGGTGAAGGATGCTCCGTCTAAAGTCATTGTTGGTAAGGACACGGTCGAAATCAAGCATTTGTACGTCGAAAAGCGCATGGTTCCGCTGGACATCTACCTCGACAAAGCCAGTCCGCGCCAAGCCAAGACTGTCATCAATGAATATGGCCTGGCGATCAAGCAAATGGCCGCTGTCAACATTTTTCCCGGCGATATGCTGCTGAAAAATTTTGGTGTGACCCGGCTGAACAGAGTTGTCTTTTACGACTACGATGAAATTGGTTTTTTGACAGACTACAACTTCCGCATCATTCCCGAGCCGCGCGACGACTACGAAGCTTTTTCCAAGGACCCTTACTTTCACGTCAGCCCCGAGGATATTTTTCCAGAAGAATTTCCGCGTTTCCTCATTGGGCGCAAGGACATTCGAGAGCTGTTCATCAAAATGCATGGCGACTTATTCGGTATCCGCTTTTGGAAAAGGATGCAAAAGCGCCTGCGCAAAGGTGAAATCATCGATGTATTTCCCTACAGTAAGAAGCTGCGCTTCAAGCGTTCAAAGAAAAAAGTGGAAAAGCAAAGGGGTAAAAAGACTAGCCGCCAAAAAGCCCGGAAGAAAGGTAGCGATCTCCTCGATCACAAATGATGCATACGATCACGGCTTCGCCTTCCAACTGCTCGACCAACTTGGTGGCTGCTGTCACGGCTCCGCCGCTGCTCATGCCACTGAAGACAGCCTCCTCCTGCGCCAGGCGGCGTGCCATCGTTCTGGCCTCCTCCTGCGAAACATCGATGATTTGATCGACGCGCTCCGCTTGGAATATCTTGGGTAAAAACTCGGGGGACCAGCGCCGAATGCCTGGAATGCGAGAGCCGTCTGTCGGCTGTACGCCCACGATTTGAACTTCGGGGCGCTGCTCCTTCAAATAGCGGCTGACACCCATGATGGTACCAGTTGTTCCCATCGAAGAGACAAAATGAGTGACTTTGTGATCGGTATCCCGCCAAATCTCGGGTCCTGTTGTTTTGTAGTGCATCCCCCAGTTATCGTCGTTGCCAAACTGATTGAGCATAAAATAGCCTTCCTTTTCAACCTTCTCGGCCGCAAATTCGCGAGAGTACTCGATGGTCTTGGCAGCCGGGGTCAGCAGGACCTCCGCGCCATAGGCTTGCATGGTTTGGACGCGTTCCTTGGTGGCATTGTCGGGCATGACAAGGGTGATGTCCAGACCGAATTGGTTGGCAATTAGTGCCAGCGCAATACCGGTATTACCGCTGGTGGCTTCGATCAGGCGCTGACCTTTTTGCAGCTCGCCGCGATCCAGGGCGCCCTGAATCATACCATAGGCCGCCCGATCTTTGACGCTACCGCCCGGGTTGTTGCCCTCGAGCTTTCCGTACACGGTGATACCTGGCTTATTGAAAATCTTAGAAAGCTGTACCAATGGAGTGTTGCCAATGAGATCAATAATGGAAGACATGAATTTGGGATGGGTTTGGTGAGTAGATGGGAAAGTTTATTTGTCGGCAGAAGGTTGTGGCGGCGCTTCCCGCTCGATTTGTAGGCCCTCTGCTCTGTAGTAAATGCGGGTGTAGGGCGGAATACTTTTGGTGAGCCAGACATTTCCGCCGATGATGCTGTGGTGTCCGACGACCGTCTCGCCCCCCAAGATCGTGGAGCCAGCATAAATTACCACACCATCTTCAATGGTTGGGTGTCGCTTGGTCTTGGCCATCTCTTTGCGGACGCTCATCGCTCCCAAAGTAACCCCTTGGTAGAGCTTGACATGATTGCCGATTTCTACTGTTTCTCCAATGACAATGCCGGTCCCGTGGTCGATGCAGAAATATTCACCGATAATCGCCGAAGGATGGATGTCGATGCCGGTATTACAATGGGCGTATTCACTCAAGATGCGAGGAATCAAGGGAACCTCCAAGCGGCAGAATTCATGGGCCAGGCGAAAAATAGCCACAGCCAGAAAGCCAGGGTAGGAGCGGATGACCTCGGTCAGGGAATTGGCTGCCGGATCGCCATCATACATCGCCTTGGCGTCTTTCATCAACATATCTTTCACCGTCGGAATGCGATCCAAAAAGGCCGCTTCAATCATTTGAGGCGAATTCGATAGCCCGTCCTTTACCGTTTCCAGTATCGTAAACAGTTTGTGTCGGACTTCGCTGTAGTGCAATTCAAACTCCCGGAGGCTGGCGTAGCGCCTCTCCGATAACTCGGGAAAAAGCAGCTTCAGCAATCCTTCGATCACATGGCATACCTCACCAGGAGAAGGAATCCTGGGGGACTCCCGGTGGTATTCATACAATTGTCTGATGTAGTCCCTTTTCATTTGGCGTGCCTGGAATTCGTTTGAATGTCGGATCGTCACAATGCTTTTTTAGTATCCTAAAACAATGATCCGGCCATAATGGTAAAATGCGTAGGACCCTTTAAAAGTTTCCTACGCACATGGGAATCTTCATTTCCCCTTTATCCGAGGATCTTCATTTCTGTATGATCTTCGGCCGAGACGGTGATCTCCTTGCCGTCATCACCTATTTTGTATTTGATCGTCAGCGTCTTTTTCTTTCCTGGATCAGGGTCTTCTCCCAGTGAATCTTTATTGACGGGAAAATTGTATTCTTTCGCTCCGAATTTTTTCCCTATGACATCCCTGAGTTTTTCAGGGTCCATCATTTTGCCACCTTCAATGCCATATGATACACTCAAAAACTCAATAGGATCGGTATTGTCCCAGGCCCATTGAGTATATCCGAGCTTTGATGCAGCATCCCTGCCTTCATCTGACAATTCTGACCAATCTTTGAATCTCGTTTCTGGGATGGGGAATTCGTTGTCCCAATTCGAGGAAGACCATCCGAGTTTTTCCCATTCCTTTTGTTGACCTTCTCCAATATCGTCCCACTTCAAGCTGCACCAACATTTATCCAGGCTGTAGTAGGAGTTGTTCTTCCAATCGTCTTCGCTTGGATAACCGTCCGGAATACAATCGGCATCTGTGATTTCAGTGAAAAAATTCTCATCTTTTACAGGGAAATGTGCATCTCCAAAATCGTAATCATTGAGAGCATCTCTATGATCTGGATACATCCATTCCCATTGAATTGGTACAGGTGTTACCCACTTACCCAAGTCATTTTCTGGTGATTCATCCTCTTTTGCAAAGCGCATCGCGTGGGTTCTGACGTTGTCTTGGTGATAGACGAGCTTAACGTGGTTTTCCATTCCCTTATCGAAATATAGATCATCCACTGATTTGGTATGTGCATCGCCATGAGCACTATAGCTGGCATGGGTCAATTTGCCGTTTTTCAACCAGACCAATCCATATTCCCAATCGTGTCGGTGGCTGCCAGGCAGGCTCGTTGGGGTCCAAGTACTCCACTGGTCTTTTTCAAAATAGAGGGCGTACATAATGACTAGGTAGATACCAGAGTCGTTGATGACATACCGAAACCGACAATAGGTATTCGATTGTTTAAATTGATCGAGTTCACGACAACCGCCGGTCCGATCGCCCGTAGGTTCTAGTCCTTTGTTGACTTTTCCTTTACCTGAAATAGCAGCCGCAGGATAACAGCTATCGGTATCAAAATCGAAAACGATCGCCCACTTTTTTACCAAATCGGAGGCGTTGTCAGGTAGGCCATTAAATTCTGCCATGTTTAAATGTATTTGGGGGTTAAAAAAATCGAGTTGAAGCCATTATCGTCGTAATGGCACCTGGTGAAAGAACAACTGAGATTATATGTACTAAATGATTTCTTCGAAGACCTCCTTTTCATCGGCTCTTCTGCGGTTGAGCGCCTGCATTTTTAACCGATGCAGCTGTTGGAATTGTTCCAAGACAGCCTGTTGGAAGGAGGGGTCGACCAGCTCTTCGATGGCAGCCATGGAGTCGACTGCATCGCCATCGCGAAATTTGTAGGTTTGTTCGTACAAGCCTGTTTCAAATTTGACAGATACTTTATTATCCATTTTGAAGACTGTAATCTTCATGACTGGATGTTCTATTTGACCGATGATGCGCAAGACGTGTAGTTTTTGGTGCGGTCCCTTCTGAAGTGTTTTGTTTACTGTTAAGATAGGGCTCGCAAAGGGTTATTTTCCTAAGATTCGCTTGGTTAAAATACGATATATTTCTTGATAGGAAGGGTATTTTTCCAAAAAAATCAAGTGCCTCTGAATGGTTTTTTGGTCTGCCCGCACCGCAGGGCCGGTTTGCATATCAGCCGGCTGGTGCTGTTGAATTTTTAGGGCTGTTTCGAGTATCAGAGGCTTCAACAATTCAAATGGCAGTTGCTCTTGCTCCACAATTTGTTGGCCGATGTGATACAGGTGGTTGGTAAAATTATTGACAAATACAGCAGCGACGTGTAAAACGGCTCTCTGGGCATCATCTACCTGATAAACCAAGGAGCTGAGCTTCTGGGCCAGCTTGTCCAGCTTTTGGCGATCGCCTTTTCGATTGGCATGATAGCAGATGGGAATCTGGCTGAAATCGGCTTTTCTACTCTGAGAAATTGTTTGCAGAGGGTAGAAAACACCATACCTTTTGAAAAAAGGCCGTAGTTGTTGGCCTGGCGTAGCCCCCGAGGTATGCACAACCAAGGGATTAAAGGCCGCCAAAATATTACTGAGCTGTTCAGCCACTTCGATGATGGCATCGTCTTTTATGGCTAGAATGTACAGTTGTGCCTCTGTTGTGATTTCTGCCAGTTGGTTGGTCCAGGGGCAGTGCAGTTGGGTACCCAGCTCTTTGGCCCTTTGGTGCTTCCGACTGAACACTTGCTGTATGTCCGCACCCACCTCCCGCAGGCGGATGCCCATTTGCGTACCAACATTTCCAGCACCAATCAAAACGACCTTCATCAGGCCAAAACTTGTCTTTTCTTGCGCATGCGGTAAAACATACTCATCGTAAGACCAACCATCATCAGAACAGAACCGAGCCAGAAGAAATTAATGCCCGGAAAGACAATCGCCTCCATAACGATGTAATCCGACCGTTGAGATTCTTCTGAAATTTCGATGGGAATATTCCATCCTTTGTCTTTCGACTCAGCAATTTGGATGTTGACACTTTCTTCTTTCGGATTGATTCCTGTAAAACGAAGGTAGATGCCTTGCTCTGGCAAAAAGTCCTTGAAATCAAATTGGCGAGAATCGCGAATCAGGTAGATCGGATTGGCTTTCACCAATTTATCCGACTGATAAGGCTTTACCTCCAGGGCAGCACTGACCGCAATGTCGCCTTCTATCGGCTTGTAGTCCGGATGGCTGGGAGAGGTATTGAAATCCTGGAACGTCACCTCATGGCCATTGAATCGGAAGCTTTCGCCTTTCTTCAATTTGTAATCTTGGTATTGCAGCTCTTGGTCCGCCTTGAAAATAGGGTCCAGTACCTCCTCTGGCAAACGCACCCGGGTACTCAGATCGTTGATTTGAGCAGGGTAGGTGTACAGGAGGTTTTGGCGAAGGACCAGCACGGGCTCGGCTACCCAGGTCGTATCGACATCCAGCTTGCGGAATACCAATCTGGCACCTACACTGATGTCTTTATCCTCCGGCTTGTAGTCCGGATGGCTGGGATTGCGGTTGATGCTTTCCAAAATGGCGTAAGCCTTTGATGTGAAAAGCGTATCGCCAATATTTAGCTTGTAGGTCTCGTAGCGCATGCTGTCCTCCAATTCCTGTGCAAATTCCGGATCGATTTCTGCGCGAGGCAAAGAAGAGATATGTGTAAAGATGTCTTTATTTAAATAGCGTTTGGTCGAAGGATTGGATGCTGCCACCTTGCTGAAGTCCTTGCTATACAGAATATTCGGACTCAAATTGAACTCCTCTACAACCTCTCCTTCGAGATTCTTCCGCTTGTAATTGACTAAAAACTCGCGGGTGTACAAGTCGATGGTGTCCTTGAGATAAGTCACTTCATAGCCACTCATCAACATCGGTACGCCTTTCAGCAAAACGATGTTCTTTTGATAATCTTCTGCCGAAAAGCCTTCGATTAAACCCTCTTGTGCAAATCTGTTTTTGGAGATATGGTGCTTGTTCAAACCCGAGGCCATTATACCGACGATCATCAAACCGAAGCCTATATGTGAAACGGCTGATCCAGCAGCCTTCAAATTGTGGCGCATAAAGGTATAAACGTAGTCTACATTGGCGATAACGGTGTAGACGCCCGCAAAAAGCAACACGATGTATTGCCAAGCATTTCCGTCTATCCACCCCAGCAGTAGGGCCGTCAAAGCTGCCGAGATGCCCACGGTAATCAGGCTGTGCTTGGCAAACCTGCGGAAATGGCTTTTCCAGTTGGCTTCCTTGAAGCGCAAAAACTGGGTTCCTCCAGAAAGCAATCCAATAAAAACACCAATCCAAAGCTGGTACTTATTGTAGTGATCGACAGGATCGTTGATAACCCCACCTTCATACAATGGATCAAAAAACTGTGCAATCTTATTGTATACCGGCAAAGAGGTAGAAGCTGTTATCAGCGCTGAGCTAAAAATCAAAACGAGGGAGCCGATGAACATCCAGAATTCTCTCGATGGCGTTGATTCTTCCTTCTTGGGAGCAGGAATTTGTCGGATACGCCAGAAAAACATACCCATCGAAAGCAAAAAGAAGGTAGCAATGAACCCTACGAGTTGCCACTCAAGCCCCATTTCTGTAAAAGCATGGACGGAAGTCTCACCCAACACCCCACTGCGTGTTAGGAAGGTCGAGTAAACAATCAGCACAAAAGATAACAGATAAAATAAGTAAGTACTCTTGATGGAATAGTTGGTCGCCTTTGCAATGAGATTGGTGTGGATACCTGCCAGCAATACCAACCAAGGGACAAGAGACATGTTTTCGACGGGGTCCCAGGCCCAGTATCCACCAAAGCTAAGGGCCTCATAAGCCCAGGCGCCTCCCATGAGTATGCCCGTTCCCAAAATGGCACCACAGAACAACGCCCAAGGTAAAGCAGGCTTCAACCAAGCTTTGTGCTCACCAGTCCAAAGGCCCGCTATGGCATAGCAAAACGGAATGGCCGTTGCCGCAAATCCAAGGAAAAGCGTCGGTGGGTGAATGGTCATCCAATAGTTCTGCAACAATGGATTCAGTCCTGTTCCCTTGATGACACTGAGGTAGTCAGAGCGTGCAAAAATAGGGGCCGCCATTTCATCCCGTAGCAAGACGAACGGATTGACACCTATCTTGATGGGGTCTTCGCCAAGACCGAAATACAAACCCAGCAGCATGGACCCGATGAACAACTGGATCATGGCCAGGATGGACAAAACGGGCGATTCCCATTTTCCGGCTTTAAACATCAACACAAAGCCCAAGACGACATGCCAAAACATCCAAAGGAGAAAACTTCCCTGTTGTCCTTCCCAGAAAGCAGAAAAGATGTATCGCATCGGCAGTTCTTCCGAGACATGCGCCCAAACATACTGATACTCATAATATTGGTTGATCATAATGAAAAAGATCAAGCCAATGATGGAAAACACACTGATACCATGGACGCTGAAGGCAATACGGCCGATTCGACGCCAGTTGGTAGACTCTGCATTCTCCCTTCTATTGGTTGCAAAAGCATAGGCAATAACTGCCAACAAGCTGCTGATGAATCCAAGTAGGATGAAGAAATGGCCAAATTGGCCTGGAAGAAGATGTTCGTTAACGTATTCCATTAGCGTTCGTAATACTTTTCATACAGGTTTATCGAACCAATAAGATTCGATTACTAATGAGGACAGACCCTACTTTCATCACCAGCATTTTGAGGCCGCTCTGAAGGTCGGATACATCCAATTCCTTACTCGACTTATTGAAAGTTTTTACTCGTTGACCATTCAAGTCCATCAGATAAAGGTCCTCCACAGACCAATCATCGGGATAGGAAAGTTGAATGTGGTTTTTTGCTGGATTGGGGTGAATTGAGACAGCTTTGGTCCACTCGCCCCTTATATTTTTGACCGATGTCTGAACATAAGTCCCTTCGATGTACCGCAAGCACTCCATCATCTCCGATGGAAAGGCAGCAAAATTGGTGGTATGTCCAACATTGGGGATTTGATTCAAAAAAGAATTACCGCCGTTTAAATCGATGGCTGAATGAATGAGATTGGCCACCGACTTGAAGGTTTGGCTGTCGTCATCGCCAATGCAAATACAAGCAGGTGGAAACTGGCTCAGTTCTCCAAAATTTGGCTCAGCCTGGCTCTCCCGGCCTGGAGCAAATGGAATGACACCCCGCAAATTAGGGATGGGGCCGTTGTCTGTGTCCATGGAAACAATCACGGCATGCCGCCCACCGAAAGATAATCCAGTTAGGTAGATGAAGTTCGTATCGATATTGGGGTACATCTCCAAGGTAGTGTCCACCGAATATTGGAACAATTGTTTGCTCAGACCCTCTTGATTGTTGAAGTGATCAATGTTTTCTGGACAAACGACGATGGCTCCGATGCTGTCCGAAAGAAAAGAAAGCTGATTGCGGAATTCGCCTGCATTCGAATGTGGCCCTCCCCGATAACCAACAAAAAGTTTGTACGTTTTGCTCAGGTCGTAGTCGGTTGGAACATGGAAATACAGGGTACGAGTGAACTGATAGTCGGCCTCGTTGAAAACAACGGTTCGTTGGAAGTTACCAGTTGTTTGTGCTTTTGCCGTCAACGAGAGGCAAAGAACCAGTACCGCAAGGCAAGCTGCTCTTTCTATGAATTTGACTACTTGAGAGAATAAACCGTAAAGGTTAGATGTCATTTTCTTTAGACTTAATGTATATTTCCTCATCCTTGTACTTTGAAGGACACTTCATCAACATATCTGTAGCAATGAAGTCGTCATCCTTCATCTGCCCTGTCAAAACCAATTGCTCCGACTGTTCAAAATCCTGTGGTTTTCCTGCTAGGAGTACAACCTTTCGCTCTTCCCCTTTGGAATCTTTGAGGTAGAAGCTAAAGTAGTTGGCATCCTCTTCAGGATTGTAATACATCTCTTTGTCTTTGGAAAGTACGCCTGCAATCTTAACGCGCTGCCCAGAGACGGTGGCGTCTGAAAAAGTGGAGTAGGTGCTGACATCTCCGGATAGGGAAATCAGCAGGCCGATGGCAACTGCGATGATGGCGATGGCGATTAAATGCGTTTTTTTCATGCCTGGTTATTTTATGTTGTAAACAATTAAACAACTGTTTTGATTAAAACGGAAGAATGATTCTGGCATTATGCATTTCACACACATAAAGTTAAACTATTTTGTGTCAAAATGATCGATTGGGAAATCATTGGAAAGTCAAAATTCGGATAGAGCGTCGGTCAATCGGCTGAGAATTCGTAATTTTACAGTATTCTGACGATTTTTCGCCTACAAAAGAAGGCTCACAGCATGAATGTCAACGCTATTGTTACTTTGCGCAATGCAAAAATTATTCAGGGGACGCAAGTCATTCTGGACGATGTTTCTTTGGACATTGAAAAGGGAGAGTTTGTCTATCTGATTGGAAGAACTGGCAGTGGAAAGAGCAGCCTGCTCAAAACAATGTATGCCGCTCTGCCTTTGGAGGAAGGGGTTGGTCATGTTGCGGGTTTTAACTTGCGCAAGCTCGGGCGTAAAAAAATTCCACTTTTGCGCCGCAAGCTCGGTATCGTCTTTCAGGATTTTAACTTGCTCACCGACCGCTCGGTTCGCGCCAATTTACGGTTTGTGCTGAAGGCCACCGGATGGCGGACCAAAGCTACGATGGAGCGCCGTTTGCAGCAAGTCGTTGACGATGTAGGACTGGAGGACAGTCTGGATAAAATGCCGCATACCTTGTCGGGCGGCGAGCAACAACGCTTGGTCATCGCGCGGGCGCTACTCAACCAACCTGAAATTCTGCTGGCCGACGAACCCACTGGCAACCTAGACCCCGACACTTCGGATGAAATCCTTCAATTGCTGCGCAACCTAGCTAAAGAACGGAACACTGCCGTTTTGTTCGCCACCCACGATTACCGAATCATCGAGCAATTCCCAGCACGTATTCTGCGCTGCCACAACGGAATGATCATAGATGAAGGAGGCGTCGTCGTTCGCTGATTAACGCTTGCGCATGTTGCGCATCATATTGCCCATGCCCTTGCCCGTACTGACCTTGTGCATCAGCTTGCGCATCTGATCGAATTGTTTAATGAATTGGTTGATTTCGTGAATGGTGCGGCCACAACCGCGTGCGATGCGTCTTTTCCGACTCATGTTGAGCAGCTCGGGATGTTCCCGCTCCTGCGGAGTCATTGAAAAAATGATCGACTCCACCTTTGCAAAGGCAGAATCATCGATGTCGAGCCCCTTGGTCATCTTAGACATACCAGGAATCATGTTGATGAGGCTCTTCAGGTCGCCCATTTTGCGAATCTGGCTGATTTGAGAAAGGAAATCGTTGAAGTCAAACTTGTTGCGCTTGATCTTCTTTTCGAGCCGTTTGGCTTCTTTTTCGTCAAACTGCTCTTGAGCTTTTTCGACGAAAGAGACAATATCTCCCATGCCCAAAATCCGCTGGGCCATCCGCTCGGGGTAAAAGACATCGATGGTATCGAGCTTTTCGCCGGTACTGACGAATTTGATGGGTTTTCCAACCGTGTATTTGATCGATAGAGCAGCACCCCCTCTGGTATCACCATCCAATTTGGTGAGAACAACACCATCGTAGTTGATGCGTTCGTTGAAGGCTTTGGCCGTATTTACAGCATCCTGTCCCGTCATGGAATCGACCACAAAAAGAGTTTCACTTGGGATGATGCCGTTTTTGATGTTTTCAATCTCGTTCATCATCGCTTCATCGACGGCCAAACGACCGGCCGTATCCACGATCATTACATCGAAACCATGCGCATTGGCGTGGGAGATGGCATTTTGCGCGATCTCAACTGGATTTTTATTTTCCTCTTCGGTATAAACCGGCACTTTTATCTGCTCGCCTAGTACTTTGAGCTGGTTGATGGCCGCCGGGCGGTAGACATCACAGGCAACGAGGAGTGGCTTGCGCTTTTTCTTGGTCTTCAGATAATTGGCCAATTTGCCTGAAAAGGTCGTTTTACCACTACCTTGCAAACCAGCGATGAGGATGATGCCAGGACTACCTTTGGCATTGATGCCCACCGACTGTCCACCCATCAGCTCGACCAACTCATCCATGACGATCTTGACCATCAATTCGCCGGGCTTGACGGCAGAGAGAACATTTTGGCTACCGAGGGCCTCATCCTTTACCTTATCCGTGAATTCTTTGGCGATCTTGTAGTTCACATCGGCTGCGACCAAAGCTCGCCGAATCTCCTTTACAGATTGGGCAATATTGATTTCGGTGAGTTTCCCTTCTCCTTTTATGTTTTTAAAGGCCGTTTCAAGCCGTTCATTCAGACTTTCAAACATTTATTTATCAGATTTGATGGTTCAAGAGCTGCAAATATACGGAATGTTGTTTCTTTGTGTGATAATTGAATCCTCAAATTCTTCTTATGTACAAATTAAGCTTCTTTATTGTTCTTTTTGCACTGGCTTTCACCGCCTGTAACGCCCCTGAAAGCACTCCCGAAACCAAGTCGGCCGCAGTGACAGAAGAAAATCCACCGGCAGATGGTTTTGATGCGGCCAATTCGGATGAAAAAGCCATCGCTTTGGCCGACCTCGTTATGAAAGCAATGGGTGGACGTCCAGCTTGGGATAGTACCCGCTTCATCGAGTGGGACTTCTTTGGCGCCAGAAAGCTCTACTGGGATAAACAAACCGGCCGGGTTCGCATTCATTCTGAAAAAGACGACTATACCGTTTTGATGAACATCAACGATATGAAAGGAAAGGTTCGCAAAGGAGGGGAAGAGTTCAGTCATCCCGATTCACTGTCCAAATACCTCCAAATGGGGAAAGAAGTTTGGATCAACGACTCCTACTGGCTGGTGATGCCTTTCAAGCTGAAAGATAGCGGCGTTCGCCTGACCTATGCCCGAGAAGATACTACTCAAACAGGGCAGAAGGCAGATGTATTGGACTTGCAATTCAAAAATGTAGGGGTGACCCCCAACAATCGCTACGAAGTATACGTAGACCAAGAAGATCATTTGGTGACGCAATGGAATTTCTTTACCAACGCAACAGATTCTATGCCTCGCTTCTCTACGCCTTGGGACGGCTACAAGCAGCATGGCAAGATCATGCTCTCTTCCGGAAGAGGGAATTACCAGCTTTCGGAAATTGCAGTACGCGAATCGATGGCAGATGCAGCATTCGAATCTTTTGATTGGACCGAATAAAACCATTGATGATTGCCAAGGCTAGTTGATAGAATTGTCGGCAGCAGTAATTTTAGCCTTATCCAGATAAAACCACTATTGTGATAAATCCGGACTTAGCGGAACACAACAGGGCATTGTGGCCGTTGTTGTTGGCAAAAGTTGAGTCGTTCACTTTATTTTGTTTTATTAATCAAATACGTGGCTATGCCTAAAGTATCGAATCGCGCCCAGCAAACCCAGGCTTCTCCCTTCCGAAAGCTGGCAGGTCTGGCTTTGGAAGCAGAAGCAAAAGGAAAGAAAATCCACTACCTGAATATTGGACAGCCAGACATTAAAACGCCGCTCAAGGCCATTGAAGCTGTGCGGCAAAATAAGGTGGAGATTGTAAAATATGCGCCTGCACAAGGCATTCCTTCTTATCGCAAGGCATTGGTGAAATACTATGCACAGAACGATATTCACATCTCTTATGACGAAGTGGTGGTCAGTTCGGGGGCTTCCGAAGCCATCCAGTTTTTGCTGCTGGCTTGCTTGGAAAAAGGGGAGGAGGTCATTGTGCCGGAGCCGCTGTATGCCAACTATGTCGGTTTTGCCAGCATGTCGGATGTTTGCATTCAGCCGGTTAGTTCCCATATTGAAGATGGTTTTGCTTTGCCAGGGATTGATGCCTTTAAAGCGGCCATCGGCCCTAAGACGCGCGCTATTTTGATTTGCAACCCCAACAATCCAACGGGGGCGGTGTACAACCGAAAGGCCCTGGAGGAAATTGGTTCCTTGGCATTGGAACACGACCTTTTCTTGTTTGTGGACGAAGTTTACAGGGAGTTTTGCTACGATGAGGAGCCGTTCTGCTCCGCTTTGAATCTGACCGGAATGGATAAGCATGTGGTGGTGATCGATTCCATTTCAAAGCGATTCAGTGCTTGTGGCGCCAGGGTAGGGGCTGTTGTCAGCCGCAATTCGGATGTACTGGCCATGTACACTCGCTTTGCACAATTGCGACTCAGTGCGCCCATCTACGGCCAACTGTTGGCGGAGGCTGCTTTGAGCGATCCCACCGAATACTTGGAGGATGTCAAGGCCGAGTACCGCCGCCGCCGCGATTATCTGGTCGACCGGCTTCAGGCAATGCAGGGTGTCATCTGCCATACGCCCAAGGGAGCCTTTTATGCCTTTATTGAGCTGCCCATCGAAGATTCTGAGCATTTTACAGAATGGCTGGTCCGCGATTTTGAACACAAGGGGCAAACGCTGATGATCTCACCGGGTCCTGGCTTCTATGCTACACCGGGCATGGGGCAGCGCCAGGTGCGCATTGCTTATGTCCGAAAGGTGGAAGATTTAAAATTGGCGATGGACTGCCTGGAAGCAGCGCTAGAGGCGTATCCGGGCTACGTAGGCCAACGTGCGGAAAAGCATACAGCTGTGGCTAAATTTTGAATTTCCCCTTCATGTAGGTAACCGCCTGTCCGCTGATTTCTGTTCGTCCTCCCAATTGTCGGCACTTGAGAAAGCCACCTCTGGAGGACAATTGCTTTGCAGTCAACTCCAACTTACCCAATCGCTTGGCCCAATAGGGCGTCAGCGTTGTATGGGCAGAGCCTGTGACGGGGTCTTCATTGATACCAAAACGGGGGTAAAAAGCCCTGGAAACAAAATCACAGTCTTTTCCAGCAGCACTTACAATGATTCCTCTTCGCTCGATTTGGGCCAACAAATCGAAATTTGGAGCAGCACTTTCGACTGCTTCCTGACTGGACACAATGGCTAAATAATCGTCTCTTCCTTTGTAAAGCTCTAGTGGGGTCAGGCAGAGGGCTTCCTTAACTTCATCCGTAACACTGACCTCTTCCAAGGAATCTGTCGGAAAATCAAGCGTATACCAGTCGCCCTGTTTGGATACCGTCAACCCACCGCTGCGGCTGTCGAAGCGAATTTCATAATGCTTGTAATCCAAAAACTCGAAGAATACATGAGCGGCAGCTAGCGTAGCGTGTCCACAGAGGTCGACTTCCTTCAGGGGGGTAAACCAACGGATGTGGTAATCAAAATCTTTGGGAACGACAAAGGCAGTCTCTGCAAGGTTGTTTTCCATTGCAATGGATTGCATCAATTGATCCGGCAGCCACTGTTCCAAAGGGACAACGGCTGCCGGATTTCCACCGAATAAATGATTGGCAAAGGCATCGATTTGATAGATTGAATACTCCATGCCCTCAAAGTAATCATTTTCTTACGATCAATGGTATGGCTTCACTCAGGCTTTGATACCCAGCCGTGATTTTTACAAAATACTGACCACCCAAGAGTCCCTCTAAAGAGATGGGAATCTTATTGAAGCCATTTTGCACCCGAACAGCCTGCTGCTGGACTAACCTGCCATCGACCGACAGTACTTGGATCGTAGCTTCCAGTATATTTCCAGATTCATTGGCAAGCGTCAATTGGGTTTGTGCAACAGCCGGATTGGGATACAAGCGCGCCTGGCCCATGTCCTTGCTTTTGATCTCCACCGTCCTGACTTCGGAGTACTGAAACGAACCGTCGTAATCGACTTGCTTCAAACGGTAGTAAGACAAGCCTGACAAGGGGGATTCATCCAAGGCGTAGTAAACCTCCGTGCTTTCTGCAGAGCCTGCTGCCGGAACACTGTCTATGGGCTTGAAGGATTTGCCATCGGCACTGCGTTCTATGTCAAAGCGTTCCAGATTCAGCTCGCTGGACGTACCCCATTCCAATTCCACCACCTCGCCATCAGTGGTGTAGGCATCAAAATAGGTCAGTACGGCTGGTAGCGGCACGAACTCGTAGCACTCTGGCGGAACGATGGAAGCTGCCGCGATAATGGGCAGTTTTTGGCCGATGTAAGGGGAAAAATAAGCTGCATCCAGGGCATCGTTACTGGCGCCCAGCCAATCCTGCAAAATGGTGGTGAATACTTGTCTGTAGTCGTACTGTGGATTTTGTAGTTGGTCCCTGTTCAAGTTTAGCAAATCAACATTGGTGCCGGTGACGCCCGCCTGCACCCCTTGACCGAAGAGGAACATGGGCGCCTGTTCGCCGTGGTCGGTCCCAAGGTTCCCATTTTCGGTGGGCTTTCGACCGAATTCGGAGAAGGTGGCCGTCAAAACTCTTTCTTGGAGGCCCAATTGCTGCAAATCATCCATAAATGCCTTGACGGATTCTGACAGTTGGTTCAGTAGATCGGCATGTCGGCCGATGTGTGGGGTGTTGGACTCCGTTTGGCCAGCGTGTGTGTCGAAGCCGGTGTGCTTGACCAGATAAACTTTGGTCTTACAGCCACCACTCATCAGTCGGGCAACGGTTTTGAGCTGATCGGCTAGCTTGACATCTGGGTAAGTGACGGCATTTTGTCCAGCATTGAATACCTGGGTAATCCTTTCAGCATAATTGCTCACGCTGTTTTGGATATTCATAATGTATTCGATTTCATTGCCAAACTCCGTGTTTGGAATATTGGTAGGAGCTAGGCCACCCAGCTCGGAGACGACACTGAAGAAGCCCTCAAGGTCTTGGCCGCTGAGGTTGATGGCTGCTGCATGTTCCCCTGCAGTGTGGAAGCCCAAAGATGGCTTGGAATCTCCCAGCTGGATACCTAGTGGGTCCGGCATCAGGTCGGTTGGATTGCCCGCCATGCCCGGGTAAGTATAATCCA
>JBCCSZ010000086.1:0-25212 GCA_039199225.1 Bacteroidota bacterium
AATGAAAAAACCATTTTCGGGATTGCCTTGAACTTGCCCCCAAGTCAATGCTTTGATGTCAGAAAAACGTAAGCCCGTTAAGGCACTGAATAGAAAGACCCTTTTCAAAAGTGGGTTGGGGCATTCGGTTTTAGACAGCATCTTCAATTCTTCCAATGTCAAAAACTCTCTGGTGGTTTCTTCTGCTTTGATGGTATTGACTTTCTTTGCGTAATTCTCAGGAATGTAGCCTTTTTTAAATGCTTCTTTGATGGCTGCTCGAAATTTATTGAAGTAAGAGTGCTTGGTGTTTTGAGCTAGTTCCAAACGTAGTATATAGTTTCTGAATTCTTCGACTGTATTCATAGATAACTCTCCCATAGTCAGCCCATGCTCAAAGCATTCTTTCAAATAGTGTTGTGCACTCAGCCAATTACCATAATTACCTTCTGAGGTATAGCGAGATTTAGTCATCTGCTCGAAGAACTCAATAAAACTCTTCCTGCGTTTGCTGTCTGACTGCAAACCATAAATCCCTTCCTGTATTTCAATATACCGTCTGTTGCGAATGCTTTCGGCCAAGGCTCTTGTCGATTTGTTATGCTGTGTCTCGAAAGGAGATTGTGGCTTTTCATAGATGTACAGCCCTAAGAATTCTCGACGGGTTTCTTTGCCACTTTCTGGATGCCTGACAGAAGGGTAGAAGTCCAGGTAAAGACTCTTTCGCCCTTTGCTGATCTTCTTCTCCCTAAGATGTACTTTGATTGCTTTCATGCTTCTTTATTGAAAGATAGATTGCAAGTCTGCTTTTCGAATAATGACCCGCCTTCCGAATTTGCCTGTCTTGAGTTTCCCGCTTTTGATGACCCGCCAGAGTGAAGTACGACTAAGGCCAAAGACTTTACACACATCTGCAATGCTCATAAATTCCTTTGCCTGTAACGCTATAATGGGTTGTTGTATGGCTTCCTTGGTTTCCTTATTACTGGCTTCAATTTTCTCAGCTCGCTTGCGGGCCTTATAGGCTCGTTTGGCGCAACGATCACCACAGAACTTTGTCACGGATGTTTTGGCGGTGAATTCCTCACCACACTGCTGGCATATTCGTTGGACTCTGATGTTGCTACTCATGGTCAGCGTTTCGTTTATCTAGGTTTCAGTATGTTGCTCAGTGTTTCAGCTTGTTTCAGTATGTTTCATAATCTCCCCCTTTTTGTACCTCGCTCTGCAAAAATACTGAAAAGGTACAAATGAGGTACAAAAATTCCGAAACAGACCAATAGAGAAACAACTAACAATGAGATAGATGTTATTGTTAGTTGTTGATTGTCAGTGAGTTAAGGATGGTTTTCTTGGTGTGATTAAATGCGATTTTTCACCATGTCACTTTCCGATACAAAACCGCCCAAAAATATTCCCCAATAAATCATCCGCACTGATCTCGCCCGTAATTTCTCCCAAATGAAAGAGGGCTTGACGGATATCCATGGCAATAAAATCGCCGGTTAGGCCGCTGTTGAGACCTTGGGCGACGGCATCCAGGCGTTCTTTGGCTTGCAGCAGGGCTTCGTAGTGGCGGCTGCTGCTGACAACGGTGGCCGCTTGGTCGAGGCGGTGGGCAATGGCGGTTTGATAGAGTTTTTCTTTGAGGTAGGGGATGTTCATTTTGTGGATGGCGGAGGCCGTCAGGAATTGTTCGGGGCGAATATCGTCATTGTAGTAAGCTTCGGGTGGGTTGTAGGGGTTGAGGTCCATTTTATTGGCAACAATGAGTATTTGGAGTCCTTCGTTTTGGAGGCTGGCGATGTCGGCTTGGACGGCTTCAGGTGGGGTGTCTAGGATGTCGAAGACGTAGACGAGGAGGGTGGATTGACGGATTTTCTCGAGGGTTTTGGCAACGCCGATGGCTTCGATTTGGTCTTGGGCATCGCGAATGCCGGCCGTGTCGATGAGTCGGAAGCGGACGCCTTGGATGTTGAGTTCTTCCTCGATGGTATCGCGGGTGGTGCCGGCAATGTTGCTGACAATGGCTCGTTCTTCGTTGAGTAGGGCATTGAGGAGGGTGCTCTTGCCGGCGTTGGGGCGACCAGCGATTACGGTGCTGATGCCGTTTTTGATGGCATTGCCCAATTGGAAGGATTCGATGAGGCGGCGGAGGAGCCCCTGGATTTTACTGACCAATTGTCTTAGGTCTTCCCGATTGGCGAATTCTACGTCTTCTTCTCCGAAGTCCAACTCTAGTTCGATCAGGCTGGCAAAGTCGATGAGTTCTTGGCGGAGGCGCTGGATTTCTTTGCTGAAGCCCCCCCTCATTTGCTGCATGGCGATCTGGTGCGCACTCTCGGATTTGGAGGCAATCAGATCGGCAACGGCTTCGGCTTGACTGAGGTCCATTTTACCGTTCAGGAAGGCACGCATGGTGAACTCGCCAGGTTGAGCAAGCCGAGCGCCCTCGCGAATGAACAGCTGGATGAGTTGCTGGATGATGTAGTCAGATCCGTGGCAGGAAACTTCGACAATGTTTTCGCCGGTGTAAGAACGAGGAGCGACAAACAGCGAGGCGAGTACTTCATCAATCAGCCGTTGCTGCTCGTCGTGGATGTGGCCAAAGTGAATGCTGTGGCTTTCTTGAGCCGATAGGTTTTTTCCTTTGAATACGCTGTCGACAATGGAGATGGCTTGTGGGCCGCTCAATCGGATGATGCCCAGGGCGCCGCTGCCAGGTGGGGTGGCCAGCGCCACAATGGTATCGCTTAAGTCTTGACGAGAGTAGGACATAGTAGCCTTCCGGTGTAGACATTAGCTCAATTCCAAGCCATGCCTCATTTAAAAAATCAAAATAGATGCATGCTTCTGGCATCTACCAGCAATGCTGCAAAAGGCAAAACTAAACAATTCCAGCGGATAAGCAGCCTTGCATTTCTTGCTATTTATTCCATGACAAATTCTCTGTCATTCAATTCTTTTACGCCTCTTCTGAGGTATAAAAAGGTAACGGCTGCTGCCAAAACATCGGCCAGAGGAAATGCCATCCAAATGCCATCCAATTCAAAAAAAGTGGGGAGGATGAAAAGTAGTGGGATGAGGAAAAAGCCCTGTTTGCTGAGGGTAAGCAGCAGCGCAGGTAGTGCTCTTCCAATGGCTTGGTAATAAGCAGAACCGATGAGTTGGAGGGACAGAAGAGGCGTTGCCAAAAAACAGATAACCAAGGCGGGCTTGGTCCGATTGATCAATTCCATATCTGTGGTGAAAATGCCGACAATGGAATCGGAGAAAAACATAATACAGATGAAAATGAAAAAGGCAATGCCAGAGCCCCACAAAATGGATAGGCGAATGATGCCTTTTACCCGCTCCCATTTTTGAGCCCCATAGTTGAAACCTGCAATGGGTAGGAAGCCTTGTGTAATGCCGAGAACTGGAAAATTGGCAAACATCATCACGCGGCTGATGATCCCAAAGACCGATATGGATAGCTCGCCCCCATATTTAAATAGGCTGTTGTTCAACACAATGGCCAATAGTGCAATGGTCCCTTGCCGAGCTAAGGTCACACCACCGATGGCAAATATTTCTTTTACAATCGACCACTTCAAAACCATTCCTTGTATACTGATACGCATCTCGGAGCGGCCAGACAGAAAGTACCACAGAGCAAATGTGGCGCTTGCCCAAAAGGAGACGGTTGTTGCCCAGCCCGCGCCTGCCATCCCCATGTCCAACCAGACAATGAAAATGGGGTCCAGAATAATGTTGCTGATGGCTGGAATGACCATAATCATCATCGCAAAACGCGGTTGTCCTTCTGCTCTGATGACATTATTGGACATCATGGCAAAGGCCAGAAAGGGAATGCCGAATAAGAGTATCTCGAAGTAGGTGCGTGCATATTCCAGTATGTCGCCCTTTCCACCAAATATCTTTAGGATGGGCTCAATGTAGAAATAGCCCAAAATCACGACGCTGACCGCCAAAGTGATGGTCAGGGTAATTTGGTTACCAAATGCTTGAAAAGCTGTTTCCTTGTCTCCTCTGCCCAATGCCCGTGATATGATGGAGGCACCACCAATTCCGATGGACATTCCGATGGAGGCAATAAAAAATTGAATGGGTAAAACGACGGTAATGGCGCCAATGGCGAGGCTGTCGATCCAACGTCCGACAAATATCGTATCGACGATTCCGTAAATGGATAAGATTAGAATACCTATCGAAGCAGGAATGGCTTGTTCGCGCAATAGTTTGCCAATCGGTAATTTGCCAAGCTGGTCGGATTTGGTAGACATGCCATTTTTTTTGCGCCGATCGACTTTTACTCTTGCCGGATCAACGTGAGTCTTCTTTCAAAACTGCCCTCAACAGGCGAGAGCTTAAGTGTATCGCCTTTGAATTCGTAACGCCGCTGAACAACTTGGTGCCACTCTTCCGGAAAGGTATGCGACAGCCGCTCATGCTCCACAATTTGCTGATCCTCCAACACTCGGCTGTTGGCTACATAGACGTAGTTGGACGAAAATAGCTTGACAGCAGCTTGTAGTTCTTCAAAATTCAAGCTGTCAATCCCTTTTTCCAAGCTCACTACTGATTGTTTGTAATCCTTCGGAGTGACATGGATGGCCATATGTCCCATCCCGTCATAAATAACGTAGCCGGTCCCTCCTTTGTTCCAGAAATATTCCTGCCAGTTGCCACTGGAATCCCGATATTCAAAAATGTGCATCTTCCACAAACCTGTAAATCGGGCCATTGCAGAGGGCTTCGGAGGGGTCGGTTGACAAGCAATCATCAAGGAAATAACAATTGCGATGAAAAGACTGAAGATTGGTTTCATACGATAGGTCCTGTTTGAATCGAAAACAGGTACTAAGGTAGGTTTATTTGTTGGGAAGCTGGTCGTAATAGCGGAGGAGGTTTGCGCCGGCTTCGTCTAAGCTGTCTCCAAAAGCAATAATGCCTTCGCGATGGCCGCCCATGACAAAGCATTTCTCGTGCCTTGCCAATTGGGATTCGTTGAGTAGGCGGATGATCTCTGTGGCCATCTCGGGGGTGCCGTAGGTCGCAGATGGATCGGTTGTGGGTAGCTTGTCTATGAAATGCGTCCACATGGCGAGGCTGTGGATGTGAAAGACCGCCTGTACGTTGGGGAGTTGCTGATAGATGACAGCATGGCTCATCGATTCGGAGGAAGCCTTGATGGGACCTTGACACTCGACGCGATTGAGGTCCAGGTCGAAGGCCGTAACGAGGCTGTAGTGCCGTTCATCTAGTTGTGGTAAATTTCCGGTGGCTGATCCGCTGATGATGAATCGGAGCGACTCGTATCGTTGGCTGATGTTGCCAAACCCAATACCATCCGGATAAGCACCGATCAAATGGCGATCATAAAGATGGGAGCGCCATTGGTTGAGGCAATCGATTTGTGTGGCGGGCAAAGGAGGGCTTTCCGTCCATTGGCAATCGAATTTGATATAGCCCTCATCTATCATGCAGTCGTAAACATTGAAAGGTGTTCTCGGACGAAGGTGCGAAACGATCTAGGAGGCCGGCCAGTCAATTCACCTACCAAGGGCGTTAGGTCTCCATACTGTCCTTCCCGCCATATTTTGTTGAGGATGACCAGGTCTTCGGCAAGCCAGTCGGGGACGCCAGCCTGAATCATCCCGGATTGGGCTGCTTCGTCTGGAATAGCGACATACTTGACTTCCTTGTGGAGCATTTCACTGAGGGTATTGGCCATGTCGTGGTAAGACAGCGACTCAGGGCCAGTCAAGACATACGTTTGACCATTGTGTTCCTCCGGACCTTCGATCAACAATTGAGCAGCAACGGAGCCAATATCTCTTGCATCGATCATTGGAAGTTTTGCCTCGCCCAAGTTGGAGTAAATGGTACCCTGTGACTGAATGGTAGCAACACTGCCCAGGAGGTTTTGCATAAATCCGTGTGGTTGCAAAATAGTGTAGGCCAGATCGGACTTTTGCAGATGCTCTTCTATGGCTGCGTGGTATTGTCCCAGTTTGAAAGGAGCTGTTTTTCCACTTCCAATGGCTGATATTTTGACGATATATTCGATCCCTGCTTTCTTGGCTGCATTGATGACATTCTTTTCAGTTTGGACCATTTCGGGGGAAGGGCTGGAAACCAAAAACATGCGATTAATCTCCTCGAGTGCCTTGTTGAGCGATGATGCATTTTGGAAGTCTGCCACCACTGCAGGGATGCCACGTTCTTCAAACATAGCGGCCTTATCGGGATTCCGGGTCATGGCCCGTACATCAACATCACGGCTGACGAGCTCTCTGAGAGCCGCCATGCCTGTCTTACCGGTAGCACCGGTAACGAGAATTTTAGACATAATTTTAATAGCTTTAGGCTCCCTAAAATTAGCATTCTCTGCAAATTATTCCAAATGCGAAATGAATGTTGACGAATTCATAGCCGCATTTCCGGGAAAAGAGTTGTTAGGCCCTCTTCTGATGCTGCACAGATGCCTCTTTCAGTGATTAAGCCCCTAACAAGGCGGGCAGGGGTTACATCAAAAGCGTAGTTGGAGGCTGGACTATCGCTGGGTGTAAGGAGTACTCGATGAACTTCTTGACCATTAAGCCCCTGTATGTATTTGACTTCTTCTGCATTTCGCTCTTCGATTGGAATGTCCCTGATGCCATCTTCGATTTCCCAATCAATGGTGCTTGAAGGGAGTGCTGCATAAAATGGAACGTCGTTGTCGAAAGCGGCCAATGCTTTGAGGTAGGTACCGATTTTGTTGGCTACATCGCCATTGCGCGTCGTTCGGTCGGTCCCTGTGATCAATAAATCTACCATTTGGTGTTGCATCAGGTGGCCACCGGCGTTGTCTGTGATGACGGTATGTGGTATGCCGTGTTGACCCAACTCCCAAGCGGTCAGCCTAGCGCCTTGGTTGCGTGGGCGAGTTTCATCTACCCACACATGGATGTCGATGCCTGCATCGTGAGCCGCGTACATAGGCGCAGTAGCTGTTCCATAATCCACACAAGCCAGCCATCCTGCGTTGCAATGCGTCAAAATATTAACGGTTTTTCCTCCTTTCTTTTTTGCAATCTCTTCGATGAGGGGAAGGCCGTGTATGCCGATTTGTCGGCAGTACTCTGCGCTTGCTTGAGTGATCCTTTGCGCATTTTTCAAAAGTTGCTGCCTGGCTTCTGCAGGCCCTTTGACATTTTCCAAGACCTCTGATTGACTTCGGAGCGCCCATTGTAAATCTACAGCCGTAGGTCTTGTGTTAAAGAGTGTTTTTGAGGCATTTTCCAAAAAGGGTAAGTAGCCCAAATCTGGACTCTGCAAGGCTGCCAGATACATGCCCCAAGCGGCGGCGGCTCCAATCAGCGGTGCACCGCGGAGGTGCATTTCTCGTATGGCCACGGCCATCTGCTCATGCGACTGGATGGACTCGATGATAAAGTGGTGGGGGAGGTGTCGCTGGTCGATGATTTGTACCACAGAGGGGTCTTCCTCTGACAGCCAGATGGACTGAAAGTGTTTGCCTTGTATTTTCACAGTTTGTGCTTGGTTTAAAGGGAGAACAAATTTTAAAGCAAATGCGATTCAGAACGTACTTTTACAGCCCCAGGCCCATAAAATCGCTTTTTGTAGTCTTTATGGATGCAGTGAAGACCTCTGCCAGTAAATTCCTAATTTCCGCCACCTTCGGTCCCGTCGAGGAAATTGAGCTTAAAGCCAATTTTTTGGCTTGGCTCATCATCGTCGAAATCTTCCCAATTGGTGATCTCCTTGATGAAGTCTTCCATATGTCTGACAAAAAAGGGTGGCTTGAGTTCTTCTGGTCGATAGATGGCAATGGTTTTGGGAGGTCTGGGCTCTCCATAGCCTTCAATAAGTGGATAGGTAATCAACACGATGATTTTGCCGTTGAACAACTGTTGATAGACCAATGAGCCATTGTGTTTGATCAAAGGACGGCGAACCTCTTCGTTGACTCTTTCGGAGATGCCACTTTTACTTTGACCTAAGTCGAGAACGATTGCTTCTAGGTTTTCGACATTTTCCTTCAACTGGATGGTCGCCTCTAGGCCACAGCTCTTGTTCATGTCTCCAAGAACATTTTCGATTCGTTGGCGCAATTCGCTCTTCCAGGCTTTGCGGTATTCAATGGTGTTGTTCAGGACTTCCTTATATTGGTTAACTCTTCTTTTTAGATTGGTTAGGTCTTCCATTAATTCTTTTGTTGATAAATTGCAATTCGTTGATACTTCATAAACCTCCTATTTTCCATTCACTGAAGAGGGCGTTCAAGACCGAGGTTTGTGGAGTTGACTTCCTTTAAAGGTAACAAATTATTTTTAGGAAAGTTTGTGTCGAAAAGCCCATGTCTAGTCCATAAAACAAAAGCCCCGAATCCTGTGGGGAAAGAAGGATTCAGGGCTGTGGCCTCTTAGAGGTGCAGAAAAAGCTTGTTTAAAACTAGCAGTGTTTTGTGGTTTTTTTAAGTGCCTAGACAAACTAAGGATAACACAATTTTGTCCAGGCACTTAACCTTGCTACTTTCGTATTACTTTTCTCCATTGTGGTATACCCAGCGAAGACTCAGGCCGAGGGAATGTTGGGTGACGCCATAAAGGTCTCCACCGAAGTTAGAGCGATAGCCGATGCCTTTGCGATAGTCTATGCCGAGTTCGACCCGTTTGAAGACCAAAAAACCAATGCCTCCTTGTAAATACAATCGCTGGTTGAGGCCATTGCCAACAGCGCCGCACTCCTCAAAGCTGCGGTAGGTCATTTCGCTTGTAGGGTCATCAACAGGAATGCTGCGGTTGACGGTTTCCTGCCCGGCTTCTGGTTGGCGAACCTGCCCTTCAATACAAAGCGTATGGTTGTACGACAGGCCAGTGCTGAGGCCGAGGCCGCCATACAGATTGATCCAGCGGTTGACTGGGTGGCGTTTTGTCAGCATCAAATCGAGTGATATTTCGTCGCTGAGGCTTTTCATCGACATTTGCGACTGGTCGGCACTGCCGTCCTGATTTTCAAATACCATCATGTCGATCCGATCTTCAATACTGATGATGGCCACATTTAATTCCGTGTTGGTCATGGCCGGAGGGAGTAGCGTAAACCCAATGCTCAAGGCGGCATTGTCGCACTGCATGCTGACAAGGTCTCCGTCGTTGAAATAATTGGAAACATCTGATGGGACATTCTCACCCTTCATGCCATAAAAAGTGCCGGCATTCATATTGATGGGCATTTCAAGGGTGCTATTCAAGCCAATGGCAAATTTTTTGACCTGCCACTTGCTGGCCTTTGTGTACTGCAATTGAGCATTTAGGCTCACACTCAACAGGCACAATTGGAAAAGTAGAATTAATGATCTCATACGTTGTCGTATTTTTTAATTTTCTTGCTGAATTATAGTTATGGATACACTCGAGCTACCTTGGACGGAGTACGGCTCGGGCTTTGTATAGAAAACGTATTGTCCATCTCTTACCCTACCAAATTTTGGATAATTTATTTGAATGACTGCTTTTGACCTCAAAGGGCAATTGGAAAACGCAACTGCCAAAATATCCCTATCTTTAGTTAGAAAACCGTAGAGTCAATGAAAGTATTAATGGTTTGTCTGGGAAATATTTGTCGTTCCCCGCTGGCAGAAGGCATTCTGAAGCATAAAGTCCAGCAGAACGGCTTGGATTGGCAGGTCGATTCAGCTGGAACGGGCTATTGGCATGTAGGAGAGGCGCCCGATCCCCGCTCTGTCGAAGTAGCCGACCGGCACGGAATTGATATTTCCGGACAACGCGCCCGACAATTCGAAGCGGCCGATCTCGATCGATACGATCTGGTTTTGGCCATGGACAGCTCCAACTACCGCAGCATTCTGCTCAAGGCCGCTACGCCCGAGCAAGAAAAAAAGGTACACCTTATTATGAACTTCCTGGAACCTGGCCGGAATGTGAATGTTCCCGATCCCTATTATGGGGCTGGTGATGGCTTTGAAAATGTGTATCAGATGTTGGACAAGGCATGTGATAAAATCGTCGCAAAGTCCTGGTCGTAGAGCAATGTTTTTGTTGACCGGCCCAACCCTTGCTACCCAATGGGAAGTCTATTGAGTTGAGTAATGAAAAGAAATCGATTCATCTTCAGTCGATTCAAGTGCTACAGTCTTGTATCCTAATTGCCTATGTAAAACTCTTTGACAGATTATTTTTGACTTACAACTTATTTTCTCAGCGAGAGCAAAAAATTAAAGAGGAATGAAAATCTTAAAACTCGCCATCTGTATCCTGGTGGCATTTAGTATGACGGCAGAAGCACAAATATTCCCACAAAATGCCAGGGAATACAATCCACTTTTACACACAGGTCAATATTTATTGGTCAATACTCGACCTGCTCAAATTGGGCTGGGCAGCATCGGTGTCGTGAGTCCGGAGGGGCAGAGCCAATCGGGCGTATCCGAAAACCCTGCGTCCTTAGTCAGTAGCGATCATCTGTACGATGTACATGCTAGCTTTGTTCCCTGGCTGAAGGCAAGCAATGGGGATTTGATCAATTTCAAAACTTTGGGTGGTAGTTATCGCTTGGCAAAAAGACATGCCATCGGCTTTAATTTTACGCATTTTGACATTGGCAAATCACAGTTTCTCAGTTTTGCTACAGGGGATACCATCACCTACGACCCCCGGGAACTCACCTTTGGAATATCTTACGCATTTCGCCTAAATGATAGATGGTCCATTGGTGGAGGGCTGAAATATATTCACAGTGATCTATTTAGTAAATCCTTATCCCAAGTTATTGGTTTTGATACGCAAATACTTCGGAGTGTTGGTCTCGACTTAGGGGTGAACTATCGCTCTAGTCAAGAGTTTGCCAATGGCATGGCGCTGTTTTGGCAGGCAGGTTTGGCGCTGCAGAATATGGGACCCAAGGCAACGCATTTCCAGAATGATACCCAGAAACGCTTTCTACCAGCGATCATCCGTCTGGGCGGATTGTTCGGGGTCGCCAAACAGTTGGACGAGAACCAACGACTTTCTTTGCAATTCTTATTACAACTGGATAAGCTGATGGTGCCTACGCCTTGTAACGATTGTGATGAAGACAACAATGGCCTTCCTGATTATGCCGATAAAACAGCTTTCGAAGGAATGATCGCTTCCTTTTTTGACGACCATTACGGTGGGGAGGACTTTCGGGAGATCATCCAAAAAGTTGGCTTCGAGGCGGCTTATAATTGGCGGAATACCTGGCGGCTGGCGGCAAGGACTGGCTATCACTACCAACACCCCTCTAAAGGTAACCTCCACTTCTTGAGTTTTGGTCTGGGTGTGGCTTTCAAAGGTCTCTATATGGATATGGCTTATGTCTTGGATCGGAATCCTGGGCCGATGGATATTCCACAGCACAAGAAGCTGGCTGTGAGCCTTGGGTACCGACAGGCATTGGGGGCTACTTTTGGGCATGGTGCCTCTACCCCTGAGATGGGAGCAACACCTGCACTTTTACCGTAAATCTGCTTTTAATGGGTATGCAATGCCCTTCTAGTTGTTGGAGGGCATTGCATATTCATTCTATGTGAACTTCCTATTGGTTGAAAGCTCTTTCGACAATGTCTTGCTGTTGTTCGTCGTGAACCTTTTTGAAGCCGGTTGCTGGTGAGGCACTTGGCTTGCGAGCGATCAATTCGAACGCCATTTTAGGGTATTTGTAGAGTATAAATTGCCAAGCACCCATGTTTTGAGGCTCTTCCTGTACCCAGAAATTCTTGGTTCCAGAATACCGCTTAAGCAATGCTTCGATGTGCTTGTGGGGGAAGGGATAAAGCTGCTCAATTCGGATGATGGCTACATCTTCGCGCTTGTGTTCGTTCTTGTATTGCAGCAAATCGTAGTAGATTTTACCGGTGCAAAACAAAGCCCTCTTCACCTTTTTGATGTTGTCCTCGTTAACAGCAGGGTCATCGTAGTATTCGTAGAAGCTGTTCTCCGGCTTGTCTTCGAATGCCTCCAGAGGAGAGACGCAAAGTGGGTGTCGGAGCAAAGACTTTGGCGACATGACGATCAGTGGCTTGCGGAAAGGCCGTTCCAACTGTCGACGCAGCGCATGGAAGAAGTTAGCAGGAGTGGTGATGTTCGCAATGGTAAGATTCTTCTCAGCACACATTTGCAGGAAGCGTTCCAGGCGAGCGCTGGAGTGCTCAGGCCCTTGACCTTCATAACCATGTGGTAGCAGCATGACCAGTCCGCTCATGCGTTGCCATTTGCTCTCGGCGGCCGAGATGTACTGATCGACGATGGTTTGCGCGCCATTGTAGAAGTCGCCAAATTGCGCTTCCCAGATGACAAGGGAATCCGGAGAAGCCATGGAATAGCCATATTCAAATCCCAGCACCCCAAACTCCGATAAAAGTGAATTGTATATCCGGAACTTACCCTGTTTGTCGGCTAGGTGGTTCAGGCGGTTGTATTCCTCAAAGGTATCTGCATCGTAAAAGATGGCATGGCGGTGTGAGAATGTTCCTCTTTTGACATCCTGTCCACTCATTCGAATGTCTCTATTGGCCAGTAGAATCGATCCGTAGGCCACCAACTCACCCATTGCCCAATCCAGTTGGCCCTTATCCAGGACTTTCTGTTTCCCTTTCAGCAAGCGGTTGATCTTGCCTAGGGGCTTGAAGTTGTCCGGCAGGGTCATCAGGTGATTGACAATATCGTCGACCTGTTGGCGTGGAATACCTGTTGGCGGCGAAATCTCGAAATCCTTGGGGTCGGTGGTTTTTTTCAGCGCGCGCCAGGCCAACTCAGGTTCCTGGTAATCATAGGGGAGTGGCTTCTCTTTGACTTGGTCGAGGCGCTTTTGCAATTCGCCCCAAAACTCCTTTTCCATCTTTTCTGCCAATTCTTTTTCGAGCGTTCCCTTTTGGATCAGGCGCTTGGAGTAAATCTCCCTGGGGTCCGGATGCTTGCTGATGAGCGAGTACATTTCCGGCTGTGTAAATTTGGGGTCGTCTCCTTCGTTGTGTCCGTGCCTTCTGTAGCAGACCATATCGATGAAAACGTCGTTATTGAATTTTTGTCTGTATTGAGTAGCCAATTCCACCGCAAACACAACCGCATCCGGATCGTCGCCATTGACGTGGAACACCGGTGCTTGTACCAGGCTGGCAACTCCCGTGCAATAGGTGGAGGAGCGAGCATCGTCAAAATCAGTTGTAAAACCTACCTGGTTGTTGATCACAAAGTGAATGGTTCCACCTGTGTAGTAGCCATCCAATTGACTCATCTGAACGGTTTCGTAGACGACTCCTTGCCCGGCAATGGCTGCGTCTCCGTGGATGAGAATGGGAAGGATGCGATCATAGTCGCTATCGTACAGGATGTCTGCTTTAGCTCTGGCAAAGCCTTCCACTACAGTATTGACCGACTCCAGGTGAGAAGGGTTGGGCGCCAACTTGAGTTGCATTTTTTTGCCGCTCGGCGTCATTACCTGAGAGGAAAATCCGAGGTGGTATTTGACATCGCCGTCGCCGAAACTGAGGTTTGGTACGGCTGTTCCTTCGAATTCATTGAAAATCTGCTCATAAGTCTTGCCCATGATGTTGGCCAGCACATTCAACCTTCCACGGTGTGCCATACCGATGACCACTTCCTCGACTTTATCTTCTGCTGCTTGGTTGATGATGGCATCCAGGGCAGGGATGGCTGTTTCTCCTCCTTCCAGAGAAAAGCGTTTTTGGCCGATATATTTGGTGTGTAGGAATCTTTCGAAGATAACGGCGCCATTGAGCTTTTCAAGGATGCGGCGCTTTTTGTTTACATCGAGACCAAAACCTTCGATTGCACGGTTCTCGATTTTATCGCGCAGCCACATTCTCTTTTCGCGCTTTTCGATGTGCGCATACTCAAAGCCAATGTTGCCACAATAGATGAGCCGCAGGCGGTCCAGGATTTGTTGAAGGGTACCGTTTTCCAGGCCAATCTCTTTTCCTGCCTGAAATACTTTTGACAGGTCGCTGTCTTCCAGCTTGTAATCCGCCAGAGCAAGGTGCGGCCGTCGGTCGCGTCTTTGGCGAATGGGATTGGTGGTTGATAATAGGTGACCCCTGTCACGGTATCCATGTATGATGGATTGTACACCGAATTCCTTGTCGAGGTTTTGAGCGCTGCTACTGTGGCCATTAACCGATTGACCGTTGGTGGCAGAGCCGTTGCCGTTTTGGGCAAACTCGAACCCTTGAAAGAAAGTACGCCAGCCTTCATCAACAGACTCGGGGTTTGCACTGTACTGCTGATAAATAGACTCTATGTAGCTGGGATGGGCGTTGAAGACATAAGAAAAGTCCTTCATAAAAATTCTGATGGTTTTTACACAAATTGGTATACGCTATGACCCTGGAAAAGTTGACCGAATTCATCTTTGGAGGCCCTTCTTTTTAGCCTGGGGCAAAAGTTGCAGCAAATATCGTAGAAATTTATAAAATATGTTGAAATATTAATGGGCTTTGGCTAAGCTTCTGGGCGAATTATTTTCGAACGGACACTTTTGCCGATCTGGCGATTCTCATTCCTCAATGTCAAATGCTGCACTTAACGCATCTTTATTTTGTGCTTGCAATATTTGTTTATTTTTTGGAAATCTGCTAACTTTGCGCTCCGGTACGCGAAAAGGCTACTTTTAGTGGTTTTGTACCACCCAAATTTGAAGTTAAATTAAGAAATCTCGATATGGCACAACATCAGTCAGCCAAAAAGCGCATTCGTCAGGACGCTAAGAAGCGAATCGCCAACCGTTATTACAAAAAGTCCACTCGTACAGCTATTCAAAAACTACGCGAGATGACAGATTCTACGGAAGCTAAAAAGTTTTTGCCCAAGGTCATCAGTATGATCGACCGCTTGGCAAAGCGCAACACCTGGCACAAGAATAAAGCGTCTAACCTCAAAGGTAAATTGACCCGTTTTGTGAATGGCTTGTAATAAAGCCCTTCTTTCTTCACTTTGAGTGTCTTCGGACCAAAAGAGTGTAGTCTGGATTACGGGCTACACTCTTTTGTTATTTTATTTCATACTGTATTTGATACCTTGTAATCGGCAAGAACACTTTTGACCACTTATGGCGGACGGCAAGTCAGAAAATCCTACTATTTCTCAATTGTTTGTTTCTTATACTCGTGAAGATGCAGACTACTGCCTGGCCTTTTACAAGCACTGTTCTGTACTGAGCGAAGCTAATCTGGTGGAGGTTTGGTACGACGATTTGTTGGAGCCGGGCGCCGATTGGGAGCAGGAAATCAACCAGCAACTCGTCGATGCCGATATCATCGTCTTGCTCATCAGTTCCGACTACGTTTCCTCTAATTTCATTCGCACGGTCGAAATGCCCATCGCCCTACAGCGCCATGAGGACCCCCTAGACGATGTGGCCGTTGTTCCAGTCCTGATCCGAAATTTCCTATACGAAATCCACGCCTTGGGGAAACTCAATATCCTGCCCAAAGATGAGCAGCAGCGCCTGCGACCTGTCAATCGCTGGGGAGATTATCAGGATGAAGCCTGGAAACAAATCGTTGAAGCCATTTATAAGCTGATTGTTTCCTAGAACAGACGCAAACTGTTCTTGGTCAAATGTTAAATCGCGTTAAATCCATCCGTTCTTTTTTCTTATCTAAACTATTTATCGAACAATCCCGTTGTTAGGACACTTTTATATAGAGAAGACACTATAAAAAACACCAATTGATATTAGATATTTTTTTCATAAGATGTTGATTATCAGTAAAAAAATGCCTAAGACCTTTCGCAATTAGTCCAAAAAATCTATCTTTGGATAGATTCCCTAATGGATATACGCAAGTGAACAATCATTTTTTAAGAAAAGCAGGAGGAATCTCATGTTCAAGTACTTAAATAGAGTGCTTTTTGAAAACGAAAAGCACGATTACATAAAAGACTCTGTCGAATACAATAGTTACTCTGACCTGATAGAGGACAAGCGAATCGTAGCCCAACGCAAGGGATCAAACTTGCGGGGAAAGTTTTTTGCTTCTACCAGCGAAGACCCTATACTCGCTCGCCTTTTGGATGATTCTTCGGAAAAGTAGTTTTTCCCTTTTCATCTCAACACGAGCGCCAGTGTAAATACTTGTTTCGAACTGGTCGGTTGGCTTGAATCTTATCAGCCAGTCGACCAGTTCTTCGTTTTTAAGCATCCACTTTTACATCACGGAACAGTTTGATCTTGTTTTTGCAGGATAGATGCCAGAGGGATTTGATCAAGAGGGATCGATATTGGAAATAAACGCGTCTCAAGGCAAAATTTCGAGTGAATACTCCTCCCATACTATCAAACAACAAGCAGTCTTGAGGCGACGTTCCACCACCGGGCTCCCCTTCCTGATTTCTTTCCAAAACGACTAAGCGGTCCTTGTTTAAACGCTTGAGCAATTTCAAATAAGCATAAAACAGGCTGTGTATCCGAAACGAAGTAGAATCCAATACATCGAAGGATCGCCGCTCGAATATCTCTCCTTTTTCAAAAGCATCGACGATGGCGTTGGACACATTTTCCATTTCCTCAAAACGCCCTAAAAGTAGAAGTACTTCCTTGTCCTGAAGATTTTCATATTGCTTGAAAAAGCGTTCCTTGTTGCGCACGTCGTGTTGCTTGATCAGCGTCTCTTCAAAAATATCGGCAATCTTATCCCTCTTGTTGCTGTTTGAAGGCATGGTACGTCGTTCTGTGATGCCTGTAAAATCATCGATGATTGCCTCTTTGGCAATGACTTCCGAGTAGGAGTACCACTCTTGAAATTCCGGCCTGTTCAAAAGGTTGAGTGCTAAATTTTGAATGGGCTGATAATATTTTTGCCAACAATCGGCCAGAGCATCGCAGGGAGGCTTTTCGGCAGACAGTAATTCCGCTTGGTCCTTATAGTGAAACAATAGGAAAATCCGGAGCATGAGCTGTGCGAATAGATTTTCATTGATGCTGCCATTGGTATTGTAATACAAAGAGGTAGAGACAAAATTACCCCAGTGCCAATAGCTGAACAAGTCTGCATCCGCATTGTAGCCCAGATAGTAAGTGAGAATGTCCACTAGAAAGTAGGAGACGGCATCTGGTATGTTGTGTGCTCGGCAGTAGGCTTTGTCGTTCAGCAGGCGGTGCAATTCTAGGTAGCCGTCCAGGGTGCCGGAGGCAGTATCCAGGCGCTCCAGATAAAAGTTGCTGGCTTCATGCGTTGCAACGGCCAGAAAAAACTCTGGATGAAATAGATGGTAGTAGTTGAGCTGAACGGTGTAAAAGTCTGATTCGATACCGGAATGGCTGGACACAAAGGCGATGGGTAGAAAACGATCTTTGCAACCCAAGACGGTTGATAGCCCTTTGAAAGCACCATCGAATGCGCTGACAATTTGTTGAATGCCTCCGCTGAATTCCATATTGTAGTCCGAAATCTCATTCATAATGTAGCTCTGCTGGAATCGATTTCGGTGAGCCAATTCAAAGGCCCGACACAACTTCTGAAGGTCCGTACTCAACTGAATAACGCCCTTGTAGGGACTTTCGGGGGCATTGAATGCCTGAGCCTCTTGACGGATGTTTTCCAGGAATGGCCGTAGCTCGATGAAATAGCCGTATAAGATGGGGTCTTGTATGCCATCGTTGAAATTGACATACATATTGATGATCTTGTCCAGTAGTATTTTTGAAATGCGGCACTGTTTGAGCAGCTTGCGGATGTGTGATATTTCGCTCGGGCTAAAAGCAAATCGCTCTCGCACATGTTGTGTGACAGAAAGCTGCCCCTCTGACTGGTTGACTTTTGGAATACCTTCCCGATTGGCTACAATCTCTGGTATGGTGTAGATTTTTCGAATGTTTTGATCGTCTCGGTCTTTGAACTGCTCTCGGATGTGGTGCAACTGTTGCAGCAACTGGATCAAGTCCAACGCAGGAGTGGCCGAAACGAAGTCGCCCCTGCCGGCCACGATTCTTGGCTCGCTGTCCGAAGGCAATAGCTTGAGACTTTCGGACATGTAGCCGGGGTTGATGTGCCATCGAAGGTACAGTTTCAAGTCGTCGGCCTCAATGTCCTGCCAGCTTTTCATCCAAGGGGGTGCCTGCTTGAGGTATTCTGGATGCCGCAACAGCTCGAAATCGTAGCCCAAGTTTGTATGCGTTTCTACAAATACATGATGGTTTTCAATACCGCCTTTGGAAGTATTTGTAAAGCGGCCCAGTAAGCTGTCGCTTAACAAACGCTGGTAAGAATCCTGGTAGTCAAATGCCTTCAAATCCTGAAAGGCCATCTCTCGAATTTGCAGAATTTGATCGGTGATGAGTTTGTAGCTATCGGAAAACAGCAGGAGGGTCATTTCATGCCAGGAAAAAGAAGACATGATCATGTAGTCGAGCCGTCCGTCGGTAAATGCTTCGCTGTTTTCGATGATGCCCTTTAGGCTTCTGAGAACCAGTTGGACCGTTCGGCCGCCCGTGCCTATCAGTAGTGCATTGTTGATCTTCAAAGAGCAAATGCCCATAAAGGGAAAGACACTCCCCGGCTGGCGTTCTTCCGGAAGATCGGCCAAAAATGTTCGCCTGGCCTTGTGAACCAGCGCTGAGCCTTGGCGCTCTGAGGAGGGAACGATCGGCGGCATGTTTGACAAGTCGGGAACCGGTCCCGTAATCGTCTGGTAGTGAAAGCTCCCAGGCTTGTAGGCCGTACCGCTTTCTATCAAGGGACTGTAAGGATGGAAGACCCGGCTGCTCAATGCAAAATCGTCGACCAAAGAAATAACCGCCAGGTCGAAACGTCCAAAAAGGCAGTAAGCTTTGGGTCTATAGAAGCTTGATTCAAACTCCCTCGACGCCTCGGATTGATCTTGTGGATCGACAAATTGCTGTAGGCGTTTCTTGTATTTTTTGAAAATACCTTGCTCTATTTCGCTTTCGTAAAACGCACACTCTCTCCCGAAAGGCATGGTGGTCAGTCCGATAAAAAGGCCACAATCTTCTGCTTTATACATCTACGAGTCAGTGAGTTGTTAGGCTTGTTCGCAAATAATGTCTATCAAATGAAAATACTTTCTTTCCTACTGTACTTCTCAAAGTGCGTTTCCTTTAAGAAAATTCACTCGTGTATCTTATTTTTGAACAAGTATATTAGACAAAGCACGAATATATAAAAAAGAACAGTAAGTAATACCCTGACAAAAATCGTCTGCTTGCTCAGCCTGGCGATGTATTGGGTAAGCTGTTTGAAAAAGCTACTTTGACGCAGCTGGTGCAAAATAAGACAGGAGATAATTTTTCCAAACGAATGATCGTTCGTAAATTTGTATAGACAGTGTATTGTTCGAATACCTGTCCACCCAACTTTCATTTGTTCACCATCTTTTGAATACTGCTATGTTTCATCCTGTAAAAGTAAAAGATATTCGCCGGGAGACGCCCGAGGCGGTATCCGTTGCCTTTGAAGTGCCTAAAAATGCGCAAGAGGATTTTAAGTTCAAGCAGGGGCAGTACCTTACGCTCAAAGCGATGATTGCTGGGGAGGAGGTTCGAAGGAGTTATTCGGTATGTGTCAGTCCATTGGAAGATGAACTGAGGGTGGCTGTCAAAGAAGTTCCCAACGGTAAGTTTTCGACTTTTGTAAACCGCCACCTAGCAGTGGGTGATACATTGGAAGCTATGACACCGATGGGGAAGTTTTTTACGGAAACCGATCCTGTCAATGAAAATGTATATGTAGCCTTTGCTGCAGGCAGTGGCATTACACCCATCATGTCGATTTTGAAGACGGTCTTACTGGCAGAGCCACAGAGCCGCTTTGTTTTATTTTACGCCAATAAGAATTCAGAGACGATCATCTTTCGGGATCAGTTGGAAGACTTGAAGAATACCTATATGGAGCGTCTGTCGGTCCACCACCTCCTAAGTCGAGAGGATCGGGAGAGTCCGCTTTTCAATGGTCGAATCAATGGTGATAAATGCCGAACATTTGCTCGTTTGTTTTTTGAGCCCGCCAAGGTGGAGGCATTTTTTATTTGTGGCCCGGAAAGTATGATGCTTGATTTGAGTGAAAGCCTACAGGACCTTGGGGTGCCTAAAAAGCGCATCCACTTCGAGTTGTTTGGCACCGGTGCTGCTTCAAAGAAAGTCCAAAAGGCAAAGGACAACAAAGCTACTTTTGATTCAGAAAGTGAAAGTAAAGTCCGTGTAATAGTGGACGGCACCAATCTGGACTTTAACTTATCGTACGCTGGTCCTACCATTCTGGATGCTGCTTTAACGAAGGGAGGAGATTTGCCCTTTGCGTGCAAAGGAGGAGTTTGTTGTACCTGCAAGGCTCGTGTGCTCGATGGAACTGTTGATATGGATATAAATTATGCTTTGGAGCCAGAGGAAGTAGAGGCAGGTTACATTCTCACCTGTCAGGCACATCCCCGCTCTGCATCTGTCACAGTTGATTTTGATGTTTAACGATCCATGAAATTCCTCTGCCAAGCAAAATCGATATGCCAATTATCAAAACGAAAAAGCAGAACATCCTAGAGGCGGCCGCTTCTTTATTTAACGAACAAGGTTATAAAGCAACCTCCATGCGCGGTCTGGCGGACCGGGTAGGCTTAAAGCAAGCTTCGAGTTTGTACAGCCATTACGAATCGAAGGAAGAAATGCTGTATGCTATCTGCTTTAACAATGCCCACAAGTTTTTGGAAGGTTTGCAAGGGGTGAAACAGGAAGGAGACAATCCGGTCGTACAGCTGCAGAACCTCATCGGTCTACACATCCAAATTGCGACAGAGGACGCGACCTCCATTATTGTCTTTAATGATGAATGGCGACACCTCAGCCCAGAACACTTGGATGCTTTCCTATCGCTCCGCCGAGATTACGAGTCTGGTGTGCGGGGCATCATACAAAGCGGCATTGATCAGGGAGTGCTACAACCCATCAATGCATCTACCATCTTGTACACCTTTTTGGCTGCTTTGCGCTGGTTGCATTATCGTCCCCGTCGGATTGTAGCCGAAAAAGACCCCTTGGAGTTGCAGAAGGAAATGGAAATACTGCTGCTCCAAGGGGTTATGTTATAATATCTTAAATGGCGTTTGTACGCTTCTAAAACTCAGCACTGCCAGGGGTCCGTGGAAAAGGAATGACATCGCGAATGTTGCCAATACCGGTGATGAACTGAACGATGCGCTCAAATCCTAGTCCAAATCCAGCATGTGGGCAACCGCCAAACTGGCGCAATTCCAGGTACCACCATAACTCTTCTTCAGGGATACCCATTTCCTCCAAGCGTTTCAGCAGAACATCCCGGCGTTCCTCTCTTTGAGAACCACCGATGACCTCACCAATGTATGGAAAAAGAACATCCATAGCCGCTACCGTCTTATCATCGTCGTTGAGGCGCATGTAAAAAGCCTTAAAGTCCTTTGGATAGTCGCGGACAATCACGGGCTTTTTGAAGTGCTTTTCGACCAGGTAGCGCTCGTGCTCCGCCGCCAGGTCTTTACCCCATTCTACCGGGAACTCAAAGCGTCCTTTTTTATAGGGCTTGGAGCGCTGTAGCAGGTGGACGGCTTCTGTATAAGTGATGCGTTCAAAATCATTTTCCAATACGAATTTCAGGGTATCGATCAGACCCATCGAGCGGCGCTTTTCCTTGGGTAGGTTTTTCTCTTCGTCTTGTATGCGCTTGTCGAGAAAAGCCATATCATCCGGGTAGTTGTCCAGCACGTATTGGATGAGGTACTTGACAAAATCCTCGGCCAGGTCCATGTTGTCATGGATGTCGTTGAAGGCCACTTCGGGTTCGATCATCCAGAATTCGGCCAGGTGACGGGAAGTGTTGGAGTTTTCGGCCCGGAAGGTTGGTCCGAAGGTATATACTTTTCCCAATGCCAATGCACCGATTTCAGCCTGTAGTTGGCCTGAGACCGTGAGGTTGGTCGCCTTTCCGAAGAAGTCTTCCTTCCAGGCGATCTTACCATCTTCTTCCGTTGGAGCGTCATTGGGCGGAAAGGTCGTTACGCGGAACATTTCTCCGGCACCTTCGGCATCGTTGCCAGTGATGATGGGGGAGTGTATATAGTAATAACCGTTGTCGTTGTAATACTTGTGGATGGCAAAAGCCAGTGCGTGGCGAATGCGAAAAATGGAACTGAACGTATTGGTACGCATTCTAAAGTGAGCCTTTTCGCGGAGGTACTCCATGCTCATCTTCTTTGGCTGTAGGGCATAAGAGGCTGGGTCGGAAGTACCGAGAATTTCTATTTTCTCGACATGCACTTCGACTGCTTGTCCAGCGCCTTGAGAAGCCACCAGTTTGCCTTTGACGGCGATGCAAGCGTGAAAGCCAATACTGCGGATCAATGCCTCGTCAAAATTTTCAAAGTCCACCACGCATTGCAGGTTGTTGATGGTGGTTCCATCGTTGAGAGCGATGAATCTGTTGGCGCGAAAAGCCTTTACCCAACCTTTGACAAGAATGTCCTGATCCAGTGGCGGCTCGGCCAGTACCGCAGCGATCTCACTGCGTTTTCCCGTTAATTTTTCACTACTGACTTGAAGCATTTTCAATGTTTTTTATCTGTATACACAATCTTGTGTAAAAGAGTTGCGAAAATACGACGAATCTGCTGAATGGGCAAAGGAAGACTTTAATCGAGAAACAATTGCTTCAGTTCGGGACGGGGCAACCAACAACTTTCTTGCTTTCCAAACCATTTGTAGCGGTTCCGAGCAATCCAGTTGTAGACCGCATCACGCAAAAAGCGCGGAAAAATCCGAAATACAGAGAGTGCTGGCCACAGTCCGGTCATATGACGTGATGCCCTAAGTGGTGCATCCGAATGGGTATAAGCCTTGCCGTTTTCAATTAAGACCACGCTAGAGAGTTCTTTAGTTGGCAGTTGATGGTGCTTCAGAAGGGACTGCCCGACATCTGACTGTAGGGAGGCATAGCGAAAGCGTTTTTCCGGATCGCGTTCGATGAGGAATTGGACGGAGGAATTGCAAAGGTTGCAAACGCCATCAAAAAGCAAGATCGGATGATCGGTTGGTATATTTTCCAGAGTTTTCATGGAAGATGGATTCAAGTTGCGGTTCATTAAATAAAAGGCGCAAAACGTAGATTCGTGTCGTAGAATCAGTGTTTTCCTGCAACTTATCTTTACTGTAAAAACAAATTTTGGTTTCGAATAGTTTGCTGCTGTACTCTGAGAAGTAGTCCTTAGACAAACAATTCATGGTACAACTCTTCGAGTTTGCCGATGGTCTTTAGTCGAATATCGAAGCGGTCTGGATCAAGTCCTTTGATGCCATATTTAGAAAGATACATTTCTTTGAATCCCAGTCTATCTGCCTCCTGTATGCGCTGTTCAATGCGGTTGACTGCTCGGATTTCGCCGGACAGGCCGACTTCTCCTGCAAAGCAAACATCTGCGGGAATGGCCACATCTTGCAGCGAAGAAATCAAGGCACTGACAATCGCCAAGTCGATGGCCGGATCATCGACCTTGATGCCGCCAGCAATATTGAGAAATACATCTTGCTGCCCGTACTGAAAGCCACAGCGTTTTTCCAAGACTGCCAGTAGCATGCTGAGTCGGCGGAGGTCAAAGCCTGTAGCGGAGCGTTGCGGTGTGCCGTATACGGCTGTACTGACGAGGGCTTGGGTCTCGATGAGCATGGGGCGCATGCCTTCCATTGTTGCAGCAATCGAGCTGCCACTTAAGTCTTCGTCGTTTTGAGAAAGTAACAATTCAGAGGGGTTTGACACCTCTCTCAGCCCATTGGCCTGCATCTCGTAGATACCCATTTCATCGGTCGAACCAAATCGATTTTTGATGGTGCGAAGGATGCGGTAGGTATAATTGCGGTCGCCTTCAAATTGCAATACGGCATCTACGATGTGTTCCAATAGCTTTGGTCCTGCGATGGAGCCTTCCTTGTTGATGTGGCCAATGATGAATACGGGGATGTTGCTCTCCTTGGCAAAGCGTTGCAGCTCACCGGCACAGTCCCGGACCTGAGAAATGCTGCCTGGCGTAGAGTCAATATGGGGGGATGCTAGTGTTTGAATGGAATCGATGACGACAAGGTCTGGTCGAAGAGATTGGGCGTTGGTCAATATCTTGGCGGTATTGGTCTCCGTGAGAATGTAGCAATCAGAACTGGGTTCTCCGATTCGGTCGGCGCGCATTTTGATTTGCTCCTCACTTTCTTCGCCAGAAACGTACAATACCTTGGCGTCGAGTTGTAGGGCGACTTGCAGTAGTAGTGTGGATTTGCCGATGCCCGGCTGACCGCCGATGAGAACGAGCGACCCGCTGACGATGCCGCCACCTAGTACGCGGTTCAGTTCATTGTCTGGAGTGGGCAGCCGCTGGGTTTGTCCGGCCTTTATATCCGGTAGGGCGATGGGTGTTACCGCCTTTTTGCTGTTGGAGCTATCAGCCCATGCCTTTCTCTGTGTTTCCTGACGGGTTTCTTTTGAGATGACTTCCTCAACATAGGTGTTCCACTCACCACAAGCAGGGCATTTTCCTATCCATTTGGGAGAAGTCGCCCCGCAATTCGTACATGCGAATATCTTTTTTACTTTAGCCAAGGTTCTAAATGGTTTGAAATGTTGGACAATTGAGGTGAAAACTAAGATTGTCTATAAGTTGTTCAAGCAGCGAATATTCATAGGTCACAGCCCAAGTCACAATAAAAAAATATTTTTAACATTTTCTTAACAATTGTACTTCTTTTAGTTAAGAAAAATAAAATTTGGTATTTTGAGCTTTAAGAGAGTGGAGCAATCTAATATTTGGTTTTTGAAATCTATTTGTACGTAAATTCTGATGGAGAGATTATTTTGGACTTTAAAGTTATTTTGTGCTCTATTTATCCAAATTATTTTTGGGCAACAGCCTTGATTAAACTTGGTTTAAATTTTAACTTTCATAACATTTTAAAAATTTCTTTTTCGGTGGTCATTCAGCTAATAAAAGACTTTTTTTTGAGGAAATGTGACCGGGCAAATCAAGCTCCGTCATAAGGGCGAATTCAATAATGATACAGTGCAGAACGAAAAGAGAAGAAGAAAATGACAACTTTTGAATTCCGAGGCTGTTAAAGAATAGCTGGTCAAACAAGACAATTCCACCTGGAAAAAGATATGTAGATTGTTTTCATTTGGTTTTTTGGGGTTATACAGGGTGC